>JBGQDL010000017.1:0-42468 GCA_041495865.1 Thermoanaerobaculia bacterium | reverse complement strand
GGGATAACAGGCTGATCTTGCCCAAGAGTTCACATCGACGGCAAGGTTTGGCACCTCGATGTCGGCTCATCGCATCCTGGGGCTGAAGCAGGTCCCAAGGGTCCGGCTGTTCGCCGGTTAAAGCGGTACGTGAGCTGGGTTCAGAACGTCGTGAGACAGTTCGGTCCCTATCTCGTGTGGGCGCAGGAAATTTGCGGGGCCCCGACCCTAGTACGAGAGGACCGGGTTGGACGAACCTCCTGTGCACCGGTTGTCGCGCCAGCGGCACACGCCGGGTAGCGGAGTTCGGTCTGGATAAACGCTGAAGGCATATAAGCGTGAAGCCGACC
The DNA here is from genome assembly GCA_041495865.1 of Thermoanaerobaculia bacterium. GTDB lineage: Bacteria > Acidobacteriota > Thermoanaerobaculia > UBA5066 > UBA5066 > Fen-183. Next base: position 42,139 of record JBGQDL010000017.1, on the reverse strand, counting down.
CCAAGATGAGATTTCCCCGGGGCGCAAGCCCCCTGAAGGACCGTGGGAGATGACCACGTTGATAGGCCGGGTGTGGAAGCGCTGCAAGGCGCGAAGCTGACCGGTACTAATCGTCCGTGCGGCTTGGCCATAAAATTCTCCAGGTGCGAGTCGTCAGAGACGTTCGCGAGGAAGCCCGCTGATCGCCCGGTTCTGCACGGAAGCTCGGTCGAGAAATAGAGTTTCCGGTGGCCTTATCGAGGGGGTTCCACCCGTTCCCATTCCGAACACGGCCGTTAAGCCCCTCGGAGCCGATGGTACTGCGCGGGAAACTGCGTGGGAGAGTAGGACGCTGCCGGGATATTTGAAGGGCCCGGACCCAAAAGGTCCGGGCCCTTGTCTTTGTTTGGCTCGGCTAGACTCGCCGGGATGACGAACATCCAGAGGCGCGCGCTTCTCACCGGAATCACGGGCCAGGACGGCAGCTATCTCGCCGAGTTTCTGCTCGCGAAGGGCTACGAGGTCCACGGGATCATCCGCCGGTCTTCCTCGTTCAACACCGGGCGCCTCGACCACCTTTACCAGGATCCGCACGTCCCGAGGCGGAATCTGGTGCTCCACTTCGGCGACCTGAACGACGCGTCCTCGCTGAACCGCGTCCTGCGCGTCTCAACGCCGCACGAGATCTACAACCTCGGCGCCCAGAGCCACGTGAAGGTGTCCTTCGACGTGCCGGAATACACGGCGGAAGTCACGGCCGTCGGCGCGACGCGCATCCTCGAAGCGATCCGCGAGCTCGGGTTCCGCCCGCGCTTCTATCAGGCCTCCTCATCCGAGATGTTCGGAAAGGTCGCCGAGATGCCCCAGACGGAGACGACGCCCTTCCATCCTCGCTCGCCGTACGGTGTCGCGAAGGCGTACGCCCACGGCATCACGGTGAATTACCGGGAGTCCTACGGCCTTCACGCGTCGAACGGCATCCTGTTCAACCACGAGTCTCCGCGGCGGGGCGAGACATTCGTGACGCGCAAGATCACGCGGGCGGCCGGACGCATCGTGCAGGGCCTGCAGGACGTCCTCTATCTCGGCAACCTCGACGCGAAGCGCGACTGGGGATTCGCGGGAGACTTCGTCGAGGCGATGTGGCTGATGCTCCAGAAGGATGAGCCGGGCGACTACGTCGTCGCGACCGGCGAGACGCACACGGTGCGCGAGTTCTGCGACCGCGCGTTCGCGCGGGCCGGGAGGGCGCTCCGCTGGACCGGCTCGGGGTCCGACGAGACGGGCGTCGAGGCGAAGACGGGCGCCGCGCGGGTGCGCGTGGACGCGCGTTACTTCCGCCCGGCGGAGGTGGACCTCCTCCTCGGCGACGCCCGGAAGGCGCGGCGAGAGCTCGGCTGGGCGCCGAAGGTGACGTTCGACGGCCTCGTGAACATGATGGTGGACGCCGACCTCGACAAGGCCCGGCACGAGTCGGCGGCCGCGCGGCCGGCGTGAGGTCGTTTCGGGCGACGCTTCGCGAGCCTGAGCTCCTTGCGCTCGTCTCGCTGCAGGGGCTGATCTTCTGGCGTCCGCTCTTTTTCGAGACGTTCTTCTTCCGGGATCTGCACCTCTTCTTCTTTTTCCAGCGCCTGAAGGTCGCGCAGAGTCTCGCGTCGGGACGCCTGCCGCTCTGGGATCCGACGCTTCACGGGGGGCAGCCTCTCCTGGCGAACGTCAATAACACGGCCCTCTACCCGGGGAACCTGCTCTACCTCGCGTTGCCGCCGCTCGCCGCCTTCAACCTCGAGATCGTTCTCCACCTGGCTCTCGCGGGAATCGCGACGTATGTCCTCGCACGCGCGCTGGACTTGAAGCCCCCGGCGGCCCTCGTCGCCGCGCTCGCATACGAGTTCTGCGGTCCGAGTCTCTCGCTCGTGAATCTCCTGAACCGCCTGCTCGCGGCTCCGTGGACGCCGCTCATGTTCCTCTTCTGGCACCTCCTTCTCGTGGAGAGGCGTGCCCGATGGTTCGCGGCTGCCGCGTGCGCCGGGGGCCTCCAGATCCTGGCGGGGTTTCCGGAGCTGACCGTCTTCACGTTCGCGCTTCTCGCCGTCTGGAGCCTTCCGGACGGCGCCTCGGAGATTCCGAGGAGGAACCGCGTCGCCTTGCTCGCGGGCCTTGCCCTGACGACCGCGGGTCTCGCCGCCGTGCAGATCCTGCCGACGCTCGAGCTCCTGAAACACACCGCGAGGGGACGGGGACTCGGCGCAGCCTCGGCGTTCGCGTGGTCCCTCGACCCGAGGCGCCTGCCGGAGCTCGTCCTGCCGGGCTTGCTCGGGCGCGTCGACACGCTCTCTGATGCCGACTATTGGGGGCGGAACCTCGAGGATCAGGGCTTCCCCTATCTTCTGAGTCTCTCGTTCGGCATGGGGACAGCCGTTCTTGCGCTCGCCGGTTTGGGCCGCGAGGGCGGAGCCGGTCCCCCGGTCGTGCAGCGCCGGCTGATGGCGGTTTTTGCCGGTGTCGCCCTGCTCCTGGCGCTGGGCCGCAACTTGCCAGGTCTCCCCGCCCTCGCGGCGGCCGTCCCGATACGGGTGTTTCGGTATCCGGTCAAGCTCGTGTGCGCCGCCGCCCTGCCTCTGGCGATCCTCGCGGGCGCCGGAGCCGCGCGGATCGCGACCGCGGACCGATCGCTCCGCATTCGATTCGCCGCGGGGGTCGGACTCGCGGCCCTGATCCTGGCCGGCCTCGCGGCCGTCGAAGCGACGAGCTCCGGGTTCGCGTCGCGCGTCGCGCTCTCTTTCTTCGCCCTTCCCTCCGACGCCGTTCCGCGCGGCGGCGTCGCGGTTTCCCTGGGGCACGCGGCCCTCGTGAGCGGCGTGCTTGCGCTCCTCCTCGTCTTCCTGCGGGAGAGCGCCGCGTGGGCGCTGGCCGCGCTGGTCGCCGCGGATCTCCTGGCCGCGTCGCGAGGCCTGAATCCGACGGCTCCCCGCGCGCTTCTCGCGGATCCTCCCCGAATCCTCGCCGAGGTCCGCCGGGCCGTCGGCGGCGGGTCGCTCTACCGCGTTCCCGAGGGACGGGTCGTCCACGTGTCCGCCCCCTCGAATGACGTCGTGTGGCTCGCGAAAAAGAACCTCGACACCCTCGCGCGCTACACGGCCGCGGGATTCGGGATTCCCCTTCCTTTCCACCTCGACTTCGACTCTCTCGCACGCGCCGACGTGATGCGCGTGGCGGCGTTCGTCGAGGGTCTGCCCTGGGCGCGGAGGGTGCCCGTCCTTGCGGCCTCGGGCATCACCGCCATGCTGGCGGACGCCGCCGTATCCGCTCCGGGACTCGAGCCCGTCGCGGCCTGGCCAAACGGGCCGTTCCTGTATCGGGTCGTGGACGCCCGCCCGCCCGCGAGGCTCGAGATGGCGGACGGTTCTGGCCGCGTCGCGTCCGACCTCGCTGAACGTGCGGGCCTCAGGCGGCTCGTGACGGACTCCGCGACCCCCGCGTCGCTCGCCATGACGACTCCCTTCTGGGAAGGCTGGAGCGCGACGGTCGACGGGGAACGCGCCGAGGTTCGGCTCGCGAACGGCTTCACGCAATCCGTGAGCCTCCCTGCGGGACGGCATGTCGTCCTGCTTCGCTACTGGCCGCCGGGCCTGACGGCGGGACTCTTCGTTTCGGCGGCGTCGGCCCTGCTCCTGGTCTCCCTCGCTTTCGTCAAGCGAAGAAGCGCTTGAGGGCGCCCGCGGACCTCGACGAGGCGCTCTGGGAGGCCGCTGCGGCTGTCCCGTCAGCGTGACGGGACGCTGAACGCGAGCGTCGCCCGGAAGTCGGGGAACGCCCCCGCCGTTTCGAAGGCCCCATGGAGCGCCGGATCGAGCTCGCGGGCGGGCGTCTTCGGCGTCGACAAGGCGAGGTTCGCGGTGACGCGGCCCTCGTCGAAGGCGAGCCATCGCGGGGCGTGCAGCGTCCCCGGGGCCCGGCGCGCGGCCTCGAAGCACTCCGTTACGAATGTCCGGAGGATTTCACCCTCCGCGAGCCCGGCGCCCTGCACGGGACAGGTCTGCCCGTCGGAGGCGCCGGCCGGCGGTGTGCCGCCGTACGCGGCCTCGAGGGCGGCCTTGACGGCGTCGCGGTAGAGCTCGTCGCGCGTCTTCGCGGCGAACGTGATCGTGAGTCCGGATTGAGTCTCGGAGATCCCGTAAGCCACGTGTTCGATCCTCCTCGATGCGGCACGGAATTCTAGACCGGCTGCTAGTCTCGAGGCGATGATGCGCTTGCACGACCGGATCGTTGCGCGTATCCGCGCCGAAGGGCCTCTGCGGTTCGACCGGTTCATGGAAGCGGCGCTGTACGACCCGGAGGGCGGGTACTACGAGAGAGAAGGGCGCGTGGGCCGCGGCGGCGACTTCGTCACCGGCCCCTCGTGGCATCCGGCGTTCGGGCGGACGATGGCGAGGATCGCGCGGAGACTGTGGGAAGAGGGGAAAAGAGAAGAGGAGATTTCTGAGAATGGGGAAGAGGGGACACCGTCATGGCGGCGCGCGGCGAGCAGCCGCCCTGCGGCGGGCGGCGTTGTCGACCTCGTGGACATTGGAGCCGGAGAGGGCGAACTCCTCCAGGCCGCAGACGCCGCGCTTCGCGACTGGGGTGTCCGCGAGCAGTTCCGCCTCGTAGGGGTCGAGCGGTCCGCCAACCGCCGTGGCATCGGCGCCGAGAAGTGCCCCAGCGCAACCTGGCTCCCCTCATTCGAAGAAATCCCCGGGTCTTCTCTCTCCGGACTCGTCGTGTGCTACGAGTTGTTCGATGCGCTGCCGGTGAGGGCGCTTTTCTTCGATGGTGAAAAGCTGCTGGAGCGCGTCGTGACACTGGAGCCGGGCGGCGAGGGCTTCGTGTGGGCGCTGGAGGAGTGCGCAGACGGCACTGAATTGCTCGAGCGGTTCCAGGCCCGGGGTATTCACTTTCTAAGGAATCAAAAGCTCGAGATTCGCTCCGGCGCCGCAAGCCTCGCTTCGGCCCTCGCGTCGCGTCTTTCTTCCGGCCTTCTCCTCGTCTTCGACTACGGGGCTCGCGCCCGCGCTCTCTACTCGGCGGCCCGCCCGAACGGGACGCTCGAGGCGTTCCTCGCGCACACGGTCACGCGTGACGTCCTGTCCGGGCCCGGGGGCCGCGACCTCACGGCGTGGGTGGATTTCACCGAGCTCGCCGAGGCGCTCGCGAGCACGGGTCTCGACGTCGCAGGGCCCGTGAGCCAGTCACGCGTCCTCGCCTCGGCGGGGATCTTCGAGGACCTCGCGACCGACGCCGCCGCTCCTCCCGACGCCGCGAGCGAGTCGGATCGCCGCGCCGCCGCGGCTCTCGTCCAGCCGGGCGGGATGGGGGAGTCGATTCGCGTCCTGGTCGCTTCTCGTGGCTCGCGTGTGAAGGACGCCCTCCTCGCGTGGCCTCTCCAGTAGTGCATTCGCATTGATTGACTTCAATGAGACGCGGAAAGAGAATCGCCGCGAGGGCGTTTCGCGAGAGCGGAGCGGTCTGGAGGAGTCTTCGTCAGAATGCCTAACATGGCGTCCTACCTGCCGATTCTGTACTTCGCGATCATGGCCGCGATCGTACCGGTCGCCGGTCTCGCCGCGATGTCGCTCCTCCGGCCCTCGAAGCCGACGCCGACGAAGCTCGCTCCTTACGAGTGCGGCGTCGCGTCGCCGACCGAGGCCTTCGACCACCGGTTCTCGGTGCGGTACTACCTGATCGCCGTCCTCTTCGTCGTGTTCGACGTCGAGACGATCTTCCTGTTCCCGTGGGCGGTCATGTACCACAAGCTCGAGCTTTTCGGCCTCGTCGAGATGCTCGTCTTCCTCGTGATCCTGGTCGTCGGGTACGTCTACGCATGGCGGCGGGGGGCTCTTTCGTGGGCCTGATCGAGAACTCGCTCCCGGACAACGTCCTCACGACCACCGTCGACTCCGTCATCGGATGGGGTCGCAAGAACTCGCTCTGGCCGATGCAGTTCGGCCTCGCGTGCTGCGCGATCGAGATGATGGCCGTCGTCGACAGCCGCCACGACATGGCGCGCTTCGGCGCCGAGGTTTTCCGCGGCTCGCCGCGCCAGTGCGACCTCATGATCGTCGCCGGCACGGTCACGGAGAAGATGGCGCCGATCATCAAGCGCCTCTACGACCAGATGGCCGATCCGAAGTGGGTCATCGCCATGGGCTCCTGCGCGACCTGCGGCGGCCCGTACCGGAGCTACGCGGTCACGCAGGGCGTCGACCGGATCGTGCCCGTGGACGTCTACGTGCCCGGCTGTCCGCCGCGGCCCGAGGCTCTCCTTTACGGCCTCATGGAACTTCAGAAGAAGATTCAGAAGATGCGCGTCGTGAGGCGCTCGCCGGAGGAGCCGGCCGTTGGCTGACGAAGAGAACGAGGCCGGAGCTCCTAAACCTCCAGCACCCGCTCCGGCGGCGGCGCCCGCTCCGGCAGCGGCGCCCGCGGTCCCCGCGCCTGCCGCAGCAGCGCCGAAGGCGGCCGCGCCCGCGAAACCGGCCGCCCCCGCGAAGGCGCCGGTCCCGGCCCCGGTCGACGCGATGGGCGAGCCCCTCGTCGCCGCGCTCGCGGCGGCCGTGTCCGGCGCGGTCGTTTCCGCGAGGAAGATGGTCGGCCAGACGACGGTCGAGGTCGCACCCGGCAAGCTCGTCGAGGCCTGCCGCCACCTGCGCGACGCCGAGACGTTCACGTTCCTCGTCGACCTGACCGCCGTGGACTGGAAGGAACGTGATCCACGCTTCGACGTCGTCTACTGGCTGCATTCCTTCGCTCGCGGCAACGAGCGGATCCGCCTGAAGGTGGGCGTCAAGGACGGCGTCCTCTGCCCGACGGTGTCCGGTGTGTGGGAGACCGCGAACTGGATGGAGAGCGAGGTGTTCGACCTCTTCGGCATCTCCTTCGAGGGTCACCCCGATCTCCGCCGGATCCTCACGTGGGACGGCTTCCAGGGCCATCCCCTCAGGAAGGACTTCCCGGTCGAGGGGATCGACACGGGCGCCGCGATCTACCCGGACCGCTATCCGGAGGGCGGCGGACCCGCGCCCGACGACAAGAACCGGAAGACCGTCTCGTGAGCGAGATCGTCGGCACCGTCGGCGCGGTCGGGGACTCGGGCGACACGATGCTCGGGCTCCGCGAAATGGAGCTCAACTTCGGGCCGCAGCACCCGTCGACCCACGGCGTCCTGCGCATCGTCCTCAAGGTGGACGGCGAGCGGATCGTCTCGGCGCGCCCGGACATCGGGTACCTCCACCGCGGCACCGAGAAGCTGTTCGAGACCGAGACCTACCCGATGGTGATCCCGCACACGGACCGCCTCGACTACGTCGCGGCCGCGACGAACAACCACGCGTACGTCCTCGTGGTCGAGAAGCTGCTCGGCCTCGAGATCCCGAAGCGCGCGCAGTACATCCGTGTCGTCCTCGACGAGATGCAGCGAATCTCCTCGCACCTCCTCTGGCTCGCGACGGCCGCGATCGACCTCGGCGCGATCACGCCCTTCTTCTACACGTTCCGCGAGCGCGAGGTCATCCTCGACCTCTTCGAGGACTACTGCGGGGCGCGCCTCACGCTCAACTGCATGCGCGTCGGCGGCCTCGAGGAGGAGCTGACGCCCGGCTGGATCGAGAAGCTCCGCGCGTTCACGGAAGACCTCGGCTCGAAGATCGACGAGTACGAGGAGCTCCTGACCGAGAACCGCATCTGGAAGCAGCGGACGATCGGCGTCGGAATCCTCACGACGGACCGCTGCATCGCCTGGGGCGTCACGGGCCCGCCTCTGCGCGCCGCCGGCTTCAAGTGGGACATCCGGCGGGCGATTCCCTACGAATGCTATCCGGAGCTCGACTTCGAGATTCCGACGCGGCAGAACGCGGACACGTACGATCGCTACCTCGTGCGGATCGCCGAGCTGCGCCAGAGCCGCCGGATCCTCTTGCAGTGCTGTGACTGGCTGACGGCGAATCCGACCGGCGAGATCCGCGGGAAGGTCCCGCGCGTCATCAAGCCGCCAGCAGGCGACGCGTACGCGAGCGTCGAGTCCCCGAAGGGTGAGCTCGGCTTCTACCTCGTCTCGAACGGCGGCAACAAGCCCTACCGGTTGCGTGTCCGGCCGCCGAGCTTCATCAACCTCCAGGCGCTGCCGGAGATGGCGCGGGGCCACATGGTTTCGGACCTCGTCGCGATCATCGGCACGATCGACATCGTCCTCGGCGAGGTCGACAGGTAGACATGGACATCTCCGACGGCGTCCTGAGGTACTTCCTGATCCCGGCCGTCAAGGCCGTCGTCGTCGTGATCCTCGTCGCGACGGCCGCGGGTGTCCTCACGTACATCGAGCGGCGGACGCTCGCGTTTCTCCAGGTGCGCAAGGGCCCGAACCGCGTCGGGCCGGAAGGGATCCTGCAGTTCGTGGCGGACGTCGTGAAGCTCCTCACGAAGGAGGACCTCGTCCCCGCCAAGGCGCAACACTTCATCCACTTCCTCGCGCCGGTCCTCGTGATGGTCCCGGGCCTCGCGGTCTTCGCGGTCCTCCCTTGGGGTCCCGAGTTCACGCTGCGGATTCCGGGCCTCGGGAAGATCACGACGGCGTGGTACGCGGCGGACCTGAACGTCTCGCTCCTCCTCGTCCTCGCGATCACGTCGATCGGGGTTTACGGGATCATCCTCGGCGGCTGGGCGTCGAACTCGAAGTACGCCCTCCTCGGGGGTCTCCGCTCGGCGGCGCAGCTCATCAGCTACGAGGTCCCCATGGGCTTCGCGGTCGTGAGCGCGATCCTCATGGCGCGCTCGCTCTCCCTCGTCGAGATCGTCGAGGCGCAGCGCGCGCATCACATGTGGTTCATCCTCCCGGGTCTCGTCTCGTTCCTCCTGTACTTCGTCTCGGGGGTCGCGGAGACGAACCGCATCCCCTTCGACCTCCCGGAAGCCGAGAGCGAGCTCGTCGCCGGATTCCACACCGAGTACTCGGGTTTCCGCTGGGCGATCTTCTTCCTGACCGAGTACGCCAACATGATCACGATCTCGGCGGTCGCGACCACGCTGTTCTTCGGCGGCTGGCTGCGGCCCTTCCCGAGCGTCAAGGCCCTCGCGTTCCTCGACCTGATCCCAGGGATCCTCTGGTTCGTCCTGAAGGTCGCGGCTTTCCTCTTCGTCTACATCTGGTTCCGCGGGACCTTCCCGCGCTACAGGTTCGACCAGCTCATGGCGCTCGGGTGGAAGACCCTCATCCCGATCTCCCTCGGGAACCTCGTCCTCGTCGCGCTCGCGGCGCTCGGCGGGACGCGCGGCCTGAGGATTCTCGGCACGGTCCTCTGGGTCGTCGCCGCCGGCGCCTTCCTCATCGTGACCCGGCTCAAGGCGGCGAAGCCGCCCGCGGCGAAGACGGCTCCGGCGCCCGCGGGCGCCCGGGCGGCGGAGGCCTGACATGAGCTTCTGGGACGACGTCCTCCTCCTCGACATCTTCGCCGGCCTCAGGATGACCGGGCGGCACCTCTTCCGGAAGGCCGACACGGTCGAGTACCCGGAGGCGGCCCGCGAGCCGAGCGACCGGTTCCGCGGGATGTTCCGCCTGGACGAGGAGCGCTGCATCAAGTGCACGCTCTGCGCGATCGAGTGCCCGATCAACATCATCTTCATCGACTGGCACAACGAGAAGAACGAGGCTGGCAAGAACGAGAAGGTCCTCGACCGCTTCGACGTCGACCTCAAGCGCTGCATGTTCTGCGGCCTCTGCGAGGAGGCGTGCCCGACGAACCCGAAGTCGATCTGGCTCCGGACGAAGACCTACGAGCTCGGGACGTACGAGCGGCACGAGGCGCTCTACCTCGACATCCGGAAGCTGGTGAAGTGGGACGAGAACGTCAAGCCGTTCACCGTCGTCGAGCAGGGGGAGCGGGGGTGACGGAGGCATTCTTCTTCTGGTTCTTCGCGGCGCTCGTCGTCCTCGGCGCCGTCGGCGTCGTCGCGATGCGCCAGCCCGTCCACTCCGCGCTGTTCCTCCTCCTCTCGTTCCTCGGCGTCGCGGCGCTCTTCGTCATGGCGCATGCCGAGTTCCTCGCGGCCGTCCAGGTCCTCGTGTACGCGGGGGGCATCATGGTGCTCTTCCTCTTCACGATCATGCTCGTGAACATCCGGCGCACCGCCGGCCAGCCCTTCGTGCACACGCAGGCCGGTGCGGGCCTCCTCGCGGGGATTCTCCTTCTCGCGATCGTGGGCGGGACCGTGGTCGCCTCCTCGCGCGTGCGCGGGCTGTCCGACGCCGGCGCGCCCGCCGACCCGACGCGACTCGCCTCGACCTCCATCACCCGAAACGTGACCGAGGTCGTGAACGGGAAGAAAGTCTCGGCGCCGGTCACGGAGGAGGTCGCCGGAAACAGCCAGGCGGTCGCGTGGGGTCTCTACCGCGACTACCTGCTGCCGTTCGAGATCGCGTCGGTGTTCCTGCTCGTCGCGATGATCGGCGCGGTCGTGCTCGGGAAGCGGACGATGGAGCACGTCGACTGATGGTCAGCGTCACCCATTACGTCGCGCTCTCGTTCCTGCTCTTCGCCATCGGGGTGACGGGCGTGCTGATCCGGCGCAATCTGCTGACCGTTCTCATGTCGATCGAGCTCATTCTCAACGCCGCGAACCTGAACCTCATCGCGTTCTCGCGCCAGATGGGCGACCTCAACGGGCAGCTCTTCGCGGTTTTCGTCATCACCCTAGCCGCCGGCGAGGCCGCGATCGGCCTCGCGATCATCATTTCGATGTACCGCCTCAAGGGGTCCGTGAACCTCGACGACGCGGCCGAGCTGAAGGGATAGCCCGTGACAGCCGCCGCCATCCTGCCCTGGATCCCCGTCTTCCCGCTGCTCGGGTTCCTCGTGAACGGGCTCCTGTATCTCGCCGCGCACTCGAAGCTGGGCGGGAAGGACGCCCCGAAGGGTCCCCACGGACACGGCGACGGGCACGGCGCGCCGGGGGGCGCACAGGCGGCGGGCCACGACGCGGGGCACGGCGGCGGGCACGGTCACGGGGACCACGAAGACATCCCGTTCGCCGGCTTGCACACGATCGTCGGCACGGCGGCCTGTGCGCTTTCATTCCTCGCGGCGATGCTCGCCATCTTCGCGTGGTGGGGCGAGACGCACGGCCACGAGGGTGTCGTCGCGACGTTCTGGACGTGGCTGCCGATGGGAGAGAACGCGACGTGGTTCGGCGCGAAGGCGCTCGCGATCGACGCCGCGTTCCGCATCGACGCGCTCTCGGCGCTCATGCTCTTCTTCGTGACGCTCATCGGAACGCTCATCCACGTCTACTCGGTCGGGTACATGGGCCACGATCCGGGTTACGGCCGCTATTTTTCGTACCTGAACCTGTTCATGTTCGCGATGCTCACGCTCGTCCTCGGAGCAAACCTGCCGGTCCTCTTCGTGGGCTGGGAGGGCGTGGGGCTGTGCTCGTATCTCCTCATCGGCTTCTATTGGACGAAGACGTGGGCCGCCGACGCCGGCAAGAAGGCATTCGTCGTCAACCGCATCGGCGACTTCGGGTTCGTCCTGGGCATCTTCGGGTGCTTCGCGCTCTTCGGCACGGTGGACTTCGACCAGATGTTCGCGCTCGCGGCCGGCGATCCGGGGAAATACGCGGCGGGCGGCCTCCTGACGGCGGTGTGCCTGTGCCTCTTCGTGGGGGCGTGCGGCAAGAGCGCCCAGATTCCGCTCTACGTGTGGCTCCCCGACGCGATGGCCGGCCCGACGCCCGTCTCCGCGCTCATCCACGCGGCCACGATGGTGACGGCGGGCGTCTACATGGTTGCGCGCTGCAACGTCTTCTTCCGCATCTCGCACGAGTGGGCGATCAAGGTTTTGGGCGAGCACGCCACGATTGGCGGCCTCCTGACCCACGACGCCTCGTTCGTCGTGGCGGTCGTGGGCGGCGCTACGGCGCTCCTGGCCGCGACGATGGGCCTCGCGCAGACGGACATCAAGAAGGTCCTCGCGTACTCCACGGTCTCGCAACTCGGCTACATGTTCCTCGGCTGCGGCGCGCTCGCCTTTTCGTCGGGCATGTTTCACGTCTTCACGCACGCGTGGTTCAAGGCGTGCCTCTTCCTCGGATCCGGCTCCGTCATCCACGCCCTGTCCGGGGAGCAGGACATGACGAAGATGGGGGGCCTCCGGAAGCTGATCCCGCACACGTTCCTCACGATGCTCATCGCGACGCTCGCGATCGCGGGTGTGCCCGGCCTCGCGGGCTTCTTCTCGAAGGACGCGATCCTCGCCGAGACGTGGGGCGCGGGCTACGAGGTGCTCTGGGTTCTCGCCGTCCTGACGGCCGGGATCACGGCCTTTTACATGTTCCGGCTCATCAAGATGACGTTCTACGGGACGTTCCGCGGCACGGCGGAGCAGCTCCAGCACGTCCACGAGTCGCCCGTGTCGATGACGGGCCCGCTCTACGTGCTCGCCGCGGGCGCCGTTGTGGTCGGCTGGCTCGGCATCCCGAAGTTCATTCTCGGGAAAGAGAATTCCTTCGAAAGGTTCCTGGAGCCGGTCATCACTCCGTTGGCCGCCGGATGGCAGCCGCATCTGCACGAGATCGCCCACTCCACCGAGCTCGGCTTGATGGTCACGTCGGTCGTCATCGCCTTTTTGGGAATCTTCCTGGCCGTTTCGTTCTATTCCGGCGCTTACCCGTTTGCCATGCCGGAGAGGATCGCGTCCTCTTTCGGCGGCTTCTACCGCCTCGTCCGCGACAAGTACCGCGTGGACGAATTCTACGAAGCCGTCTTCGTGGAGGGCCTCGTCAAGAAGGGCGGGCGGCTGCTCTGGGAGATCGACGCCCGGGTCGTCGACCTCATCCCGAACGGTGCCGCCGGCCTCGCGGTCGGGCTTTCGAACGTGTCGTCATGGTTCGACCGAACGTTCGTCGACGGCGCGGTGAACGGCCTGGGGAACGTGTTCCAGGCCGCGTTCCGCGGGATGCACCGCGCCCAGACCGGCCGAACCCAGAACTACGCGCTGACGATGGCCGTCGGCATCTTCGGCTTCGTGTGCCTCTATCTCCTCCTGAAGTGAAGGACGGCGAATGAACGGACTCCTTTCGCTCCTCATTTTTCTCCCGGTCGTCGGAACGCTCGTCGTGCTCTTCGTCCCGCGCGGGAAACCCTCGGTCATCCGGTGGGTCACGACCCTCTTCGCGGGCGCCGAGTTCCTGCTGTCGCTGCCTCTCTGGACGTTCGCGGGGTTCCGCAGGTCCGGGGACTTCTTCTTCCGCGAGACACACGACTGGATCCCCTCCCTCGGCGCGAAGTATTCCCTCGGCGTGGACGGCATCGCGGCGCTCCTGATTCTCCTCACGACGCTCCTCTCCTTCATCTCGGTCTACTCGTCGTTCTCGGCGATCACGAAGCGCGAAAAGGAGTACTACGCGTTTCTCCTCCTCCTCGAAACCGGAATGGTGGGCGTCTTCTGCGCGCTCGACTTCTTTCTCTTCTACGTGTTCTGGGAAGTCATGCTCGTGCCGATGTACTTCCTCATCGGCATCTGGGGCGGCCCGCGCAAACTCTACGCCGCGATCAAGTTCTTCCTCTACACGCTCGCGGGCTCGGTCGTCATGCTGCTCGCGATCATCGCGCTCTACTTCTTCAACACGTCCGGCTTCCTGTGGTGGAAGGGCCTCGGGAATCCCGCGACGTTCGACATCGTCCACTTCCAGGCGATCGCGTCGTCGATCCCCCCGGATCTCCAGCTCTGGCTCTTCTGGGCGTTCTTCCTCGGGTTCGCGATCAAGGTCCCGATGTTCCCGTTCCACACGTGGCTGCCCGACGCGCACGTCGAGGCGCCCACGGCGGGCTCGGTCATCCTCGCGGGCGTCCTCCTGAAAATGGGGACGTACGGCTTCATCCGGTTCTCGCTCCCGCTCTGCCCCGACGCCCTCGCTTCGAACGCGCGGTTCCTCGGGCTGACGACGGTGGGCTGGGTCGCGGTCCTGTCGATCGTCGGCATCGTCTATGGCTCGATGGTCGCGATGGTCCAGAAGGACATGAAGAAGCTCGTGGCGTACTCGTCGGTCGCGCACCTCGGCTTCGTCATGCTCGGCCTCTTCGCCCTGAACAACGCCGGCATCCAAGGCGGGATCCTGCAGTCCATCAACCACGGTCTCTCGACGGGCGGGCTCTTCCTCCTCGTCGGCATCGTGTACGAGCGAACGCACACCCGCATGATCGTGGACTACGGCGGCCTCTCGGGCGTCATGCCCGTCTACGCGATGCTCTTCATGGTCGTGCTCCTCGCGTCGATCGGCCTTCCGCTCCTGAACGGTTTCGTGGGCGAGTTCACGATTCTCACGGGCGTGTTTCTCGCGGACTGGCGGTGGGCGGCGTGGGCGAGCCTCGGGGTCATCCTCGGAGCCGCGTACATGCTGTGGCTCTACCAGCGCGTGTTCTTCGGCGAGCTGACGCACGAGAAGAACAAGGGCCTCGAGGACGTGAACCTGCGCGAGATCCTCACGCTCGCGCCCCTCATCGTCATGTGCTTCTGGATCGGCCTCTATCCGAAGCCCTTCTTCGAGATGACGGCGAAGTCGGCCGAAAAGATCGTGGTGGCCGTTTCGGCGCCGGAGGCGCGCCGGCTGGCGCGGGAGACCGCGCCGCGGCTCGCGTCCCGGGCGCCAGCGGGGCCGCCGGCCGCAGTGGCCGCCGTGGCGGGGGTCAAGTAGGCCGTGCCGTTTCCCGCGGGCGACACGCTCCTCATCCTGCCGGAGCTTTTCCTGACGGCGGCGGCCTCGTTCGTCCTCCTCTGGGCGACGTTCGTGAGCCGCGAGCGTGAGCGCGGCCTCGCCTTCTTCTCGGTCGGTGCCCTGGCCTTGACGGGCCTCCTGATGTTCGTCTCCGCGGGGGCCTCGGGAACGCTTCCTCGCAGCGCGTTCGGCGGCATGTTCGTGATGGACCGCTTCGGGCTCTACTTCAAGGCGATCCTGCTTCTCGCCGTCATCGTGACGATCCTGTTCTCGCTGCATTTCGTCGGTTCGTCGCCCTACCCGGGCGGCGAGTACTACGGCCTCCTCCTCTTCTCCACCGTCGGGATGCTCTTCATGGCTTCCGGAACGCACCTCGCATCGATCGTGGTCGCGCTCGAGCTGATGGCACTCTCGCAGTACGTCCTTGCGGGCTATTTCAAGCGCGAGACGAAGTCCCTCGAGGCGGCCGCAAAATACTTCGTGCTCGGGGCGTTCTCGTCGGGCGTCCTCATTTACGGCATCTCGCTCGTCTACGGGGCGGCGGGGACGCTCTCTCTCGCGGGCATCGCGGCGGCGCTCGCCTTGCCTGCGCCGCCGGCGTTTCTCGTCGTCGGCATCATCCTCGTCGCCTGCGGCATGTTCTTCAAGATCGCTTCGGCGCCTTTCCACGTGTGGGCTCCGGACGTGTACGAGGGCGCACCCACGCCGATCTCCGCGTTCTTCGCTGTGGGACCGAAGATCGCGGCCTACGCGATCTTCGCCCGTATCTTCTTCGTGGGATTCGGCCCGCGCGCCGGCGACTGGTCGGCGATCGTCGCGGCCTCGGCGGCGCTCACGATGGTCGTCGGGAACGTCGGCGCGCTCATGCAGTCGAACGTGAAGCGGCTTCTCGGCTACTCGTCCATCGGGCACGCCGGCTACGCGCTCCTCGGCTTCCTCGCTTACCGGGATGCGAGCGGCATCGGACTCTGGTCGATCCTCGTGTATCTCCTTGCGTACGCGTTCATGAATCTCGGAGCTTTCGGCCTCGTGATCCTGCTCGAGTCGAAAGGCTACGCCGGCGAGAGCGTGGACGATTTCAACGGCCTCGCCGGAAAGAATCCGTGGCTGGCCGCCGCGATGCTCGTCTTCCTCCTGTCTCTCGCCGGAATTCCGCCGACGGCGGGATTCGTGGGCAAGTACTTCCTGTTCTCGGCGGCGATGAAGGCGGGCTGGTTCTGGCTCGCGCTCCTCGCGGTGCTCATGTCCGCCGTCTCGCTCTTCTACTATTTCCGGATCGCCCGTGCGATGTATCTCGTCGAGGGCGAAGGCTCGCTCCACTGGCGCGACGAGCCCGCGGCGACGGCGGCCATCGCGCTCTGCGCGGCGGGCACGCTCGCGATGGGGATCCTGCCGGGACCGTTCGTGCAGTTCGCCCGGACGTGCCTCCTGCCCTTCGGGCCGTGAGCGACGACCCGCCCTCCGGCGGCTCGAACCCGGGCCGATTCCTCGGCGACGTCCTCACGTTCGGCTGGGTGCTTCCCGCGGCCATCGCGGCTGGTGCGGGCCTCGGATACCTCGGCGACCGGCTCTTCGGCATTTTTCCGGTCCTGACGATCGCCTTCGGGCTCGTCGGCGTCGCGGCGGGTCTCCGGCAGATTTATCGGGAGTCGGGGACGATTGCCGGAGACCGCAAGGGACCCGGGGAGTGACGGTGGAGGCTGTGCCGGCCGTTTCCTGGCCGAACCCGCGCTTCTTCCGGCTGGCGACGATCCTGGGTCTTCTCGGGGCCTCTGCCCTCGCGGCGCTCGGCCGTTTCCAGGCAGCGGTCGCCTTGACTCTCGGAGCGGCCGTGGCTATCGTCTCGGCGCTCTGGCTGTCGGATCTCGTCGGTCGCTTCAAGGCGCCCGCACCGGGTGCGCCAGCCCGATTCGACTGGAAATTCGGGCTCAAGGCCGTTCTCCGGTACGCCTTTGTGGGTCTCGCTCTCTGGGGGACCTCGCGGATGCTGCCGGCCGACGTCCGGTGGGTTGTCGTGGGCCTCTCGACAGTGGTCGCCGCAGTGGTGATCGACGGGCTCCGCGAGCTGCTGACCGAACGCCGGAACGGGACGGGGGCAGCCCAGTAGGGGCGGGGACGACGTGCACCACGAACATTCGATCTTCTTCGGGCTCTTCAACGCCCTCCTGACCCGCCTCTTCGGCCCCGTCGAGAACGCGCCGGCCTTCTGGCGAGACGGCATCGCGCTCTCGGGCTTCCACGTCGGCGGGGTCGCGCCCCGCGGTGAGCACGGCGAGCTCCTGGGCTGGATTCCGGACCACGTCGCGATGGCCCTCGCCGTGTTCCTCTTCTGCGCCGTCTTCTTCTTCCTGGTGTCCCGGAGCTACCGAAAGGCCGCGCCTCTCTCGACGCAGAACGTCCTCGAGGTTCTCGTCGACTTCCTCCGCGATCTCATCAAAGAGAACATCCCGCATCACGGCGAGAAATACCTGCCGATCGCCGGGTCGTTCTTCTTCTTCATCTTCCTCTGCAACCTCTGCGGACTCTTCTTCTTCCTGCAGCCGCCCACGGCGAACCTGAACGTCACGTTCGCGCTGTCGATCACGTGCTTCTTCTTCTTCAACGGAGCCGGGATCAGGGCGCACGGGCTGTTTGGCTACCTCAAGCACTTCCTCGGCCCGATGCTCGTATTGGCACCGCTCATGTTCCTGATCGAGATGATCGGGAACTTCGCGCGCGCGCTTTCGCTCTCCATGCGCCTCTACGGGAACATCTTCGGCGAACACACCGCCAGCAGCATTTTCTCGAGCCTCGTCCCGATCGTCGTCCCCTGGCCGATGATGGCGCTGGGCATTTTCACGGCGCTGCTGCAGGCGTATGTCTTCACTCTCCTGACCACCGTCTACCTGGGCGGGGCCACCGCCCATGAACACTAGAGTTCACTGAATCGACTTTCTCGATCACGAAAGGAGTTTCCGACATGTCAAAGAGAAACCTCCCGGCCGGCGCCCTGACCGCGCTGGCCCTCCTCCTCCCGAATCTCGCCTTCGCCCAGGAGGCCGCGAAGGCCGGCGGCGGCGCGGGCTGGGGCCACCTCTCGGCGGCGATCGCGATCGGCCTGGCGGCATTCGGCGGCGCGCTCTCACAGGGCCGGACGGCGGTCGCCGCCTGCGAGGGGATCGCGCGGAATCCGGGCGCGGGTGCCTCGATTCGCGCGATGGCGTTTCTGGCGCTCGTCCTCATCGAATCGCTCGTCATCTACGCCCTCGTCATCGCCTTCGTCATCAACGGCAAGTAAGTCACTTTCCTCCAGAAAGATGCCTGGTCTGGCCCCGGGGTCCCCGGGGCCTTTTTTCATGCGGGTGAAGCCGAAGTGGAGCGGTTTACGTATTGCATGGAGCGAAGCTGGAGTAACCAGAGATGGCCCTTCCCGGAACCACCAAGCCCTCCTCGACCCCCTCAGCCTGGAATTTCAGGAGCGGAGAGCTTCCATACGCGGACGCGCTCTACGGGTCCGCCCTCCGGCTGACGCGGAACCGGCAGGATGCGGAGGACCTCCTTCAGGAGACTTATCTGAAGGCGTATGCGCACTACGAGGGGTTCACCGAGGGCACGAATCTCAAGGCATGGCTGTTTCGCATCCTCAAGAACGCCTTCATCAACGGCTACCGCCGCGCGAAAGTGGGCCCCAGGGAGGTCGATCTCGGCGCGGGCGGAGACGATGCTCTCGATGCCGCGCGCTCGAAGGCGCCCGAAGCGGCGGCCGACTCGACTCCGGAGGACGGTCTCCTTTCGGCCACGCTCGACCGGGGAGTGGCCGACGCGCTCGCGGCCCTGCCCGAGGATTTCCGGCTCGTCGTCGAGCTCGTCGACCTGCAGGACTTCTCCTACCGCGAGGTCGCCGACATTCTCGAGGTGCCGCTCGGAACCGTGATGTCCCGCCTCTACCGCGGTCGCCGCCTCCTGGAGTCAGCCCTTCTGGATTACGGCCGCCGCCGCCATTATTTCGGCGCGGAGGAGCCCACGAGGACGCGCCTCGCCGCTCCGGAGCGGGGTCCGCTCCGATCCTCGACCGGACCGGATCCCGTCACGCTGTCGGAATACCGACGGCGCCGCGAACGTTAGAGAAAACGGGCGAAACGATGGACTGCCGCACGGCGAGCCTCCTGATCGAGGCTTATCACGACGACGAGTTGGAGCTCGTGGACGCGGCGCATCTCCTCGCGCATTTCGAAGAGTGTCCGGCCTGCCGCGATCGTTGCGACGAGTCGGGGAAGCTCCGCGAGACCTTGAAAACGTGCCGGCCGGTAGACCACTGCCCGGAGGAGCTCGCCCGGCGCCTTGCGAGCCGCCTCGACATGCGCGCGAGGCCTCGCCGGGCCGTTCCGCGGTCCGTCACGATCGTTTTCGCCGCGGGCTGCGGAATCGCCATGGGTTGGGCGGCCGTGCGCTTCGGGCCGGCCGCTACGCGCGGCGTCGCGCTCGCGGACGTGGTCCAGCGCGTGGAGGGCGAGCTCGTGTGCCTGCGCTGCGCGATGGTTCACGGTCTGCCCGGTGCGCGGCTCGACGGGACCCCGCATCGGCCTCTTCTCCTCACCGCGGACGGACGGCTCTTCGTCGTGCGCTCGGACACCAGGGCGCGCGTTCGCCTCGAGGCCGACGGCCCGGCGCGGCGGCACGTCTCCGTCATGGCCCGTCTCGACGAGGCGGGCGGCACCGCCGATGTCCTGGACCTGCTTTCCGAGGCGCCCTCGGCGGCTTCAGCGGCTTCAGCCACCGCGGTGCGCTGACCCGCCTGCTACGTTTCGGCAGAGTCCGCGGGAGGGCTCAGGCGCTTCTCGAAGAGGATCGACTCGCGCGTCGTCTCGCCGACCATGACAGGGACCAGGTCCACGACCCGGAATCCGTAAAGCCAGTAGAGGTGAGGGCCGGCGGGTGACGCGGCGAAAGAGCGGGCGCGGAGGACGAGGACCCGCCGCTCCCGGCACGCTTCGATTCCGCGGAAGAGCAGCTCGCGGCCGACTCCTCCGTTCCGTTCGGATCCCGCGACGATCAGCCAGTTGAACCGGGCGGCGTCCGGAACCGCGGCGTCGCGGCCTATGAGCAGCACGCCCACGAGCCGACCGTCGCGCTCGGCGGTCAGGAGGACGTCCTGCTCCGGGTCGAACGCGGCCGCGCTCGACCCGGAGTCGGCCCGGGCGGCGTCTCCGACGAGGGGGCCATACTCTTCCGCAACCACGCGTTCGACGAAGGCCCGGGCGGCGGCCAGTCCGTCGGTCCCGCGGTTCCGGTAGACGATGTCCCCTCCCGGCACGCTCACATCCGGCCCGGCACCGGCACGCCGAGGACGCCCAGAAGGTCCGTGAGATGGAGGGAGACGACCTGGAGCGCGGCGCGCCGCGCCCGGCGCGTCGTCTCGTCCTTCTCCTGCGCGATGGGATGCGTGTGGTAGAGGTGGTGGAAGCCCGCGGCGACCGCGAGCGCATGGCGCACGAGGAGAGACACCTCGAGCGATTCAGCCACCTTTTCGAGCGTCTCGAGCGTTCGAGAGCACGTCCTCACGACGTCCCAGAGCCCGTCGTCGAGCGCGCCCTCGGGGAGCGCCGCGAGGCCGTCGATCTCCGCGGCGTCGAGGCGCCCCTTGAGGCCCATCTCCTCGAGCTTCTTGAAGATGTTCGCGGCGCGCACGGCCGCGTACTGGAGGTAGGGGCCCGTGTCGCCCTCGAAGGCGAGCGCCTCGTCGAAATCGAACGCGATGACCTTGTTCCGCGAGAAGCGCGTCATGTAAACGCGCAGCGCTCCGACCGCGATCGCCTCGGCCCGGCCCGTCTCGGGCGGCTCACCCGCGCGTGCGAGGATCTGGTCGTTCGCCTTCTCGACGAGCCGGTCGAGGAGGTCGTCGGCTTTCACGCCGAGGCCCCTCCGGCCGGACATCTCGACGAAAGGCCGTGCGCGATCTTCGTCCGTGAGCTCGACGCCGAGCGCCTCCGCCGAGACCGGTGTCAGCGCGACCATCTCGTACGCGAAGTGGATGGACCGGTCGGCCGCCCCGGGGAAGCCGGCTCGCCGGACCGCCTCCTTGACCACCTTCTGGGGATAGGACTGGCGCACGTCGATCACGTTGATGACGTGAGAGGCATGGCCGAAACGCCCGCGGGCCGATGGGTCGGACCCGGTTTCGTCTCGCCGCGTCCGATAGAGGGGCGAGACGCCGTCCGAGGCGTGGAACTCGGGTGAACCGTCGACGTCCCGGTACGGAACCTCCTCGTACTCGAAGTCGATCCCGAGGACGCCGAGCTTCCAGAGCTGGTAGGCGACGTCTTTTCCGGTATACGTGACGGTTCCGTTCGAACGCACGAGGATCTTGTCGGCGTCCTCCATGCCTTCGAACTCCGGGGCGCCTTCGAGCGGCATCACCCAGCAACCCGCGTTCTTGCCTTCCGTCTCGAGCCGCGCGGCGCCGGCCGCCTTCAGGAGCTCGAGAGCCTTGACCCAGAAGCGGCGCGCGAGGATGTCGCTTTCGCGCGGCAGAAGGTCGTAGCTCACACCCACCCGCTCCATCGTGAGGAGATGGCAGCGCACGACTGCCTCGGCAAGGCGCCCCGCGAGCGCGGCCGCAGCGGCCGCTTCGTCCGACTGGGCGTGGCCGGTGGCGGCCCCCTCGATGGCGTGAAGCGTGGCCCGGCGCTTCTCCTCGAGCGAGGGATCGGCCGCGTAGCTCTTTCCGGCGAGGCCGTAGAGGTCCCACGCGAGGTCGCCCAGCCGGCGCGGGGCGACACCCGGCGCGTGCTCGGGGTAAGCGTCCAGGATCTCCCGGATCTCCTCGCCGAGGCGCTTGGCGCGCTCAGGCTCGACGAAGTCCGCGGCGTTCTGGAGCGCGACGACGACGTCGGCCACCTGAACGCCCGTGTCGTCGAGATAGTTCTGGATCTCCACACGGCGGCCGAGCCGCTTGAACGTGGCGACGAGGACGTCGCCGAGAACGGCGTTCCTCAGGTGCCCGATGTGCGCGGCCTTGTTCGGGTTGATGTTCGTGTGCTCGACGATGAGCTTTTCGCCCGAGGAGGGCGGGGCCGGCGCCGCGTTTCCCGCGATCAGCATCTCCCTCAAGACGCGCGGGCGGTCCAGGAAGAAATTCACGTAGCCGCCGCCCTCGACCGACCGTCTGACGACCACCGCGGGCAGGGAAAGGGCCGGCGCCAGCTCCTCGGCGATCTTCCGCGGCGGTCGTCTCAGCACCTTCGCGAGCTCGAACGCGACGGGGCAAGCGAGATCCCCCAGCTCGACCTTTGGGGGCGTCTCGAGGACGACGCGCGGCGCCTCGACGCCGAAGACGCTTCGGCAGGCCTCCGAAATCGCGCTTTCGAGGTCGCGTTTGAGGCCGGGAATCACGCGGCTCCCCTCCCGGCGCCGTGCGTCTTCCTGTCACACATGGCGGCGGATTCTCGCACGCGAGCGGCCGTCCGCCGCCACGGCGCGTCGGGGAGGATCGTGACCGAGGCTCGTCGACGGGCTCAGGACGCCGTCTTGAGCCGCGCATCGCCCGGGAAATGCGAGAGCCCGCGGCGCCGCATCGCCTCGGCGCCGGCCCTGTCCCCGAGGACGGCGAGGGTCTTCGTGGCCTTGGCGAACGCTTCCAGCGTCGGCACCTCCGTGACGAGCGCTTCGAGCGTTCGATAGACGTCGGGCGCGCGGTTCTTCGACGCATAGAGGACCGCCAGCTCGACCCTCACGTCCACGTTCCTGGGGAAGAGCCGGATCTCCTCGAGGAATTCCTTCTCGGCTTCGCCCGGCCGGTCCATCCGCGCGAGGACGTCGCCCCTGAGGCGATGGAGCCCGACGGCGGTTTCCATCCTCTTCCCCGAGGCATCCGTCGAGGCCTCGTCGATGAGAGCCAGGGCTTTCTGAGGCTGGCCGCGGAGAGACTCGATGCGCGCCAGGACCAGAAGGCCGCGCCGCCGCGTCTTTCCGGACCTCGACGCCGCCCGTGCGGCCGTCTCGGCTCCGGCCGTGTCTCCAAGAGCGAGGAGCGCGCGGGCGAGCACCTCGTCCGCCGAAGGATCGCCGCGCTCCTTCGCGAGCAGCGCGTGCTTCTTAGCCTCCTCGGCCCTTCCGATCTCGAGACAGAGGTTCGCAACCGAGAGGAGGGCGTGAGTGGACTGGGGCGGAGAGAGCTCGACCATCTTGCGCCGCGCGGCCAGCGCCTCGTCGAACCGCCCCACGCCGACGAGGGCGCTCGAGTAGAGCTCCCACACGTCGAACATGCGCGGGTTCTCCTTCAAGAGCTTTTCGAAGACGGCGATCGACTCCGCG
Organism: Thermoanaerobaculia bacterium; assembly: GCA_041495865.1. Taxonomy (GTDB): domain Bacteria; phylum Acidobacteriota; class Thermoanaerobaculia; order UBA5066; family UBA5066; genus Fen-183. The sequence continues at coordinate 19,123 of JBGQDL010000017.1, read as the reverse complement.
GCGTGCCCCGACTGAAGGCGCCCCACCGCCTCGGCCAGGAGCCGGACCGTTCCGACCGTGTCCTTCGGATCGGCAAGGGCGCCGCCGGTGCTGGACGCGCCGGAGGACAGGTAGCCGAGGGAGGCGAGCTTCTTGGCGTCTTCCGGGTCGACGGCGCCCGGAGCGTCGAAGCGAACCGGGTGACGCTCGAGGTCGGCCTTCAGGGAGCGCAGAGCGTCGGGCTTTTCCGCGAGCCTGTTCTTCAGCTCGCCGGGATCCGAGGGCATCTCGTAGAGCTCGGGCCTCGGGGCCTGGATGTAGTGCCACGTCCCGTCGAGGCTCGAGGAGAGGTCGCTCCAGCCGAAGTGGATCCTCGGGAAGAACGTCTCTGCGATGAGCCGGCGGTCGGGCGCCTTCCCGCCGTCCGCGAGGTCGACGAGAGAGAGCGCACCCTCGTGTGCCGGGAAGCTCGGAAGCTCCAGGGCCTTTCCGATCGTCGTGAAGACGTCGGTGAGCTGGACGGGCGCCGAGACGGTCGAGCCCGCGAACGGAATCGCCTCGCGTCCCTTCGGCAGCTTCACGAGGAGCGGCACCTGGAGGGACGAGCGATAGAGGAAGACGCCGTGCTCGTCCTCGCCGTGCTCGCCGAGGCTTTCGCCGTGGTCCGACAGGAAGATGACGAGCGATTTGTCGTAAAGGCCCTTCGACTTCAAGTGCGCGAGGAAGTGGCCCACGATGGCGTCGGCCGTCGCGATCTCGCCGTCGTACGGGCTCGCGAAGCGGCTCTTGAACGGCTCTGTCGGCTCGTAAGGACGGTGCGGCTCATAGAGGTGGAGGAACGCGAAGAAGGGACCCGAAGCCGACGCGTCGATCCACTTCGAGAGCAGCGCTTCCGACTCGTCTCCGGAGCGCTGGACGCGGCTCAGGGCCTCGTGGAGCTCGGTCGGCTCGACGGAGTCCTCGTAGAAGTCGAACCCGCGGGCGATGCCGCTCACCCCGGAGAGGACGACCGCCGATACCGCCGCCCCGGTCGCGTATCCCGACAGCTTGAGAAGCTCGGGGAGCGTCGGCTGCCTGGGATCCAGACGGTATCCCAGATTGTCGTGGACTCCATGCACGGTCGGCGAGACGCCCGTGAGGAGGGACGCGTGCGCCGGGAGCGTGAGGGGAACGTTCGAATAGGCCTTTTCGAAGAGGATCGCGTCCTTTCGGAGCGCGGAGATCGCCGGCGTCTCGACGTCCTTGTAGCCGTAGACCGGAAGGTGATCGGAGCGGAGAGTGTCGACCGAGATCAGGACGACCGGCGCCCTGGGAAACGCGACGGCTCGCGGGGCCTCCCCACGCCGGCAGGCGCACACGGCGAAAGCGCTCGCCACGAGGATGCCGACGTGAATCCTCGAGAGGTTCCTTTTCCGGCTCATGAACGTTACTCGCCCTCCATGGCGAGGTTACCAAAGCTCGGGGAGGGCGCTGCCCGACAAGAAAAAAGGCCCCGGCGTTTCCGCCGGGGCCACCTTCGGGACGAGACGAGAAGGGAAGCTATCCCGAAACTAGAAGCGCACTCCGAGCGTGGCCCGGACCGTACGGGCGAGCTGGTATCCCGCCGGGCTCGTGGCCTGGCCGAAGCTCGCGCCCTTTTGCCAGTTGGCGCCGGAGGCCTTGCACGTCGCCCCCGCGGTTCCTTGCGGACACTCGACCGGGGTGGTGGTGAAGGGGTTGAAGTTCGCGAAATTACCCGAGTTCACGGCATTGAGGACCGTCGTGTTGACGATGACGAGGCCCTGTCTGTTGAAGAGGTTGAGGACGTCGGGGCGGAAGAAGACCTCGACAGGCCCGATGTTCTTGGAGTAGTTGAGGGCGATATCCGTCCGGTTGATGTTGTCGGTATGGAAGGCGTCGCGAGCCGAGAAGTAGTACGTTGGGCTCCCCGGGCCCGAGGGCGGCTGCACGTAGCCCGGGTTCGTCACGAAGAGCTGCGAACGCACCTGGCCGACCGCGCCGTAGGGCGTGCCGCTGTCGTACGATTGAAGGACGCTGAACGTGAAGATGCCGAGCGCCTTCGGGGTCGGGAGGTCGTACGTGGCGTAGAGGCGCACCTTGTGCCGCTGGTCCTGCAGCAGGTCGCCCGTCGGCGAGTTCCAGCTGAGCTGCTTGTACTCGGGGTACGACTGGATGGCCGACTGGACCGGGCCCGAACCCGCCGTCTCACCGAGGAAGTTGCCGTACGTGTGCGACCACGTCCAGTTCGCGCCGATATTGAGGCTGGTGAGCGGGCGGTAGGCGACCTGGGCGCTCAAGCCGTAGTACTTGCGCGAGAGCGGATCGTCGAGGTTATTGACGACGCCGATGTCGTACAGGTTGCCCTGGGCATCGGTCGCAATGCCGTTGGGGATGGTCGTGTCGTTGGAGTAGAAGCGGCCCGCCTTGCGGTAGACGCCGTCCACGCGGAAGCTGCCGCGGCTGGAGAGGTTGCCCGCGACGCCGACCGCGAACTCGTCGGTGGACGGGGACTTGAGGCTCCCCAGGATCACGGTGTTGAGTCCCGGGACGGCGGATCCAAAGATGTCCGAGGCATGCTGGGTCGGGAACTGGTTGGGCGCCGTGATGCCGAACCAGTTGAAGACCGCCTGGATCGCCTGCGCGCGCGTCAGGAGGGCGGCGTTCGGGTCCGTGTTGATCTCGGGGCCGTAGTACGCGTAATAGTAGGCGGCCGGTGCGCCGAAGCCCGAGGCCGCGCCCGCCTGCGTGTCCTGGATCGCTCCGACATAGCGCGCGTAGGAGGCGTTGAAGCGGATCTTGCCGTTGCCGGTCGGGTCGAACGTGGCGGCCAGACGCGGGCTGAAGTCGCTGTCATCGGCCGTGATCGCGCCCTTGCTGTCCTTGGCGTGGTTCTTGTCCCAGCGGACGCCGAGGTTGAACGACAGGTTGTTGTTCAGCTTCCACTGGTCGTTCAGGAAAACTGAGATCGTGCGCGTGTCGGTCGGATTGGCCGCGTTCGCGATCGGATAGAAGCCCATGTAGGAGTTCGCGTCGACGACCGGGAAGATGTCGCCGCCCTTGAAGATGGCCCTGGTGCCGTTGATGAAGTAGCTCGAGCCGGACTGCCAGTTGTTCGAGAGCCGCGAGCCGGCGAAGTCGTCGAATCCGACGACGATGTTGTGCGAGCCAAGCCCGGGCGTGGACAGGAAGTACGTCCCCTTGGCGAGGATGTCTTCGTTGTCACGCTTCTCGGCCGAGCCCGGACAGACCGCGCAGAAAATGGGCGAGTTGTAGTAACCGCCGCCCGTCCGGTCGTGGAGGACCGTGCCCTGGATCAGGTCGTTGAATTGGGAGCCCGAGTTCTCGAACGTGAACTGCCGTTTCGAGTACTGGCCTTCCACGAAGAACTTGTCGGTGATGACGCCGCTGTAGTTCGCCGTGAGGAGCTTCTGCGGGAGCTGCCGGGTCTCGAGGCTGGCCAGGTCGTACTGGGGCAGCGGCGTGAACCGGTTGTTGGCCTGGTTTTGATCGATCCAGATGTACCCGCCGGTGAGCGTATGGTTCTGGAACGGCGAGAGCGTGAGCTTTCCCTCGTAGCGCTTCTCGAGGGCGCTGAAGACGTAAGCAGGCCCGGCAACAGGTTTCGTGCTGCCCGGGTTGTCGAAGTTCTCCGTGGCCGTCCCGGTGCTCAACGTGAGCGAGTTGTTCGACGTCTTGGGAATCCGGACGGCGCCGAAGAACCAGATCTTGTCCTTCCACATGGGCCCGCCGAGCGTCGCCTCGTACGTCGGGAAGATGTCCTGGACGCGCGCCGTGCCGGCGTCCTTCGGGGTGTTGGCCACCCAGGCGTCGTTGTTCGCCGTGACGCGCAACGAGCCGCTGAAGGCGTTTCCGCCCGACTTCGTGATCGTGTTGATGACGCCGCCCTGGAAGCGACCGAACTCGGCCGAGATGGCCGACGTCGACGTCGTCGTCTCCTGGATCGCGTCCTCGATGAAGAGGTTGAACGGCGTGCCGCGGACGTTGTCCTGGATGTTGACGCCGTTGACCGTGAAGTTGTTGTCGAACGACTGGGCGCCCGAGACCGTGAAGGCTCCGTTCGGGCCGTTCGCATTGACGCCCGGCGTCAGGTTGACGGCCGAGGCGATCGTCCGCGCCGTGGGGAGCTTCCCGAGGAGCTCGGTCGTATACGTCGTGGAGGCCTGCGCCTGCTCGGAGATCTGCTCGGCGCGGCCCATGACGACCGTCTGGGCGGTGACTTCGGAGATGCTCATCGCCGAATTGAGGGTGACCGTCTGGCTCGCGCCGACGCTCTGCTTCAGCGTCTGTTCGCGGAAGCCGGAGATCATGAACGTGACCGTGTACTCGCCGGGAGGCAGGTTGATGATGGCGTAATCGCCGTTACCCGACGTGACGACGGTGCGCGAACCCTGGAGCGCCGGCGACTTGGCCGTCACGGAAACGCCCGGCATCGGCAACCCGTCGCTCGAGACGTGTCCCATGAGCGTCCCGGTCGGTAGCTGGGCCCAGGCCGACGCAGCCGAAACGAGGCAGACGGACACGAGCGCGATGGCGAGCGCCCGGGTCAGCGTGCCGAACGGATGAGAAGTGTGTTTCATCTTTCGTCCTCTCCTCTCGAAGAAAATTTGATGGTTGGCTGGGAATGCGTGGAAACCGATCCTTCACGGACGCCGGAGATCACTTGCGCCGGACCCCGGCGGGGGGTGGGCCTCCTTTCGTATGACTTCGGTCAAAATCCTCAGGCATTTCGTTCTCGTCACATGTTCTTAGAACGAGGTTGTGATGAATCCCACCAAATCAGGTGCAATTCCGCTGCCTTCGAGGGCTGGAAGCCTATCCGAGGTAAAGCACTGTAGTCAAAGGGAGAAATTCTCGCGGGGGGCGCGAAGCCGACACAGTTAATCCAAGATGTTGGATTCATAACCAGGACGCTGATTCGAGGGGGCGCAAGTGCGTTCCGTCGGCCCAGGGTGTGCCCTCGTATGTTGCAGTACCCCGAGGCGGTTATCATCGCCGGTTGGGGCGACGAATCGCTCCGGCCGAAGAAGGGAGAACCCTCTCGATGACCTCTCGTCGCGTCCCCTTGGCGCTCGTTCTCTTGCTCGCGGCTGCCCCGTCGCTCGCGGCCCTCGACAAGTACAAGGCCTGGAACAAGTCCCCGGAATTCAGCTTCCTCGCGACCGAGGCCGAGCAGAAAGACTGGAAGAAGATCGCGTCGGACGAGGACGCCGAGCGCTTCGTCCAGCTTTTCTGGGCGAAGCGGGATCCAGACCTCAAGACGGCCGTCAACGAGTTCAAGGTCGCCTTCGACCAACGCGTGAAGGAAGCCGACCAGCACTTCTACTCGGTGCGGACCCGCGGCGCCCTCACCGAGCGAGGCAAGCTCTTCGTACTCGTCGGCCCGCCGACGAACTTGAAGACAGCGCGCGGCGTCAAACCGCAACCGACCGCTCCGCTCGGCCAGATTCCGCCGCCGAACGACCCGGGAACGTCGGTCGGCGAGGCGATCGCGACCTTCGTGTACGAAGCCGCGCAGCTCCCCGACTGGGCGGGCGTGAAGTCGTTCACGGCGGAGTTCGTGGTCGAGGAGGCGAGCGACTTCGTCGCCGGCCGGAACGCCGCCGCCGTGAAGGGGCTGGAGGTCAAGGCGCGCACGGCCCTGCTGCGCAACCCCGGCCTCAAGGAGCCTCCGCACTTCCGGACGGCCGCCGAGATGGAGGCCGAGATGAGGGCGGCCGAGCTCGCGGCCGCCGAGGCCCTGAAAGGCCCGACCCTTTCCGCGCCCGTGCGGCAGGCGCTCGAGGAGATGCTGCCGAAGGAGGATTCAGGGGCCCTGACCGTCTTCCCGATCACCGGGCGGGAGGGTGCGACCCGCCTCCAGGTCCAGCTTTTCGCGCCGGCTTCGGCCGGGGCGCCGGGAGCGGACGCGAAGCTCGCGATGCTCATCAAGGACAAGGCCGGCGCTGACGCGGCGCGTCTCGAGGAGGTCACGGGGTTCGACCCGGCCCGCGGCGGATTCCTCGCGGGCCGTTTCTTCGCGGTGCCTCCCGGCGCGTACGCCGTGGCGGCAGCCGTGTTCGACGCCTCGGGCAAGCTCGTCGCATCCGCGAAGCGCTCGGTGGCGGTCGTGGCGGCGGGAGCGGACTTCTCCCTGTCGCCACTCGTGGTCGCGTCGAGCTTCGTCCCCGTACCGGCGGGCAAGTCCGAGGAAGCCTTCACGTTGAACGGACATCACTTCGCGACGAAGGGCGGGCGGCTCGACCCGGAGGACGGCCTGTCGTTCGTCATCCGCGTCTACAACCCGGCGGTGGATCCCGCCACGAAGACGGTGCGTCTCTCCCGCACCGTGAAGATCAAGGCGAAGGGCACCCCGGCGATGGACGTCCCCCAGCCGAAGGACGAGCCGATTCCCGTCCCGGACTCGAAGGAGGCGCCGGGCATTCTCACGGTCGACGTGGCCGCGGCGCTCATCGACGGCAATCTCGGCGAATACCTGAGGACGGCGGGCGACTACGACCTGAAAGTTTCGATCACGGACGAGGTGTCGAAAAAGACGGTCGAGACGAGCGCGACGTTCACCGTGACCGGGACGCTCCCGCCGAAGAAGAAATAGCCGCCGCCGCGAAACGGGGATCCTTCGGGAACAGCCGCTTCGCCTCGCGGCGCATCTCGCGCTCTCCGTCGGGATCCTCGGTGACCCGGAAGGTCTTCATCGCGATGAGGAAGGCCTCGGGATTGGGCTGGCGCGCGACGAGCTGGATGAGCGCGCGCCGCGCGTCCTCGCGCCGGCCGGCCGACGCGTAGAGAGCGGAGAGCGACACCCGCGCGTCGAGACGGTCGGGGTAGAGCCGGATCTCCTCGAGGAGCTCCCTCTCCGCCTCCTCGGGCCGCCCGAGGCGCGCGAGGACGTCGCCGCGCAGCATGTGAAGGCCGGACTGGACGAGCTTGTCGCCCGCGGAGAGGGACGCGGCCTCGTCGGCCCACTTCTGCGCGGACGCGAGGTCGTTTCGCAGGATGGCGAGCCGGCCCAGGACGAGTGCGCCGCGCACCTTCGTCTTGTCGGCGCCCTTCTCGTACGCGGCGCGGGCGGCCGCCTCGGCGGCCTTGACGTCGCCTCTTCCGAGCGCGGCGCGCGCTGCGATGTCCTCGGCTTCCGGGTCGCCGAGGGCGCGCAGGGCCTCGGCGTGCTTCGCGCCTTCGTCCCACTTCCCGAGCCTCAGGCACAGGTTCGCGACCTCGCGCAGGTACGGCGCGCGCGCGGCCTCGGGGGCGAGGTCGACGGTCTTCTTCAGGGCGGCGAGCGCCTCTTCCGACCGTCCGAGCTGGAGGAGGACCTTCGAATCCATGTCCCAGACGTCCAGCATCCGCGGGTTTTCCTCGAGGAGCTTCGAGAAGATCGCGTGGGCCTTCGCGGAGTTCCCCGCGGAGAGGTCGCCGAGGCCGGTGCGCAGCTCCTCGAAGGTCGCGATACGGTCCTTGGGGTCGTCCAGGGCGCCGGCGTTCGCGCTCGACGGTCCCGCGCTCAGGTAGCCGAGGGAGGCGAGCTTTTTGCGCGCCTCCGGGTCGAGGTCGCCGGCGGACTCGTAGGCCGGCTTGCGCTTGCCGGCTTCGACGAGCATCGCGCGCAGGGCGTCGGGCTTTTCGGCGAGGCGGTTCGTCTTCTCACCCGGGTCGGCGACGACGTCGTAAATCTCGGCCCTTGGCGCCTCGATGTAATGCCAGCGCCCGTCGAAGAGCGACGACAGCTCGCTCCACCCGAAATGGATGCGCGGAAAGAACGTCTCGGAGAGGATCCGGCGCGCGGGACCGCCGGGCGCGTCGAGGAGGGACTGCGTCCCCGGGGGACGCGTGAAACCGGGAACGCCGGCCGCCTCGGCGAGCGTCGTGAAGACGTCGGCGAGCGCCACGGGCGCCGCGAACGTCTCGCCGGCCCGCATGCCGCCCGGGAGCTTCACGAAGAGGGGCACCTGGAGGGCCTCGCGGTAGAGGAACATCCCGTGCTCGGACTCGCCGTGGTCGCCGAGGCCCTCGCCGTGGTCGGAGAGGAAGACGATCAGCGCCCTGTCGTAGAGCGCGCGCGCCTTCAGGAACGCGAGGAACTTTCCGACGACCGCGTCGGATTGCGCGATCTCGCCGTCGTAGGGCCGGGCCGCGTACCGCGTCTTGAAGGGCTCGGGCGGCTCGTACGGCGTGTGCGGCTCGTAGAGGTGCAGGAACGCGAAGAGCTTGCCGTCCTTCGGCCGGGCCGCGATCCAGCTCTCGAGGCGCGCCACGGTCTCGGGCCCGGCGCGCTGGATGCGGCCGAGGGCCGCCTGGCCCTCCGGCGACTCGACCGCGTCGTCGTAGAAGTCGAACCCGCGCGAGATCCCGCTCTCCCTGTTGAGGACGAAGCACGAGATCGCTCCGCCCGTCTCGTAGCCCGCCTTCCGGAGGAGCTCCGCGAGCGTCGGGATGTCGGCCTTGAGGTGATAACCCAGGTTGTCGTGGATGCCGTGCGCGGACGGCTCGCGCCCCGTCAGCATCGAGGCGTGCGAGGGGAGCGTGAGGGGGACGTGCGACCAGGCGCGCTCGTAGAGGATCGAGTCTTTCCTGAGGGCGTCGAGCGCGGGAGTCTCGACGCCCGTGTACCCGTAGGCGGGGAGGTGGTCGGAGCGGAGTGTGTCGACGCTCACGAGGAACACGGGCGCGCCCGGGAATGCGTCGCGTGGCGCCCCGCGGCGGCAGCCGGCGGAGAGCGCTCCGAGGGCGCACGCGGCCGCGGCCCAACGTCCGAATCGCATCGGCGGAGGGTATCCCAGCCGGCCGAAAAAAAAGGAGCCGGGCCGAAGCCCGGCTCCCGAAGGGAAACGGAGGAAGAGACTAGAAGCGGAGGCCCGCCGTCACGAGGAACGTGCGCGGGATCTGGATGTCGTCCTTGCTCTGGGGCTTGCCGAAAGTGGACGAGGGGGACCAGTTCACGCCCCGGACGGGAGCGGTCGTGAAGGGATTGAACGCGGCGAGCGACGAGTTGCGGTTGGTGAGCACCGTGGTGTTCACGCCGAGGTTGCCCGTGACGGGGTTGACGGCGACGACGCCCTGGTTGTTGAAGAGGTTCTGGATTTGTGGCTGGATGAAGATCTCCAGCGGCCCGATCGGCCGGAGCTGGAGGTTGAACGCCAGGTCCGTCTGCTTGATCGGGTCCGTGTGGAACGCGTCGCGCGAGGTGAAGTAGTACGTGGAGGAGGTCGGCGGCGTGACGTAGCCGGGGTTCGTCACGAACGGGCGGATCGTGATCGCGCCCGCGGCGCCGTAAGGCACGCCCGACTGCCAGGCCTGGACGACCGCGACGTTCAGGAGGCCCACCTTCGTGGGGAAGAACGGCAGGTCGTACGAAGCGAGGAGGCGGATGCGGTGACGCTGGTCGGCCGCGAGGTCGCCGATCGGATTGTTCCAGGTCGGGTCCTTGTACTCGGGATACGACTGGTTCGCAGCGGTGATCGGCCCGCTCCCGACGTTCTCGCCGTCGAAGTTGCCCCGCAGGTGGGACCACGTCCAATTGCCCGTGACGCTGAGCCGGTTGCTCAGGCCGCGCCACTGCAACTGGGTCTGGAACCCGTCGTACTTGCGCTTCAGGTCGCTCGAGTTCGACGTGATCGCGATGTCGTAATGGTTGCCCGCGACGTCCGTCGCCTGACCGTTCGACGTGTTGAGAATCGACGTATAGAAGTCACCGAAATCGCGGTGGACGTAGTCGACGCGGAAGGAGAACGCCGAGCCCATATTGCCGTTCACGCCGAGCACGTACTCCTTCGAGGACGGCGACACCAAGCTGTCCTTGATCAGGACGTTGAGGCCCGGGACGGAAGCGCCGGCGAGAGAGAGCTTGCAGGTCGTGAGATCCGGGCAGCCCTGCGCGAAGAACCAGTTGAAGACCTGCTGGAGGGCCTGCGCGCGCGTGACGTACGTCCCGCCCGCGGGCACGTTCGTGTTGATGGGCGTCGCGTCGGGGCCGGTGTAGTACCAGTAGAAGAGCGCCGGCTGGCCGCCGGCCGAGCTCGAGTCGAGGAGGCTGTCCTGAATGCCGCCCACGTACCTTGCGTAGCTGGCGGAAAGCCTGAGGTTGCCCTTGCCCGTCACGTCGAAGACCGCGGCGAGACGCGGACTGATGGCGCTGTCGTCCGCCGTGACGACGCCGAGGCTGTTCGCCGCGTTGTTCTTGTCCCAGCGCACGCCGAGGTTGAACGAGAGGCGGTCCGTCATGCGCCACTGGTCGTTCAGGAAGACGGAGTGGGTCAGCGCGTCCGTGCCCTTGGAAAGCTGGGAAATCGGCGTGTAGTAGACGAAGGACTTCGAGTCGACGACCGGGAAAATGTCGCCGAGAGAAGCCTTCGTCACGGGGTCCTGGAAGACCGTACTCGTCGTGAAGAGACGGTAGTTGCTGCCCGACTGGTAGTTGTTCGACTTGCGCGTGCCGGCGAAGTTGTCGTACCCGAGGACGATGTTGTGCGATCCGAGCGCGCCCGTCGAGAGGAAGTACGTGCCCTTCACGAGGTAGTCGCGGTTGTTGCGGTCTTCGGGGTCGCACACCCCGCAGAACGTCGGCGAGTTGTAGCGGGCGTTGCCGCGCGAGCGGTCGCGCATGAGCGTGCCCTTGATGAGGTCCGTGAACCGCGAGCCCGAGCCGACGAACGAGAACTTGCGGCGCGAGTACAGCGCCTCGGCGAAGAAGTTGCTCGAGAGCGTGCCGTTGTAGTTGACCGTGATGATTTCCTGGGGCAGCTGCCGGTTGTAGAGGCTGTCCGCGTCCATGATGACGCCGAACGAGTTGTTGCCCTGGTCACGGTCGATCTTCAGGTAGTTGCCCGTGACCGAGTGGTTCTGGAAGGGCGTCAGCGTCAGCTTGCCCTGGTAGCGCTTCTCCGTGTCGCCGATCGAGTAGGCGAGGTTCGTGAACGAGGTCTGGCCGCCCACCGTCGAGTCCGCGTAGCGCCCGGCTCCGAAGAACCAGACATGGTCCTGCCAGAGGGGCCCGCCGAGCGTCGCCTCGTAGCGGGGGTTCACCTTCTGGGTGCGGGTCTCGTTGAAGGAGCCGTCGTTCGTGGCCGCATTGCCCTTGTAGGTGAGGGCCGTCCAGGCGTCGTTCGCCAGCGTGGCGCGGGCAGAGCCGCTGAACGTGTTGCCGCCGGACTTCGTGATGCTGTTCACGATGCCGCCCTGGAACCGTCCGAACTCGGCCGAGATGGTGTTGACCGAAGTGGTCGTCTCCTGGATGGCGTCCTCGATGAAGAGGTTGTTCGGCGTCCCGCGGATGTTGTCCGTGACGACCGCGCCGTCGACCGTGAAGAGGTTGTCGAACGAGTTCGCGCCCGAGATCACGAACGCGCCGTTCGGCGCCGTCTGCGCGACGCCCGCCGAGAGGTTCACGGCCGAGAGCAGCGTGCGCGTGATCGGGAGCTTGTTCGTGAGGTCGGTCGTGTACGTCGTCGAGGCGGTCGTCGTCGTCGAGACCGTCTCCGACTTGGCGGTGACGACCGTCTCCGTCGTGACGCCCGACAGCGACATCACCGCGTCCTGCGTCGCGGGCTGGCCGGCCGTGAGGGGGATCGTCTTCGTGACGGTCTGGAAACCCTGCAGAACGAACGTGACGGTGTACGCGCCGGGCGGGACTCCGACGAAGGCGTAGTCCCCGTTGGCGGACGTCGTCGTCGTGCGCTCGCCCTGCAGGACCGGCGACTTCAAGGTGATGACGACGCCGGGGAGGCCGGTGTTTTCGTTCTCGACCTTGCCGCGCAACGCGGTGGTCATGCTCTGCGCGAGCGCGAGCGAGCCGAAGCAGATCAGCAGGAGCAGTGCGGCGACCTTCACTCCTAGGCTACGGGTCATTTCCTTTCCTCCTTCTCCTAATTGATGAAAAAGACACCATGCAAGGGGGACGAACGGGCGATTTCGGTTAACTGAACCCATCATAACAGGGGCGAATTCGTGCGGCCTAGCACTCGGTGTGCCGAATTCCGTCGTGCCAGATCCCCTGGAAAACCCCACAAAATCGAAGGCGTGGCCGGGAAGCGGACAGTGACTTCGACGAGAAAAGGGATTCGAATCCAAGAATTCGTAGCGCGCTTTCAAACGGCGGCCGATCGAGTCCGGGAGCGCCTCGCAACCCCTTGAGGCCGTTATCATCGCCGGCCGGGGGCGACACCTCCCCCGATTGGCGATCAGAAGGGAGATTCTCCTCGATGACGACTCGTCGCGCCCCCCTCGCGCTCGTTCTGCTTCTCGCCGCGGCGCCCTCGCTCGCTGCCCTCGACAAGTACAAGGACTGGGAGAGGTCGCCCGAGTCGGTCTATCTCGCGACCGACGACGAGAAAAAGGAATGGAAGAAGATCGCCTCGGACGAGGACGCCGAGAGGTTCATCGCCGTCTTCTGGGCGAAGCGGGACCCGGACCTCAAGACGCCCCAGAACGAATTCCGCGAGCGGTTCGACGCTCTCGCAAAGAAGGCCGACGAGCTGTTTACGCTCGGCCGCAAGAGGGGCGCCCTGACCGAGCGCGGCAAGGCGCTCATCCTCATCGGCCCCCCGAAATCCTTGTCGAACGCGCAGGACCCGTCCGCGTCGACGCCCTTCGGCAGCTCGACGCCGGGCGGCCCCGGGAGTCAGGGGGCGCCCGAGGTGACCGGGGCGATGGGGAATGCCGGCGCGACGGCGATCATCACGCAATTCCTCTACGAGAAGCCTCAGCTCCCTCCCTGGGCGGACGTTCAGTCGCTCGACCTGAAGTTCCAGGTGGACCTCGGACTCGGCGCCGAGCGCTTCGTCAACGGCGTCGGCGCCGCGAAGCGGCTCGAGTCGAAGGCCGTCCAGATGGCGCTCGTGAACCCGCAGCTCAAGGAGCTGCCCGTGTACAAGACGAAGGAGCAGGTCGCCGCCGAGCAGAAAGCCGAGGCCGACAAGGCCGCCGAGAGGTCCAAGGGGCCGGCGCTGTCCGACGGCGCGCGCGCGACGCTCGAGGGCCTCGAAAAGGAGCCGTTCGGGCCGCTCGCGCTGCTGCCCCTCTGCTACCGGGATGGCGCGACGCGCCTCATGGTGCAGCTCTTCGCGAAAGAGTCCGCGGTAGGAACGGGCGAAGGGGCGAGGCTCCTGATCCTCGCGCGCGACAAGGACGGCAAGGACTCCGTGCGCCTCGAGGAAGCCGCGGCGCTCCGGAAGACGAAGTCCGACTTCTTCGCCGACCGCTCGTTCCAGATCCTCCCGGGCGACTACGACGTAACCGCCGCGCTGGTGGACCCCACGGGGAAGGTCCTCGTCTCGGCAAGGCGTCCGGTCTCGGTGCCCGGCCTTCCCGCGGAGTTCGCGGCGTCACCGCTTCTCGTCTCCGTGAACGACTTCCCCGTGGATGCGCCGAAGCCCGACGAGCCTTTCACGTTCTCGGCCCGCCGCTTCGTCGTGAAGGGCGACGGCCGCGTCGACCCGACCGACGGCCTCTCGTACGCGGTGCGCCTCTACAACCCTCCGGTCGACCCGGTCACGAGGACGATCACGCTCAAGCGTACCGTGAAGATCAAGCCCAAGGGGCAGCCCGCGATCGACGTTCCGACGCCGCCCGAGGAGCCCGCGAAGATCCCCGAGCAGAAGACGCCCGGCGCCCTCGTGCTCGACATCGCGGGCGGCGTCGTGGAGTCGAACCTCGGGCAGTACTTCAAGCCGGGCGACTACGAGCTCAGGCTCACGCTCACCGATGCGGCGACCCAGAAGAAGCTCGAGCTCGCCGCTCCGTTCACGGTAACGGGCACGCTGCCGGCCGCTCCGGCTCCGGCCGCGCCGGCTCCGAAGAAAAAGGGCTGACGCTCGAAACCGGCCTTCAGCGAGATCGTCATTCGATTCTGACGCTCGCCGAGCCCACGCCGATGCGATTCGTGGCGACGTCTCGCACCGTCGCCACGAAGCGCATGTTGCCCTTCCGGGACTTGACCTCGCCCGTGTAGACGAACGGCTCGTTCGCCCCCTTCGCGAGCGTCGCGGCGTCCACGAGGATCGTCTGGCGATCCGGGACGGGGTTGGAGCGGGCGCCGTTGTCCTCGACGGCCGCGACCGTGACGTCGACGACCGCCTTCTTCTTCCCCCCCTCGTCGAGGAACGTGAACGACGACACGGGCACGCGCACGGAGAAGGGCGCGAGCCGGCGGCCGACTCCTGCCCCTTTCTTCGCGGTCCCGATCGTGAGCGCGACCGGGAACTCGCCGGCCGCGTCCGGGGTCAGGAGCGCGAGCTCCATCCGATCGCGCGCGCCCTCGTCGGACGTTTTCGCGCCGTACGAGCGGCGCGTGCGCAGCGTCACGCCCGGGCGCGTCGTGGTCACCTTGACGGCGTGATCGGTCTTCTTCGGATCGAGGGCCGTGAGTGTGACGCCGACCGAGTAGTACGTCGCCGCCTCCCGGTAGATCCGCCCGAGCGCACCCGAGAAGGAGTTGCGGTTCTGGACGAGGATCCCTCCCGTCTCGTCGGCGAGGCCGGCGAGGGGCTCGCGGCGGTTCGCATCGGCCGAGAATGAGGACACGACGGGCGCCTCCGACTCGGATGCGTCGGTGTCGGTGGCGAGGCCGCGCGCGTCGAGCGCGTGCACCGTGATGCCCGACCGGTTCGCTTCCGCGACGACGGACCGGAATTCGGCGGCGACGCTGTTGTCGAACTGGCTCAGCGGACTCGACGCGAGAGCCTGCGCGAACGTCTGGCCGGGCCGGAGCTCGAGTCCGCTCGAGACCCAGAACGCCACACGCTTGCCGGAGCGCGCCGCGAGGGCCTCGAACGCGCGCTTGAGCTCGTTGAGAGTGCTCTTCTCTCGGTTCACGATCTGGTCGCCGTAGCTCCGGATGATGGAGTCCCGCGACGACGCGCGCGCGCGCCTCGCGAGAGCAACGTCCTGACGGAACTGGGAATCCCAGTGGAGCCCCCGTGGGGTGGTCTTCTCGAGGCGCGAGAGCCCGTCGAGGAGCGTCTCCTTGGAGTTCGTGAAGGGCGCGAAGACGTGTGACGAGACGTTGTAGGAGACGATCGCCATGCTGTCGGACGGCGACAGGCGGGTCACGAAGTCGCGGAGCCCCTCGAGGACGGGCTTGCGGTCGGACGGCAGGAGGTGCTCGTCGTCGAAGAACACGAGGAACTGGCGCGGCACGTACCGGTCCGGGCCCGCCGCCGTCGTCTCGAGGATGAAGTCGGGCGATGCCGTCGCGAGGTCGGGGCCGTGGAGCTGGCCAGTCTCGACCTTGACGAAGTAGTCGAGCGGGAGCGCCTTGCCGTCCACCGTCACGGACATTTCGGCGCGCGTGAGGTCCGGCACGGGCCGGCCGTCCTTCGTCGTCGCGACGACGTCGAGGTCCATCGCCTTGACGTCGACGGCCGCGCGCACGCCCGGCAGCCCGGACGGGGCCGCGCGCGCACGGGGCGCGGATGCCAGCAGAGGAAAAAGCAACGCGAAGACGAGCCGCGAACGGAAGACGACGGACATGATGAACCTCCGGGGGTGGAATGTTGTCAGAGCTGGAGGATTTCGCGCAGCATGGCCGTGTCGCGGGAGATGACGTCGCTCCGCTCGGGGCGCGCCGTCAGGGCGACGACCTGCTCGGTGAGCCGCGGGTCGTCGCTCGTCCACTCCTGCCCGATCTGCTCGGTCGGAGCGGCCTGCTTGGCGAGAAAGATCAGACGTTCGGCGGCCGGGCTCCGGGCCGTGACCCGCCCGCTCGAGCCGAGGACGTCCTCGACTGCCTGCGGGAGATTCAACTTCCGGGCCAACACGCGCCCCGCCGCTGCCCGGAAGCGCGAAAGGGCGCCCGCCCGGATCGGTCCCGGAGGGAAAGCCACTGAGATCAACAGCTTGAGGAGCTCGTAGCTGCCGAGGGGCTCGAGGAGGCCGAGCGTATAAGCGTCCTCCCGCTCCAACCCGTGGTCCCCGGCGAGGTGCGAACCGGCCACCGCCGTGGACAGCGCCGAGCGCCTCACGACGCGCTCCATCTTCTCCTCGGACGGCACTTTGGGAGACGCGGTATCCGCGAGAAGGCCGGTGAATCGCCGGACGGCCTTCGCGCCCACGACCCGGACGGCTTCCCGCGCCGTGCCGATGAGCTCCTTCGGGTCCGTGCGCAGGGAATTGGCGAGGTAGAGGAGGTCGATCGTGAGGAACGGGTCGAGGGCGGCGATCTGGACGAGCCGCTCGAGATCGCCGCCCTCGTCGAGGGCCGTCCTCAGCATCGTCGCCGTGTCATCGTAAATCGGGAAGAGGCGCGCGGGCTCGCGGAGCCTCTGGTGAACGCGGTTCGCGAAAGACGTGAACCCCTGGAATGCCTCGCGCAGGGCGGCCGGTGAGGGCGTGTCACCCGGCAGCTCCTCGAGAATCGTCCAGAAGAGCGACGCGAGCGCGTCCGGGTTGAACTCTTTTTCCCAGCGGGCGCCCGATTCCTCGGCGCCGGAGGGCGCCCCAAGCGTGAGGCGGGAGTCGTCCAGGGACTTGGCGCCGTGAAGCGCGAGAACCTGTCCGCGGAGCGACAGGTGGATCCGGATGAGGTCCTCGATCTTGAAGAGCGGGTCGAATTCGAAGGAGGCGCCCTCCCAGTGGAAGAGGTCGAGCAGGATCTTCATCGCGAGGCCCTCGACCGCCTCGGCGAGCTTCTCGCGGCTGAGGAGCTTCCGTTCGAGGATGAGCCGCGTGAGGTTCCTGCCGGTCGCGAAGCTCTCGGCGAGAAGGTCGTAGACCGCCGTCTCGGACAGGACCGCGAAGCGCGACAGGTAGACGCCGAGGCGCTCGTTCGGCAAGGAAGAGGACACGAAGACGATCGCGCCTCCCTTGAGGTCGATCGTCCGCAGGACCTCCCCGCGCCAGACCGTCACGCGGCCGGAGAGCGCATTGATCTCGAGCCACTGAAGAAGGTCGGCGAGCGAGAAGGTGTCGAGGTTCCCGCTGAGCGTACGTGCCACTTCCAGGGCGAGTTTGACACGAAGCCGCGCGGCGCGGCGGTTCTCAGCTTCCCGGGCGCAGGAGGTGCGCGGCCTTCTGGAGCGCGAGAAGCTCGCGGGCGTCCTTCTGGAAAACCCCCGTTCCGTAACCCTCCTTCGTGTAAAAGCGGTAGGCGAGGTCGTGGAAGGGCAGCCCCTTGGGAATGCGGTCCGACCGGTAATACCAGGTCTCCACCTCGCCCTCGATGTCGCCCGGCGTCACGAGACCCCGATTCGTCGTCGTCACGCGCACGATGGCGGCGCCGCCGGAGGCACGTCTCTGGATGGCGGGCTCGGTCGTCTTGAGGATCGTCATGAGGTCGCCGGATCTCAGGAGCGGCGTCTTGCCGACATAGCTCGGAGGCCCGAGGACGAGCAGGACCCGGCCGCGGTCCGAGAGCGAGCCGCGCATCGTCTCGGTCGAGAAGGCCGCATCGGCGTAGTGGACGCGCCGGTAAAACTCGATCTGGTACTCGTTGTCGGGGGTCGCGGGGTCGGGGTCGAGGCGTTTCCAGAAGTGGAACACCCAGTCGCGGCGCGACTCGTCGTCGGGGAGGCCCGTGAAATCTCTTTTCTCCGCGTCCGTGAGGAGGTGCCGCACGGGCGTCTCCGGCCATTCGGGCGAGCCCAAGTAGGAAGGCACGATCGTCGCGTCGGCGGCCGTCGTCGAGAGGTTCGGAAGCCCCGCCGCGGCGGGCGGAGCGGGGGACGCCGTTCGGGCCGCCGCGGTGCGCTGCGCGTCGAAGAAGATGCAGTAGCTCTTCGGGTACACCGCGGGATCGATGGAGGCCTCGGGCTGGAACTCGAAGTAGCGGGCGAGCTCCCTGCGGGCCCGCTCCTCGTCCTTGAGCTCCCAGGAGACCGCGGCGGAGTAGAAGTGATAGGCCGGCAGGATCTTCTGCAGGGCCGCCTCGCGCTCGGGAGCGGCGGCAAGCTCGAGGAGGCGGCGCAGCGCGATCTCCGCATCGGTCCAGCGCCTGGTGCGGTAGGCGGTTTTCGCCTCGACGAGGGTCTCGAGGACGGGATCCTCGGCTGCCCGGAGTCGCGCCGCGAAGAGAACCGGAAGGCAGAACCAGAATGCGAGGCGAAGGCGCACTTTCAAACCTCGAGGAGAGGAGCTTAGCATCGGGTCCATGAGCGATTCCACCGACACCACACCCTCCGGCCTGCCGCTCCGGACCGTCTATGGCCCGGGCGACGTTCCTTCCGGCTGGACACCTTCTCTTCCGGGGGTCTCGCCCTTCACGCGCGGCACCCTTCCCGGGGGATATCGCACGAAGCTCTGGACGATGCGGCAGTACGCGGGCTTTTCGAGCGCCCGTGAGTCGAACCGTCGGTATCGGTTCCTCCTCGACCAGGGGCAGACCGGACTCTCCGTGGCCTTCGACCTCCCGACCCAGATCGGGTACGACTCGGACCACACGCTCGCGCGCGGCGAGGTCGGGAAAGTGGGCGTCCCCGTCGCGACCCTCGAGGACATGGAGACGCTGCTCGCCGGAATCCCGCTCGACAGGGTTTCGATCTCGATGACGATCAACGCGACCGCGTCGATTCTCCTCGCGTTTCTCCTCGCCGTCGCGAAGGGCCGCGGCACGTCGTGGCGTCAGCTCACGGGGACGATTCAGAACGACATTCTGAAGGAATACGCGGCCCGCGGAACCTACGCCTTCCCGCCGAAGCCTTCGCTCCGGCTCGTGACCGACGTCTTCGCGTTCTGCCAGGAGAACGTGCCGCGGTGGAACACGATCTCGATCTCGGGCTACCACATCCGCGAGGCGGGGGCGACGGCGGTGCAGGAGATCGCCTTCACGCTCGCGGACGGGCTGGAGTACCTCGCGGCCGCGCGCGAGGCGGGCCTCGACCCGTCCGCCATCGCGCCGCGGCTCTCCTTCTTCTTCAACGTGCACAACGATTTTCTGGAGGAGATCGCGAAGTTCCGAGCGGCGCGCACGCTGTGGGCGCGGCTCGTCGCCGAGCGGTTCGGGATCACGGATCCGCGCGCTTCGGCGATGCGGTTTCACACCCAGACCGCGGGGTCGACGCTCACGGCGCAGCAACCCGACGTGAACGTCGTGCGCGTCGCGATCCAGGCGCTCGCGGCGGTGCTCGGCGGTACCCAATCGCTCCACACGAACGGCAAGGACGAGGCTCTGTCGCTTCCCACCGAGGCGTCCGCGCTG
>JBGQDL010000016.1:0-42700 GCA_041495865.1 Thermoanaerobaculia bacterium | reverse complement strand
CGAGGCCCGCGCCAAGGCGCTTGGCGAACGCGAGGGCGCGCTCGACAACGCCCTCGTCCGGCGAAACGACCGAGAGCGGGTCGACGTTCGCTTCGCGGATCGCGACGAGGAGAACGGGCGCCGCGAAGAGGTGGTCCACGGGGATGTTGAAGAAGCCCTGGATCTGCGCGGCATGGAGGTCGACGCAGAGGACGCGGTCGGCGCCCGCCGCCACGATGAGGTCGGCCACGAGCTTCGCCGTGATCGGGACACGCGGTTTGTCCTTGCGGTCCTGCCTCGCGTAACCGTAGTACGGAAGCACCGCCGTCACGCGCGACGCCGAGGAGCGCTTGAAGGCGTCGAGCATGATGAGGAGCTCCATGATGTTGGAGTTCGCCGGCGGACCCGTGGGCTGCACGATGAACACGTCCGCGCCCCGGACGTTCTCCTCGATCTGGCAGTAGTTCTCTCCGTCGGAAAAGTTGTAGAGCGTGACGCGGCCGGCCTCCCGGCCGAGGTTGCGGCAGATCTCGCCCGTGAGGGCCAGATGCGACCGTCCCCCGAAGACTTTGAGATCACCGTACGGGAAGCGTTCCATCATGCCTTCAGGTCAGCGATGCGGAGCTTGGCTGGGGAGGGAGGATTCGAACCTCCGGTAGGCGGTTCCAAAGACCGCTGACTTACCACTTGTCGACTCCCCATCCGGAAGGCCCGCGTGGGATTCTCGCGCAGGCGGAGCTCATCCGCGTTGCCTCATCATGGACGGCCTCGCGCGCCGCGCGAACTCCGCCTCCGGAACGGTCTTCACGATCTTCATCCTCGCCGTCGTTTCTTCCCGAAGCCCCGCGAGCCCATCGAAGGCGCGCCGGGCGCTTTCCTCGTCTCCGAACACCCCGAACACCGTCGAACCGCTCCCGGACAGGCGTGCGCTCGTCGCGCCGTGGTCCGCGAGGGCCGCCCGGAACCTCTTCAGCTCTCCCCTGAGAGACTCCGCCGCCGGTTCCAGGTCGTTCCGATCCGGCTCGCCACACCAGTCAGAACCGCGAAGGTTAGTGGGAGCGGCGGGATCTGTCAACGCGGGGGCGGAAAGTGCCCCGTAAACGGCTGGCGTGGAAAGGGAAAACGGCGGAAACACGAGGACGAGCCACTCCTCGGGTCCGTCCGGCAGCGGCGTCAGGACCTCACCCCGACCGCTCCCGCGTGCACGACCGCCAAGGAGGAAGAACGGCACGTCGGAGCCAAGGGAGACCGCGAGTGCGTACAGGTCGGCGTCGGGGGCAGGTAGATCCCACAGTCGGGAGAGTCCACGAAGGGTCGCAGCGGCGTTCGAACTGCCTCCGCCGAGCCCACCGCCGATCGGGATCTTCTTGGAAAGGTGAATGTCGGCGCCCCGCGTCAAGCCCGCCCACCCGAGAAGCGCCCTCGCCGCGCGGAGCACGAGGTTTTCTTCCGAGACCGGCAGGCTCGCACCCTCGATCGTGAGCACGAGCTCGTCATCTCCCCTTTCTAAGAAATCCATCCGGTCCGTCAAGTCCACCGTCTGGAAGATGGTGTCGAGCTCATGAAAGCCGTCCGGCCTCTTCCCGAGCACCCGCAGCGAGCGATTCACCTTCGCGAACGCCTCCACGGTGCAAGCCCTGCCGGTCTCGGTCATGCCGGGGGGACCGGTTCGCCCTCGGGCCACGTCGAATACGACTCGAGTGTGAGGAGGGCCCGACCGTCCGGGCCGTTCGCCTCGATGCGGCGCGGCACGCCCTCCCCCGGCTGCAGCTTCACGGTCTCGCCGTTCGGGAAAGAGAATTCGGTTGGCCTTCCGTCGCGATCGGCGAGGACGGAACGCGCCGAGTCGTCGATGCGCAGCCGCAAGCCTTTCGGAGTTTCTTCGAGTGGTAGAGAGGGCGAGGCGGGGGCTTCCGGCACGCCGAGGATGCAGGCGATGAGGTCGGACGCCGCGAGCCTTCCCGGGAAAGGCGAGGCGCCATCGCCACCTGCAATCGCGTGACCGGCATCGGCACCGGCCGCGCCCATCCCCTTTCTGAGAAATCCCCCTTTCCCCGCGCCCGCAATCGGCGCCGAAGACCGCCAAGAGAGAAGGCCGGCGGCGCCGTCCCACCAGACGGACACGTACCCGCGCCCGATCGCGCCGACCCTGGGCGAGGCCTCGACCCTGAAGAGGGCCTTGAAACGGCGGGAGGGATCCCACGCGCGCGCACGCGCCCGTTCGTACGCCTCCAACACGGACGCGCCGGGAGACGGCGCTTCGGATTCTTCTTTGAAGGGGGAAGAGTGGGACGGCTGTGCTGGTCGCGGCGGCGTGCCGCTACTCGATGTGCTCGACGGCTTCCCGGTGACGCATCCACTTTCTAAGCAAAAAAGAATCGAGACGAAGGCCGACCCGCCCACCCGAATCGCACGGGTCCTCGTCACTTCCGCGCGTCGCGGCCTTCGGTCTTCAGAAGCTTCTCGTCAAGGCGGCGTTTGACGTCCTCGTCGGGCTTGAGCGTGAGGGCGCGCTTCCAGCTCGTCCGCGCGAGCGCGAGATCCCCCTTCTTCTCGTAGAGGTCGCCGAGGTGCTCCTCGACGGTCGCGTCGTCGGGGTTCAGGACCGCCGCGGCGCGGAGGTTCTCCTCGGCCTTGTCGAGCTTGTTGAGCTGAAAGTAGACCCACCCGAGCGAGTCGAGGTAGGCGCCGTTACCGGGCTCCAGCTCGACCGCCTTGCGGATGAGCTCGAGGGCGCGCGGCAGGTTCTCGCCGCGGTCCGCCCACATGTAGCCGAGGTAGTTGAGGCCCGGCGCGTGGTCGCCCCTCACCTTCAGCAGCTTTTCGAACGCGTCCACCGACTCGGCGACCTTCTTCTCCCGCTCGAGGGAAGCCGCCAGCCGGAAGAGGAGGTCCGGATCTTCCTTGTCGCGCTCGAGGCCCGCTCGCGCGGCCGCGGCGGCGCGCCCGTACTTGTCGAGGCGCTGCCAGGCGTCGGCGGCCGCGAGCGTTCCCGCCTTGTCCTCGGCCACGAGCGCCTCGAGCATCCTCCCGCCCTCGCCCTGGTCCTCGGCCGACGCCGAGCGGAGCCGGAACTCCGCGTAGTTCGCGCGAAGCATCGGGGTCTTCTTCGGCGCCTTGTCGTATGCGTCCTTCGCGAGGCGGAGGCCCGAGGTCCAGTCCTCGCGGTCGCGGGCGATCTGCAGGAGGAGGTTGTAGGCCTGCAGGTTGAGGCCCTCCTCGCCCCTGAGGTGCGGCTCGAGCCGGGCCGTGGCCGCGGCGTAATCCTTCCGCAGGTAGGCGGCGTAGGCGAGCTGGCCGTCGATCTGCGCGATCTCGGGAGCGTCCGGCTTTTTCGCGACGAGAGCCGCCCGCAGCTCGAAGAGCACGGCCTCGGCTTCGGAAACCCGGCGGGCCTCGAGGAAATTCACCGCGCGTCGATAGGGAATCTCGAGGTCGGCCGGCTCGAGCGACTGGAGCTTTCGGAGCACCTCGTCGGCCTTGTCGGGCTCACGCGTTTCCGAGAGGAGCGCTGCGTAGAGACGCAGGGCATCGCGATTTCCGGGATCGGCCGCGAGCACTTCTTCGACGACCTTCCGGGCCTCTCCAAATCGGCGCCCCCGAAGGAGGAGGCCGGCGTATTGCGACTTGAGCCCGAGATTGCCGGGCTGCAGCTTGAGGAAGCTCTGGAGGATGGGCGCGGCCTTGTCGAACTGCCTTTGGCGGTCGTACACGCGGAGAAGGCCCAGAAGCGCCGCCTTGTTTTCCGGATCGAGCTTCGCGAGGCCCTTGTAGACCTCCTCGGCCTGTTGAAGCTGATCGCTGCGCTCGAGCGTCTCGCCGTAGAGGAGCAGCACGGCAGGCCCGTTCGCGCGGTCGAGGACTCCCTCCAGGACGCTCGAGGCCTCCTTCGGCCTCTCGAGGCGCAGGAGGACCTGCGCGTACGCGACGGCGCCCTGCGGATCGGCCGGCGCCAGCTCGTTCGCGGCCTTCAGCTCGACCGCGGCCGCCTCGAGGCGCGTCTTGTCCTTCGCCGTCGCGAGAAGCACCTGGCCGAGGAGCCGGTGCGCGCCCGCGCTCTTCGGCGAGAGCTCGACGGCCTTGCGAGCCTCGGCCTCGGCCTCGGGGTAGACGGGAAGATCCCGCAGAAGCTCGCCGTACTCGCGTCTCAGCGCGCCATCCGTCGGATCCAGCTCGACGGCCTTCTTGAACTCCCGGACGGCCGCCTCGAACTCGCTCTCCTGCGCGTACAGCTTCGCGCGCAGGTAATGTTCGACCGCCTCGCGGCGGCGGCTTTCCTTCTGGCTGAGAGCGTCCTTCGCGGACGTCCTCCCGACCTCCATGCCGCCGGTCTGGGCGGCGAGCGGACCTGCGAGTAACCCGAACGAGGCGGCGAGGGCGAGAAAAGAGCGCTTATCCGGCATCGACATCCAGTCTACTCCGCAAGATCCGGGCCGCTCCTGCACGCTTCGCGTGCCCTTCCGGAGTCGCTCCGCACCTCAAAAGACAGCGGGCTCCTCATACGTCGCGAACACGTCGCGCATGACATCCGAGATCTCGCCCACCGTGGCATACGCCTTGACGGCCTCGACGAGAGGCGGCATCACGTTCGCCCCGCCCGCGCAGGCGGCCTTGAGGTCGGAGAGCTTCTGCATCGCCGTACGCGAGTCGCGCGTCCGACGAACCTCGTTGAGCGTCCTCACCTGCTCGGCGGCGGTCTGCTCGGAGATCGTCAGGGTCGAAACCTCGTCCTCCGGAACGGACTCCGTGAAGGCGTTGACGCCCACCATGAGCTTCTCTTTCGCGTCGAAGGCACGTTGGAAGCGGTAGGCGGCGTCCATGATCTCCCTCTGCGGGAATCCGGCCTCGATGGCCTCCACCATGCCGCCGAAGGCGTCGATGCGACGGAAGTAATCGAACGCGCCCGCCTCCATCCGGTTCGTCAGCTCTTCCACGAAGTACGAGCCGCCGAGCGGATCGACGGTGTTGGCGACGCCCGTCTCGTGGAGGATGACCTGCTGCGTCCTCACCGCGATCTTCGCGGCGAACTCCGTCGGCAGCGCGAGCGTCTCGTCGAGGGCGTTCGCGTGGAGCGAGCTCGTGCCCCCGAGGACGGCCGCGAGGGACTGGATCGCGACGCGCGCCACGTTGTTGTACGGCTGCTGCGCCGTGAGCGTGACGCCCGCCGTCTGCGAATGAAAACGCATCTTCCAGCTCGCGGGGTCCTTCGCGCCGTAGCGATCCCGCATGACCTTCGCCCAGATGCGGCGCGCCGCGCGGTACTTCGCGATCTCCTCGAAGAAGTCGTTGTGCGCGTTGAAGAAGAACGAGAGGCGCGGTGCGAAGGCGTCCACGTCGAGGCCCGCGTCGATCCCGTACTGCACGTATTCCATCCCGTCGCGCAGCGTGAACGCCAGCTCCTGCAGCGCCGTCGAGCCCGCCTCGCGGATGTGATACCCCGAGATCGAGACGGTATTCCACTTCGGGACGTGCTTCGCGCAGAACGCGAACTGATCCGTCACGAGGCGCATCGAGGGCCGCGGCGGGAAGATGTACTCCTTCTGGGCGATGTACTCCTTGAGGATGTCGTTCTGGAGCGTGCCGCCGACCTTCGTCCACGGCGTGCCGTGCTGCTCGGCGACCGCGAGATACATCGCGAGCGCGATGGGCGCGGTGGAGTTGATCGTCATCGACGTCGTCACCGCGCCGAGGTCGATGCCGTCGAAGAGCGCCTCGAAGTCGCGCAACGTGTCGATCGCGACGCCGCACTTCCCGACCTCGCCGGAGGACATCGGATGGTCGGAGTCGTACCCGTAGAGCGTCGGCAGGTGGAACGCGGTGGAGAGTCCGGTCTGCCCGTGCGCGAGGAGCGCCTTGAAGCGCCCGTTCGTCTGCTGCGCGGTGCCGAAGCCCGCGAACTGCCGGATCGTCCACGGCTTGCCGCGGTACATCGTGGGTTGCACGCCGCGGGTGAACGGGAACCGGCCGGGCCAGCCGAGGTCGCGGTCGAAGTCGAACCCCGGCAGGTCGTCCGGAGTCGCGAGCGTGTTCACCTCGGCCGACGAGATCGTCGTGAAGTCCCTCTTCCACGCGGGCGTCCTCGCGAAGGCCGCCGCGGCCTCCTGCCGCCACGCCTCCTTCGCCTTCCGGATGCGTTCCTGCTCGGCCGTGAGCGGCTCGGCGGCGGTCTCGGTGGTTTTCGGGCTCATGGGTGGGAATTGTAGGCGAGACGCCCTCCAGGCCGCGCCCCGCCTGTGGCCCTCAGTTGAACATCTTCGGAAGATCCACCTTCTGGACCGGACCTTTGATCCGCGACGTAGCCCCTGTCCCGGTCTCGAGGAGCTTCGACTCGCTTTTCGACGTGAGGCTCCCCTTGTCGTCCTTCGTGACCGTCGACTCCTTCACGCGGCCGAAGGGGACGGAATCGTTCAGCCAGAGGTCGCCTTCGTACGTCCCCTTGATGGTCATGAAGACGACCTTGAACTCGAACTTCCCCGAGAGGCCGTACCGGTCGCAGCTCTTCCCGTCCACGGTATCCGTCCCTTTTGGCGTCACGTCCGAGCCGTAGTCGACGTTGCTGACGAAGGCCGAGCCGAGCGTCCGGAACGTCTCCATCGGGAGCTCCTGAGCCTGGCCCCCGTCTTCCTGCATGATGATCCGGTCGATGTAGTTGAAGTAATTGAGCGCGTTCTTCTCCACCTTGAAGTCCTCCTTCAGGAGGTACTTCATCGTCGAGGCCTTCTGCTTGCCCCCGCTCTTCGGCTCCATCCGGATCTCGAACCAGATCCTGTTCCCCTCGTTTTCCAGACGGGAGATCGTCGAGATCGACACGGAAACCTTCCCCTTGGCATCGGTGGTGGTCTGCTCGTACTTCGCGAAGCTGCCTGGCTTCGTCCCGGAAAAGTAGGCCTTCTGCAGCTTGCCGAGGTCGGCGGCCGCCGCGGGAGAGGCGGAGCCGAGCGCGAGCACGAGGAGTACGGAAACGGGAATCGCCGTCTTGTTCATGAGCACCTCCTGAGAGCGGCAGGATCGTAGCGCGGCGGCGAAGCGCTCGTGCAAGAACTCAGAACGGAGCGCGCTGTTGACGTTGCATCTCATTCACCGTTGGCGGCCGCCGGAGGCGCGCGAGCCTTCCCGCAAGCGTTCCCACCTCCGCGGGCCACTCGTGCGAGAGGAAGAGCGGCATCGACTCCGAGTAGCCATAGGCTCCCGCGTTTTCGAAAGCGAGGAGATCGCCGCGCTCGGGCAGTGAAAGACGCGCGCTCGGGTGGAGGATGTCGAGACTCGTGCAAAGAGGGCCGGAGAGAACGAGGGATTTCTTGGAAAGTGAAGAGGGCCTCGGGCGGCGTCCGGTCTTGCCGGGGATCAGCCTCACGTTGTGTGGCCCGCCGAAAAGGACCGGCCGGAGGAAGTGGTGGATGCCGCCGTCGACGAGGACGTAGTCGACGCCGCGGCTCTTCTTCGTGCCGAGGACCTTCACGACGTACGTCCCGCTCTCGGCGACGAGGAAGCGGCCGGGCTCGAAGACGAGGCGGGTGCCGCGAAAGAGCGACTCGCCGGCAGCCCATTTCGCGATCCCTGCCAGCCCCTTTCTCAGAATTCCGAGATCCAAAGGGCTCTCGTCTTCGACATAGGGCACGCCGAAGCCGCCGCCGAAATCGACGGAGCGCAACGGAACGTCGTATTTCTTAGAAAGTGAGAGCGCGAGGGAAAGAACGCGCCGCGTGTTCTCGACGAGAAGGCTCGCGTCGAGGACGTTCGAGGCGTTGAACACCTGGAACCCGCAGATGTCGAGATGCGGAAAGCTCTTCTTCATTCGAAGAACTCTCCCGGCGGAGGCCAGGTCGAAGCCGAACTTCTTCGCTCCGGGGCCGCCGATCATGACCCTCTTCTCCGCGATTCTCCACGGCGGATTCAGGCGAAGGCCGACCGACACGCGCCGTCCGAGCCGCTGAGCGATTCCCTCCAGCCGCCTCAGCTCCCACTCCCCCTCCACATGAATCTGCGAGACCCGCGCGCGCGCGAGCGCTTCGAGGTCCGCATCGGTCTTTGCAGGGCCCGTGGAGAGAATCTCCGAAGGTGGACATCCGGCGCGGCGCGCCGCGAGCAGCTCGCCCCTCGATGCCACGTCCGAAGAGAGACCGAATTTTCTCAGAAAGGAAAGAATCGCGAGCGAAGGGTTGGCCTTTACCGCATAGGCGATCTCGAAGCGCGGGCCGAGGGCGCGCCTGAGGCGCCCGACCTGGCGCTCGATGACATCGAAGTCATAGAGATACAGCGGCGTCCCGAAGCGACGAGCCGCCCGCTCGAGAACCGAATCGCCCTTCATCCTTCTAAGCAGGCGCGGCCGCAGGCCGCGCGGGTTTTCCGAAGCAAGAATTCACCGCAGCGCGCTTTCAAGCGCGGTGCGGGCGTCGGTTTTGGCATCGCGGTACTTCACGATCATGGCAGCAGAGAGCGAAAGCCCGCGGGCCTCGCTCCAGGCGCCGGCGGCCCGCCGCGAGCCCGGGACGACGACGGCGCCCTCGGGGATGACGAGTGGCCGCCCCGGCGCCGAGCGCAGCTCGATCTCGCGAACGAGATCGAACAGGACGCTCGAAGCCGTCAGGATCACGCCTGCCGCGAGAACGGCGCGCTTCCTGACGCGCACCCCTTCATAGACGCCGGCCCCGCCGCCCACGAAGACCTCGTCCTCGATCACCACGGGCACCGCGCCGACGGGTTCGAGGACGCCCCCGACCTGGGCCGCGGCGGAGAGATGGACCTTCTTCCCGATCTGCGCGCACGATCCCACGAGGGCGTGGCTGTCGATCATCGACCCTTCGTCGACGTACGCGCCCACGTTCACGTAGGCAGGTGGCATGACGACGACGCCCCTCGCGACGAACGCGCCGCGGCGGAGAGCCGAGCCGCCCGGGACGACCCGCACGCCTTCGGGAAGCGGCCGGCGGGGCGGAAGGGTGTCGCGGTCGCGGAAGAGAAGCGGGCCCGCCTCGCTCGCCTCCTCGACGCCGAGCCGGAAGGCCGCGAGGATCCCCTCCTTCACCTCCGCGTTCGCCACCCAGTCGCCGTTCCCATTCGGCGCGGCGGCGCGGACCTCCCCCCGCTCGAGCGCCTCGAGAAGCGCGAAGACGGCCTCGCGCGTCACGCGGCAGCCTTTTCCACCGGCTTCCCGGCGGCATCGAGGAGGCCGGCGATCCGGAGCGCGCCCTCGACCGCGGCGTGGTGCACCGGCGAGAGCGGCACGAGCGGCAGGCGATGGGCGCCTCCGATGAGCGACAGCCGCTCGAGCGCCCACTTCACGGGGATGGGGTTCGACTCGCGGAAATTCGCCTTCATGAGCGGAAAGAGCTTCGCCTGAAGCTCCGAGGCGCGGGCGCGATTCCCCGCGAGGGCCGCGGCGATCGCCTCCACGTACAGGCCCGGAGCTTCGTTCGAGACCACGGCGATCACGCCGTCCGCGCCGCACGCCACCATCGGAATGGCGAGCGAGTCCTCTCCCGAAAGCACTGCGAACCCGTCCGGGCGCCCACGGAGGATCTCGCAGGCCTGGTCGAGGCTGCCCGAGGCCTCCTTGACGGCCACGATGCGCGGGTCTTTCGCGAGCTCGAGCACGGTCTCGGGCTGCATGTTCACGCCCGTCCGGCCCGGCACGTTGTAGAGAATGACGGGCAATCGGCCCGCGTCCGCGACGGCGAGGAAGTGCGCGACGAGGCCCTTCGGCGTCGGCTTGTTGTAGTACGGCGTGACGACGAGGAGCGCGTCGGCGCCGGCCCGGCGGCACCGCTCGGCGAGATCCCGGGACCTCCGCGTGTCGTTCGAGCCGCAGCCCGCGATGACGCGCACGCGCCGCGCCGCCGCTCGCGCCTCCTCGACGGTGACGGCGACCACGCGTTCGTGCTCGTCCGGATCCAGCGTGACGGCCTCCCCCGTCGTTCCGCACGGAACGAGGCCCGCGACGCCGCCCGCGATCTGGCGCTTGGCGAGGCGCCGGAGGCCTGCTTCGTCGAGGGTCCCGTCATCGCGGAACGGGGTGACGAGCGCGGTAAACACGCCGGAAAGAGAGAGATTCTTTGAGGTTGAAGAGTCCTGCGGGTGTGCCGAAGCCATCATGAGGCGCCCCCCTTTCGTGACAGGTCATCGAAGAACTCGTCGAAGGTCACCGGGCCAGAGCGGCCCGACTCGAGCATCCACTCGGCGGCGCGCACGGCGCCCTGGGCGAAGATCGCCCGAGAGCGGGCGCGGTGGACGAGCTCCAGCGTCTCGTCTTGCCCTTCAAAGAAAATCAGATGTTCTCCCGGCGCGCCGCCCTGGCGGAGAGACGCGATGGGAATCCCTGCGCGACCCGACACTTCTTCGAGCGTCGAGGCGAGAGTTCTCGCTGTCCCGGAGGGAGCGTCTTTTTTCGCGGAATGATGCCGTTCCACTATTCCCGGCTCGAATTCGGGAAACGGCGCGAGAGCGGCCGCCGCGGCGGCGACGGCGCGCCGCAGCGCGGCGACGCCGAGGGAAAAATTCGACGAGTGAAGAAACGGAATTTTCTGCTCCCGTGCAATCTGTGCCGCCGAAGCTATGTCCCAGCCGGTGGTGCCGGAGAGGACGGGGATTTTCTTAGAAAGAAGGAGAGGTACCAGGAGAGGCGCGGCGTCGGGCGTGGTGAATTCGAGAGCGACGTCGCAGACTGGGAACTCCGAAGAGACCGTTTTCTTAGAAGGTGGAGAATCCGGCGTCCCCGCCTGCGGCGCCACCGCCGATCCTGCTTCGGCGCGGCCCTCGGTCCAATTACCTTCTAAGCAGGTCTCTCTTCGTCCGAAACGCCCAGCGATGTCGTGACCTCGAGCAGCGAGGACCATTTCGATCGCCTTCCCCATCTTCCCGTATCCGACGAGGAGCGCTTTCATTGCACCTCTCCCGCGCTCGCGCTCTCGAAGAACTCCCTGTGAAGCCGCCGGACCGCCTCGGGAGCGTCGTTCGCATCGACGACGAACGTCAGGTTCGTGTCGGACGCGCCCTGCGAGATGAGGACGACGTTCACGTCGCCGAGGGCGCCGAAGACGCGCCCGGCGATGCCCGCCGTCGAGCGCAGGCCCCTCCCCACGACGGACACGACCGCGAGATGGGGCAGGAGCGAAACTTCGGCGAACTCCGACAGGTCGCGGACGACGCCCGCGAGCGAAGCCTCCTCGTCCACCGTGATCGAGATCGACACCTCGCTCGTCGCAATGACGTCGACGGACACCCGGTGGCGCTCGAAGACCGAGAAGACCCGAGCCGCGTAGCCGTACGCGAGGAGCATGCGCGGACTGCCCACGAAGAGCGCCGTCACTCCCTTTCGCATCGCGACGGCCCGGACGCCGCCGCCGGGCGCGTCCTGCCGAACGACCGTGCCCGGGCTCTCCGGCCGGAACGTGTTCTTCACGGCGACCGGGATTCCGCGCGCCATGGCGGGGCGGATCGTGGCCGGGTGGAGGACCTTCGCGCCGAAGAACGCGAGCTCCGCCGCTTCGGCGGAGCTCACCTCCGGCACGAGGCGCGCCGCGGGGACGACGCCCGGATCCGCGGTCAGGATGCCGTCCACGTCCGTCCAGATCTCGATCCGAGAGACGGCGCGCCCGGCGTCGTGGAGCGCCGCCCCGAAGAGCGCGGCCGAATAGTCCGACCCGCCGCGGCCGAGCGTCGTCGTCGAGCCGTCGGGCGAGGCGCCCACGAACCCGCCGGTCACCACGACCCGCCCGGCCGCGAGCTCCGGGACGACGCGGGCCGACACGCGCCGGGCCGTCTCCTTCTCGTCGGGCGCCGCGGCCCCGTGCGACGCGTCCGTCGCGAGGATCTCGCGCGGGTCGATCCACACCGCGTCGGTGCCGCGCGCGCGGAGTGCGGCTGCGACGAGGCGGGAGGACATCATTTCTCCGAGGCTCAGAAGCGCATCCGATGTCCGAGGAGAGACTTCTTCGAGTAAGAAAATCCCGGAAGAGAGCTCCTCGACCCGCCTGAGCTCCGACTGTAGTGCGGTGCGCGCCGCAGCCCCCTCCGCGGCCGGAAGTCCGAGCCCGTCGAGCGCGGCGTCATGCCGCTGCGCGAGGACGACCTTCGCGGCCTCGACGGCGTCCCGATTTCTTTCACTCGAGGAATTCTTCAATTCGACCAGCAGGTCGGTCACGCCCCCCATCGCCGAGACCACGACGACCGGCGGCTCTCCCCCGCGCGTCCCGACGAGGCGCGCGACGTCCTGGATCCGCTCGGCCGTTCCGACCGAGGTCCCGCCGAACTTGAGGACGTCCGTCATCGCACGGGAGTTCGTATGGCGACGCGGCCCTGCGCGAGCAGCATCTCGGCGTTGAGCAGCGCCGCCCCGGCAGCCCCGCGCACGGTGTTATGGACGAGAAGCGTGAACTTCAGGCCGAAGACCGGGTCGGGACGCAGGCCGCCCACCGTGACGGTCATGCCGTTCCCCGCCTCGACGTCGCGCGCGGGCTGCGGGCGGTCGCGCGAGTCGCGCACGGCGATCGGGCGCGCCGGCGCGGACGGAAGGCGCAGCCTCTGGGGCTCGCCCGTGAAGGCGTCCAGGGCGGCACGCACGTCGTCGAGCGAGGCCTTCTTCTTGAGGTCGAGAAAGACCGACTCCGTGTGGCCGTCGCGCACGGGCACCCGGTTCACGGAGACGGAGATCGGGAACTCGGCATCCAGGACCCGCCCGTTCACGAGACGGCCCAGGATCTTCTTCGGCTCGCGTTCGATCTTCTCTTCCTCGCCGTCGATGAACGGAATCACGTTCCCGAGCGCGTCCAGAGAGGCCACGCCGGGGTATCCGGCGCCCGACAGCGCCTGCATCGTCGTGACGGCCACGCGCGCGACGCCGAACGCGCGGTCGAGCGGAGCGAGCGCCATCGCGAGGCCGACGACCGAACAGTTCGGGTTCGTCACGATTCCGCCGCCCTGGGCGCGATGGGGCTGCATGTCGAGGAGCGCGAGGTGGTCGGCGTTGATCTCGGGGATGACGAGCGGCACGTCCGGCTTCATCCGGAACGATTTCGTGTTCGAGACGACCAGCTTCCCGCGCGAGGCCTGGAGCGGCTCGACGGTGTCGGCCACGGCGGCGTCGAGCGCGGAGAGGCAGATGGGCGAGGAAAGCTGGGCTTCGACCGGGACCACGACGAGGTCGCGAGCGGCGGCCGGGATGTCGCCCGGCAGGAACCAGCGCGTCGCGTCGGCGTAACGCTTTCCCGCCGAGCGCTCGGAGGCCGCGACCTCCGCGAGGACGAATTGCGCGTGCCCGTCGAGCAGCGACACGAGGCGCTGTCCGACGGCGCCCGTCGCGCCGAGGACCGCCACCGGAATCCGGGAATCACTCCTGATTGCCATGGGAACTCCTCTCGAAACGAAAGAGCCCGCCGTTTCCGGCGGGCTCTGGTTCGTCTCTGTGGTGATCGTCGAAACGCCGTCGACCTACAGAACGCCCCATCGCCCGCCTCGCGGCGTCGTCATCTTCGCGGTCGTGCGCTTTCGGGCACAGACGGGGACGTTCATCGTGGCGTGGAGCCTAGGCGCGCGACACCCCGACTGTCAAGCGTGCGCGGGGAATGGACGATAATCCGGCTCGCTTCGCGCTCCCCGGCGCTCCGCACATCATGACGACGACTCTCACGCCGCAACGCCTCGCCGACCTCTATCGCTGCATGCTGCTCAACCGCCGACTCGAGGAGAGGCTCGTGAATCTCTACCGGCAGGGGAAGGTCGTGGGCGGCTTGTACCGGTCGCTCGGGCAGGAGGCGACGTCCGTCGCGACCGCGTTCGCGCTGGAAGAAGGCGATCTCCTCGCACCGCTCATCCGCAACCTCGGCTCCGTGCTCGCGCGGGGAATCCCGGCGCGCGACATCCTCACGCAGTACATGGCGCGCGCGACGGCCCCCTCCGGCGGCAAGGACGCAAACCTCCACTTTTCGGTCCCGGAGAAGGGCGTTTACTCACCCATCGCGATGCTGGGCACGCTCGTGCCCGTCGTCGCGGGAATGCTCCTCGCCGAGCGCATGCAGGGGCGACGCACGGTGGGAATGACGTACCTCGGGGACGGCGGCACATCGGTGGGCGCTTTCCATGAAGGCATCAACTTCGCCGCAGTCCAGAAACTGCCCCTCGTCCTCGTCGTGGAGTTCAACGGCTGGGCGTACTCGACGCCGTACGAGAAGCAGTGCGCGGCGAGAACGCTCGCCGACAAGGCCTTGGGCTACGGGATTCCGGGCGTGGTCGCGGACGGCAACGACGCGCTCGCCGTCTACGAGGTCGCCCGCGCCGCCGTTAACCGCGCGCGCTCCGGCGGCGGCCCCTCGCTCCTGGAGTGCAAGACGTACCGCATGACCGGCCACGCCGAGCACGACGCGCAGGCTTACGTCGACCCGAAGGAGCTCGCCGCCTGGCGCGCCCGCGACCCGCTCCAACGCCTCGAATCTGCGCTCGAGGCCACGGGCACGATGCCGGCCGCCGAGCGCCGCCGGGTCCACGACGAGGTGGAGAGCCAGCTCGACGCGGACGTCGCCTTCGCCGAGGCGTCGCCCTTCCCCGATCCTTCCCTCGCGTTCCGCGGCGTCTACGCCGACGAGAGCATCCTCGAACGCGCCCGCGCCGGCGTCTTCACGGGAGGCCTTTGATGGCCGATCCGCGCGTCGCGCGGGGCAGCGCTACTCTCACGCTCGCGGCGGACGGGACCGCCGGCGTCGAGGTCTCCTACCTCGAGGCGATTCGCCAGGCGCTGTTCGAGGAGATGGAGCGCGACGAGCGCGTGTTCGTCCTCGGCCAGGACGTGGGCGTCTACGGCGGCGCCTTCAAGGTGACGGAGGGATTGCAGGCCCGGTTCGGGCAGGAGCGCGTCCTCGACACGCCTCTCGCGGAGGAGGCGATCGTGGGCGGGGCCATCGGCGCGGCGATGCGCGGCATGCGTCCCGTCGCCGAGATGCAGTTCATCGACTTCGTCTCGCGCGCCTTCGACCTCCTCACGAACTTCGCGGCCAAGAACCGCTACCGCACGGGCGTCGGCGTGCCGATGGTCGTGCGCGGGCCTTCGGGCGCCGGCGTGCACGGCGGGCCGTATCACTCGCAGAGCCCCGAGATGTACTTCGTCAAGACGCCGGGCCTCAAGGTCGTGGCCCCGGCGACCGCCAGCGACGCAAAGGGCCTCCTGAAGGCGGCGATCCGCGACGACGACCCGGTGATCTTTCTGGAGCACAAGTTCCTTTACCGAAGGGTGAAGGACCGCGTGCCGGAGGGGGACTACGTCGTGCCGATCGGAAAGGCCGCGGTGCGCAGGGCCGGCCAGGACCTCACGATCGTGACCTATGGGGCCATGCTCTGGACGGCTCTCGAGGCGGCCGAGGTCCTCGACAAGGACGGCGTCTCGGCCGAGGTGCTCGACCTGAGGACGCTCCTGCCGCTCGACGAGGAGGCGATTCTCGCGTCCGTCCGGCGCACCGGAAAGTGCCTCGTCCTCCACGAGGACACGCGCACGGGCGGACTCGGCGCCGAGATCGCCGCGACGCTGTCCGAGAAGGCCTTTGAATGGCTGGACGGCCCGATCCTGCGCGTCACGGCGCCCGACACTCCGGTGCCGTACTCTCCACCCCTGGAGGAGGCGTTTCTCCCGAACGTGAACACCCTGCTTGCCGCCGTGCGAAAGCTCGTGCGGTATTAGTCACCGGAGAAGAAGACCATGCCGACCAACGTCATCATGCCGCAGATGGGCGAGTCGATCGCCGAGGGAACGCTCACGAAGTGGCTCAAGAAACCCGGCGAGGCGGTCAAGCGCGACGAGCCCCTCTTCGAGATCTCCACCGACAAGGTCGACGCCGAGATTCCCTCCCCGAGCGCCGGCACGCTCCTCGAGATCCTCGTGCCCGAGGGCCAGACCGTGCCGATCAATACGGTCGTCGCGCGGCTTGCAGAGGCGGGTGAAAAGACGAATCTGGCGCCGCCCCCGGCGGCGGAAGAAAGAGAAGATTCTTCGAAGGGTGTGCAGGCGGCAACGGCCGCGGAAACGCCTGTGCCTTCTGCGCCTCCCGTTCCCGCGCCTTCTAAGCAATCTTCGACTCTTTCTTCTTCTTCACCTCCTTCTTCCTCTGTCTCCCCACCCCGGCCCGGGGAGTCGCAGGAAGAGCTGCTGAAGCGGCGCTCGTCGCCCGTCGTTCGCGCGATCGCGGAGGAGAAGGGCGTCGACATCTCGCGGATTCCGGGCACGGGCATCTCGGGCCGCGTGACGAAGCAGGACATCGAGGCGTTCCTGGCGGGAGCGCCCCAAGGGGGAGCGCGACCCACGGTCGCGCCGGGGGATTCTTCGAGGGGTGAGAGAGCGGCGGGCCCCGCGGCACCGGCGGCCCAATTCGCGGCGTCCGCTCCCGCGCCTTCTGAGAAATCCCCGGTCTCTTCTCCGGTCCCCGCGCTGGCGGCTCGTCCCGCGGAGGCTCCCGTACCGCCGCGCGCGCCCGCGCCTTCCGCCACGGCTCTCGCGTTCCCGTCCGGGGGCAGCGTCACGGTCGAGCCGATGAGCGCGATGCGCCGGAAGATCGCGCAGCGGATGGTCGAGTCGAAGCAGACCTCGGCCCACGTCACGACGGTCTTCGAGGTCGACTATTCGAGCATCGCGAAGCTCAGAAACCGCGTGAAGGCCCGTTTCGAAGAGCAGTACGGCACGAAGCTGTCGTACCTGCCCTTCGTCCTTCGCGCCGCCGTCGCGGCGCTCAAGGCGCGCCCGCTCGTGAACGCCTCCATCGTGGGCGACGACGTCGTCTACCATCGCGAAGTCAATCTCGGCGTCGCCGTCTCGCTCGACTGGGGCCTCATCGTGCCCGTCATCCGGCGCGCGGACGACCTCTCGCTCGTGGGCCTTGCGCGGGCGGCGAACGACCTCGCGGCACGCGCGCGCGCCAAGAAGCTCGTGCCCGACGAGGTGGCGGGCGGCACGTTCACCGTGACGAACCACGGGTCGTTCGGCTCCCTCTTCGCGACGCCCGTCATCAACCAGCCGCAGGTCGCCATCATGGGTGTCGGTGCGATCGAGAAGCGGCCGAAAGTGGTCGAGATGCCGGACGGCTCAGACTCCCTCGCCATCAAAACCATGGGCTACGTCGCGCTCACCTTCGACCACCGGCTCATCGACGGGGCCGAGGGTGACGCATTCGTGAACGTCGTCAAGGCGACGCTCGAGAACGGCACGTGGAGCGAGCTGGATTCCGTCGGCTAGAATCTCCCATGCCCCGGACGCTCGACATCGTCTCGCTCCTGCCCGAAGGCCGAGTCTCGTGGGACGCGGCCTTCGCTCTTCAGAAGGAGGCGGAGACGCGCGTGAAGGCGGGAGGGCGCGAGACGCTCTTCCTCCTCGAGCACACGGACGTCATCACGGCCGGCCGGAACGCGGATCTGGGCGAGATGCTCGTCACCGAGGACTTTCTCCAGCAGCGCGGCGTCCAGCTGCGGATCGCGGATCGCGGCGGCAAGCTCACGTTTCACGGCCCCGGGCAGCTCGTCGCGTACCCGGTCCTCGACCTTTCGCACGGCCGGCGCGACGTGCGGCGTTACGTGAGCGACCTCGAGGAGACACTTATTCGTACCGCCCACGACTTCGGAGTGACGGCGGTTCGCAGCCCGGCTCCGGAAAGGAAAGCCTCGATCTGGGTCGGAAACGACAAGTTGGCCGCGATCGGGGTGCATTTGTCACGCTGGGTCACGACGCACGGCGCCGCCCTGAACGTCTCGACCGACCTGGCAAGGTTTTCGCTCTTCATTCCCTGCGGGATCGCCGACGGCGGCGTGACGTCCCTTTCGCGGGAAAACCCGGGGAAACCGCCGCCGGCGCTGCCGGAGGTCGCAGACCGGTTCGTGAGCCACTTCTTGGACGTCTTCGAAATGGGAGTACCGTAGACCGACATGGCGCAGGAAGGGAACAGGGAAATCTACGAGCTCCTGACCGGGCGCATCGCGCCGTACGCCGGGGAGGGCGAGACGCTGAGATTCGACCAGATCGTGCGCGCTCCGGTGGACGACGAGACCGTCGGCCTCGTCGCGCAGGCCCTCGTCGACCCCGATCCCGACACCCGCCGCGCCGGCCTTTTCGTCTTCGCGGGCCTTCAGGACGAGACTCCGGGACGTCTCGAGCCATTCCGGCCGCTCGCGGACAAGATCCGCGAGCTTCTCCTCGACGCCGAGCCGGCCGTGCGGTGCGACGCGCTCATGGCGTTCGCCTACTTCGACCCCGACGATCTCCACGTGGCCGTACGCGAGTTCCTGACGGATCCGAACGGCCGAAACCGCCTACAGGCCGTTCGCATCCTCGACGTCGAGCGCAGTCCGAAGAACCTGCCGACGCTCCTGACATTCAGTGTGGACCCGTACCACGAGGGTCACGACCAGTTCGCCCGCGAGTGGCTCGTCGTACGCGAGGCGGCGCGCGCCGCCGTCGAGCGAACGGCCGACGTGCGGTTCCCGGCGGCGCTCGAAGAGGAGATCGTGGAAGGAATCCGCTGCGTCTACCACGCATGGGACCCCGTCTGGCAATGGGCCGCGAAAGAGGGGTTCCGGGCGCGCGGCTAGCCTCTCACCTCGGCCAGAGCCATCCGAAGAAGCCCCCAGTCAGCAGCGCGTAGATCAGTCCGTCGAGCGTGCTCCGAAGCGTCGTCCCCCAGGACTTCTTGTACCAGATCGACGTCTGCCAGAGCGCGAGGCTGTAGCCGAAGAACGCCGTCGCGCCCGCGAACCGGACGACCGCGCGATAGTGCGCCCCCGGAGGCAGCGCGCGCCCGGAAATGTACGCCGCCGTGATGCCGATGACGACGCAGTACAGGAACCACTGGATGAATTGCGGCCCCATGGTCATTTCGCCGCCGCTTCCCATGACGGTCATCATGACTCTCGGCCCGGCCTTGAACTTCTCGAGGAACGCCGGATCCTTCATCGCCTTCGGGCTGCCGGCGCACGGAACCAGGTAGTCGCCCGGCGGGATGTCGAACTTCCGAAGGGCGGCCATCACGTCGTCCTCGGCGGGGAGCTTCTTATAGTCGGCGGCGTGGTAACCGAGGACCATGTGGATGATCGAGCTCGCGACGAACACGGCGACGGCCGAGAGAACGATGGGCAGCCAGAGAGACGTGATCGAGACCATTGGCCCTCCGCTTTGACGGGGCGGAGCATACTCGACGCATGAGCGCGGGTCCGTCCTCGCGGCCTCTCTATGGGATCACCCCCCGCCCCGAGTGGCTGAGGGTTCGCCTCTACGACAACGAAACGTCCCGGGGCATCGCGACGCTCGTCGAGGACAAGCACCTCAACACCGTCTGCCAGGAGGCGCGGTGTCCGAACCGCTTCGAGTGCTGGGGCGTCGACAAGACCGCCACGTTCATGCTCATGGGCGACGTCTGCACGCGGCACTGCGGCTTCTGCGCGGTGACGCAAGGCGCCGGAAAGCCGCTCGACCCCGAAGAGCCGCGCCACGTGGCCGAAGCCGTGAGAACGCTCGGCCTCGCGCACGCCGTCGTGACATCCGTGAACCGCGACGACCTCCCGGACGGCGGCGCCGCCCACTTCGCCGCCACGATCCGCGAGATCCGCGCGCTGACTCCCGGCGTGACGATCGAGGTGCTCATCCCGGACTTTCTCGGGAGCGAGGCGGCGCTTGGCGCCGTCCTCGCCGACCGGCCCGAGGTCCTCAATCACAACGCCGAAACTGTCCCACGGCTCTATCGCCGGGTGAGGCCCGACGCGGTATACCCTCGGTCGCTGGAGCTGCTGCGTCGGGCTGCCACGTGGAAAAAGGAAGAGAAGATCTCAATGAAAGTGAAAAGCGGCCTGATGGTCGGGCTGGGTGAAACGCGTGAGGAACTTTCGAAGACCCTGCGAGACCTGCACGGGAACGGGGTCGAAGTCGTCACCGTGGGCCAATACCTCCAGCCGCACGCGCGCCGCCTCCCGATCGAGCGGTACTACACGCCGGCGGAATTCGAGGAGATCAGGAGAGAGGGAGAGGAGATGGGCTTTGCTCTCGTCGAGTCAGGACCGCTGGTTAGATCCAGTTACCACGCGAGGAGAGCTCTCGCGACGGGTATCGGTCTGCAAAGTTCTTAGAAGGGTGAATAGCCGAGGCGCGGTCGCCCTCTTACCTTCTAAGAAATCTCTCTTCTCTTCGTCTTCGGACCGTCCATCACTAGCCGTCGTTGCCGATCGCTTCGACCGGGCAGGAGTCCAGCGCTTCCTGGCACTGGGCCTCTTCCTCGGGCGTGGCGGCCTGCTTCATCACGTACGAGAAGCCCTTGTCTTCCTGGCGGGTGAAGTTCGCCGGCGCCGTGACGCGGCAGACGTCGCAGTCGATGCACTGCGTATCGACGTAGAATTTCCCGGGCGCATTCTCTTCATAACGGTCGTCTTTGTTCGCCATCGCGCCGAAAGATAGCATGCCCGAATCGCGACTCGCTCATCAGCCCGGATCTTTTTCGAGCCCATGACCGGACACCGCCTTCTCCCTCTCTTCCCTCTCCCGAACGTTTTCCTTCTGCCGGAGACGAGCCTGGCGCTGCACGTCTTCGAGCCCCGTTACCAGGCGATGCTCTCCGACGCGCTCGCCGGCGACCGGCTCCTCGGCATTCAGCTCCTGAATCCGGGGGCGCGCCCGGACGGGGCGGGCCGGCCCGCCCTGTTCGAGATCGGCTGCGCGGGCGAGATCGTCGAGCACGAGTCCCTCGAGGACGGCCGTTCGAACATCCTCCTGCGTGGGACGTTCCGGTACCGGATCGCCGGCGAGCGGGAGACGCCGGCCCCCTACCGCGTGGCCGAGGTCGCTCCCCTCGCCGTCCAGCCCCTTCCGGCGACGGACCCGGGCGGCCAGAGCCGGAGGGACCTGAGGCGGCTGCTCGCCAGGAGCGTCGAGCGGCTCGCGGATTCCGTCGGGCGCTCGCAGGCGCGCTCTCTGCCCTCGCAGCTCTCGGACGAAGGCTTCGTGAACGAGGCGCTCACGCGTCTCGGACTGGACGCACAGGAGGGCTATCGCCTCCTCGCGATGGACCGTCTCGAGCAGCGGTACGAGTGGGCGCTCGCGCACATCGCGGGCGTCCAGAAGAGGCTCGACTTCCTCGAGCCGTTCCGGCGGCCCGCGGTCGATCCGCACTGGAACTGAGGGGGAGTGCGCTCCGCCGAGGAGCCTTTCGCCCCGCGGTGACCCCTCGCGGAGCCCTCCTGCGCCTCTAGAGGAGGAGGACCACCATGAGACGACAAGGAATCAGCGCCCTGTTCACGGCCGTGGCGTGTCTCCTCTCGGCCGGGGCCGTGCCCGCGGAGGAAGCAGACCGGATTTCGACCTGGACGGCTCCGCCTTTCTGGATGGCGCAGGAGGCCGACGCACCGTCCGAGGACCCGGACGGGCCCGACGCGGCGCAGGCGAGGGGACGGACCGCGGAGGGCCGCCAGGCCCTCATCGCCGGCCCGACGGCGCTTCCATTCATCGCGCTGCCCCCGTGCCGGCTCGTGGATACGCGTGGAAACGCCCCCCTGACCGGCGGCTTCCTGCCGGCGGCGACCGTTCGGAGCTACATCCTGTTTGGCGTCTGCGCTGTGCCGGCGAACGCCAAGGCGATCTCCTTGAACGCCGTGGTCGTGAAGCCTGTCGGCCCGGGGTTCCTGACGCTCTGGCCGCAGGGCGAAGCGTTTCCTCCCGTCTCGACGCTCAATTTCCTCGGGAACGACGTCATCGTCAACGCCGCGGTCGTGCCTCTGAGCGTCACCGGAGGGATTTCGGTCGCGCTCGGCGTCTCGGGCGGCGACGTCGTCCTGGACACGAACGGCTACTACGCGTCCCAGGCCGAAGTGACCTCGCTCAATACCCTCTCGGGAGACCTCACCCTGGCTCCCGGCTCGAACATCACGATCACACCGCTGGGGAGCACGCTCACCATCGCGTCAACCGCAGGAGCGGGAGGCGTGACGTCGGTCGCGGGGGCGAACGGCATCTCCGCCTCGCCCTCCACGGGCGCCGTGACGGTCACCTCCAACGCGACGTTCTTGGACACGCCCAGCACGATCGTGGCGCGCGACGACACCGGGAGCTTCGCGGCGGGAAGCGTCACGGCCTTTGGCGACCTCAACCTGCCTGCCACCAACGCGGCCCAAACGGCCGGAGCCGTGAGAATCAACGGCCTGCCGTTCCTTCATGCCT
The DNA here is from genome assembly GCA_041495865.1 of Thermoanaerobaculia bacterium. Lineage (GTDB taxonomy): Bacteria > Acidobacteriota > Thermoanaerobaculia > UBA5066 > UBA5066 > Fen-183. Next base: position 20,562 of record JBGQDL010000016.1, on the reverse strand, counting down.
TTGGAAGTGACAACACGTTCCTGGGCAGGCAGGCAGGCAATGGCACCATGTCTGGTGGGGTTAACACAGGTGTCGGCGCTCTGGCGCTCTTCGCCAACACGTCGGGCTTCAACAACTCCGCCTTCGGCACCCAGGCCCTGCGGAACACCACGACCGGTACTGGCAACGCCGCCTTCGGCGGTTCCGCCCTGGCGGGGAACGTTTCGGGCGTCGCCAACACGGCTATTGGCGGCGATGCGCTTACCTTCAGCACGGGTGACAGCAACACCGCGCTCGGCTCTTCTGCCCTTGCCAGCCTTACGAGCGGCTCCGGAAACACTGCCATCGGATCTTTCGCGGGGGGGTTCCTCGGGTCCGGCAGCAACAACATCTACCTCGCCGCCAGCCCCTTTATCACTACAGAGTCCAACACAATTCGCCTGGGGTCGGGCCAAACCTCGGCGTTCATGGCAGGCGTCTTCGGGCAGACCAGCGCCTCGGGCGTCGCCGTCTTGATCAACCCCGGCGGCAAGCTCGGCACGGTGACGTCCTCGAAGCGCTTCAAGGAAGAGATCGTCGACATGGACTCGGAAAGCGATGTCCTGCTGAAGCTTCGCCCGGTGTCGTTCTTCTACAAGCCCGAGTACGACCCGTCCCGGACGCGGCAGTACGGCCTCATCGCCGAGGAGGTGGCCGAGGTGGCGCCTGCGCTGGCGGTCTTCGACGAGAATGGCCGCCCCGAGACGGTCCGCTACCACCTCGTCAACGCGATGCTCCTGAACGAGGTCCAGAAGAACCGGCGGCTCATCGACGAGCTCCGCGCGGAGCGCACCGAGCTTCGGCGGCGCCTCGACGCGCTCGAGCGGCGGCTGTCCCGGTCGATCGATCCGCGGAACAACTGATCGGCGCCGCGTCTATTTCTTCTTCGGGGCGGTCTTCTTCGCCTTCTTCTCGACCTTGGCCGCGGCCTCGACCTCGGCCTTCGACTTGCGGCGCATGTCCATCGTGTGGGCGCGCTTGTATTGCTGGATGTCCTTGAAGCGACCTTTCGCGTCGCTAAGCTCGCGCTCAGGCCTTCGACGCCGACATCGCGCGGTCGTGCGCCCAGCTCTTGATGGCCTTGATCTGCTCGTCCATCGTACGCGAGAGGGGTACCGTGGCCGTCAGCATCTTCGACATGTCGTCCTCGTTGACCTTGCGCCCGAGGTTGAAGGCCTCGACGGCCGCGGCCTGAACGGCCGCCTCGACTTCCGAACCGACGAAGCCCTTCGTGGCCTTCGACAGGAACACGACGTCGAAGTCGTTCGGATCGGCGCCGACCTTCTTGAGATGGACGTTGAAAATGGCCTTTCGCTCGTTCTCGTTCGGCAGGTCGAGGAAGAACACCTGGTCGAAGCGGCCCTTGCGGATGAACTCGGCGGGCAGGAGGTGGATGCGGTTGGCGGTGGCGGCCACGAAGACGAGACCCTGCTTCTCCTGCATCCACGTCAGGAAGGTCGAGAAGATGCGCCCGAGCGAGGGGTCGCCGCCGCCCGCCTCGCGCCCGCCGGTGATCGCCATCTCGATCTCGTCGATCCAAAGGAGAGCGGGCGCGAGCGACTCCACGGTGTGGAGCGCGCGTTGAAACGTCTGCTCCGGGTTGTCCGTGCCGAAGACGAGGTTCATGTCGAGGCGGAAGAGCGGGAGGTTCCAGAGCGCGGAGATCGCCTTGACGGAGAGCGACTTTCCGCAGCCCGAGACGCCCATGAGCAGGATGCCCTTCGGCACGGGGATGCCGGCATCCAGCGCCTCCTTCGTGAAGAGCTTCTGGCGCTTCACGAGCCATTCCTTGAGGTTCTCGAGGCCGCCCACGTCCGCGAGGGAGAAACGCGGCGGCACGAACTCGAGGACGCCGTCCTTGCGCGTCGACTGCTGCTTCTCGGAGAGGACCTCGAAATAGGCCTCGTCGTCGAAGACCGGGCGTCGCGAGAAGACGCGCGAAACCACGTGCTCCGCCTCGTCCTGCGTGAGGCCCTTGAGCGCAAGGGCGAGCCGTGTCGCGTCCGCGTCCGGCAGGCCCTTCTCGCCGAAGTAGCGCTTCCCGAGATGGCCGATGAGAAACAGGATCTCACTCTCGTCCGGAAGGTCGTAGTCGAGGATGTAGATCTCTTTTTTCAGGTCCTCGGGAATGACGAGGCGCGGGGACACGAGGACGAGGAACCGGCCCTTGCCCTTGAGCACCCGGTACGCATCCCTCATGCGCCTCACGATCTCGGGCTTGCTCAGGAAAGCCGTGAGGTCCTTCATGAGGAAGAAGCCCGGGCCCTTCGCCTCGAGAATTGCGTCCAGTGCCCGGAGCGGGTCGGCCGTGTCGGGCCAGCGTTCGGTTCCCGCCAGGATGCCGCCCACGCAGGTCCAGACGGCAAAGGGCACGGGCTTTTCGTAGAACTTCTGGGCGAGCGCGGCGATGGCCCGCTCGACGCGCCCCTCCTCCCAGGACACGACGTACAGAAGGGGGTAGCCGCCGAGAAGGGCGCGCCGGATCCGCTCGGGTCCCCGGACCGCGGTTTCGATCATTGTCACGAATGTTACAGGCTCCGGTAGACTACGCCTCCGTGAACCCGGAACACCTTGAGCGCCTGCAGGCGCCCGACTGGAACGAATGGCGCGCCGGAAGGCCCGATCTCACGCCCGACTTCACCGACGCCCGGCTCCAGGGCGCGGACCTTGCGGGCAAGAACATGTCCGGCGCCGACCTGTCGCGCGCGAAGCTCGAGGACTGCAATCTCGAGGGGGCATCCCTGGCCCGGGCTCACGTCACCGGAGCCTCCTTCAACGGCTCGAAGCTCGACCGCGTGGACCTCACCGGCACGGACCTCGACTATCTCCTCCTGGACCGGGTCTCCTTCATCGGAGCGATCTTCAAGAACGTGACCCTGAGAAGCGCCGCGGTGCGCGAATCGGTCATGACCGCCGTGGACATGACCGGCGCGAAGCTGGACGGGACGGACTTCACCGCCACCGATTTCTCCTTCGGACGGCTCCTCTACGCTAACTTCCGGGGTGCCCAGCTCGACCGCTGCATCTTCGAGGAAACCGACCTCACGCAGGCCGTATTCGACGGCGTCACGTACCGGAAGGGCCGCTTCGACAAGGCGAACCTGACCCTCGCGTTCTTCCGCGACGCGAAGCTCACCGGCACGTCGTTCAAGGGCGCGAAGCTCCAGCGCGCGGTTTTCCGCGGCGCCGAGGCGAACGAGGCCGACTTCACGGGGGCCGACCTCTCCGAGGCCGACCTCGAGCGCGTCGTGGCCCAGGGCGCGAACTTCTCGGACGCCGTCCTGCGCAAGACGAGCGCGCATCGCGCGGACCTCCGGAACTCCGTCTTCGTCGGCGCGCAGCTCGAAGAGACCGATTTCACGGGCGCCACGCTCGACAAGATCGACCTGAGGACGCCCCGAATGCGGCTGACGATCTTCACGGCGGCACGCCTCCTCGAGGCGAACGGCGCGCGGGCGAATCTGCGCGGCTCGAACTTCACCGAGGCCGATCTCTCCGGCGCCGACCTCTCCGAGGCGAACCTCGAGGGCTGCATCATGTCCAAGGCCAAGCTCGCGCGGACGAACCTCCGGCGGGCGAACCTGAAGCGGACACGCCTCTCCAGCGCGATCGCGGTGGGAGCGAACCTGTCGGGCGCGAACCTCTTCGGCGTCGAGGCCGACGACGCCGATTTCTCCGCCAGCGACCTGCGTTTCACCCAGCTCGTCGGCGCGAAGCTCGACGGAGCCGCGTTCAAGCAGGCGAACATCTCGGGCGCGGATTTCTCCGAGGCCCGGCTGAGCGGCGCGTCGTTCGTGGGCGCCTTCGGCGCGAATGCGAAGTTCACGGGCCAGCTTCATCTGAAGCTCGTACTCGCCGCGAGCTCGCTCCTCGGGTCGGCGAAGAAGAAGGGCGAGCAGATCGAGCGGGTGAAAGAGACCGAGCGCCTCTCCCGGCTGGCCACGCTCGAGCGGAACGCCGACGAGCGGGCGCGCGCGATGGGAGTCCGGCGCGACGCCGACCCGCCCAAGGACAAGGAGAAGGAAACGACGACCCGCACGCCAGCGGGAAACCTGAAGAAGGTCTGACCGGCTCAGACCTTCTTCGCGGGCGTGGCCGTCATCAGGAGACCGCCCGGCGTGGGAACGGGCCCGGGCTTCTCGGGTTTCGTGGACGTCTTCGCCTTGCCTGATTCCTTCGGCTTGCCCGTCGCCGCATCGCGCAGAGCGGTCGCGTGGCGACGCAGATCGTCGAGGACGAGCTTGTCGACGAGCATCGGCTCGGGCCGGCCCGTGGCTTCGGCCAGGACTCCCACGACGCCGGACGGCGCCTCGTAGAACGACACGACTCGCGCCGGCGTCTCCCCGTCGGACAAGAGCTCGAGCGTCGCGACGGGCCTGTCCTTCGCGGTCTTTCCGCTGCGCTTCGGCAGGAACGACTTCACTTCGGCCCGCGCGACGCTGCCGCACAGGGCCTCGGCGACGCTCGCGGGGATCTCACGACCCGCCGAGCGCCAGGCTCCCTCCACCTTCTCGGCTCCCGCGCGAAGATCCTCCGCCGTGAACGACACGCGCCTCAGGGTCGGGATGTCCACGGGCAGAGCGCGGTCCTCCCGCCATGCCGACACTTCCTTGTCGAGCTCTTCGCGCACCCGGTCGCCCACGACGGCGATGACGTTCCCGACCTTCGCGTAGATCTTCCCGGTCGCGTCCGCTTTCGCGGATCCGAAGGCGATCGTGGCGACGGCCTCCGCCCCTTTTTCAACCTTCAGCGTGGCCCAGGCCGGCGCCAAGCCGACACGGGCGAGCTCGGTCGCGGCGATGCCGGGGAACTCGGAGATCCGCTCGCTCGCGAGGTCGCCCAGCAGCCGGTCGACGAACGCGTCCGACGCGAAGTCCGCGACGGGCTTCTCCATCATCCAGCCGCCCGCGGCGCGGTCCGGCTTCGGAGCACGCGCCACGACGACGGTGTTCGGGCCCTTCGTGACGGTGAGACGGGTGATCTCGGCGGTCGGCGTCTCGAAAAGGGAGCGGCTTCGGTACTCGTCGACCGGCTTCGTCAGGGCCGCGAGCGGCGCCGCCCGCACGGCTCCGAAGCGCGCTCCTTCGGCGGCCGCGGTCGCGTCCGTCCCGGGAATCGCCTGCCCGAACGTGAAGGTCCTCGCGGGTTTGTCCTTGAGGCGGAGCGTGACCTTCGCCTTCGGCGCGTCGAGGCCGAACTCCTTGGGATCGACGTCGGTCCGCGTCTCACCCACGACATCGAGCCGCCCGAGGTCGTTAACGAGGCTCTCGGCCGCGAACCCGTCCGCCGGGCCCGCGGGCTCGCCCTTCAGCGTCCAGCGGTTCTTGTCGACGCGGAGGAGCTCGACGTCGGGAAGGCCCGGACGCTCGAGGAGGACCGAGGCGACCTCCTCGACGTTCACGTCCGCCAGCCGCTTCGCCGACTTCGCGCGCTCCTCGGACGTCGGCTGCTTGCGTTCGAAGAGGACCACGAACGCGAGGAGCGCGAGGAAGACGCCGGTCAGGACGAGGAGCTTCTTCGTCGGCATGGGGGTCTACGTGCGCCGGCGGAACCAGATCGCGATCCCCATCGCGACGGCCCCCAGCGGCAGAAGGAGGAGCACGACGAACGCCACCTGGCCCATGTCGCGACGCGTGAGCGTCACGGCGACCTGATCGGCCGTCTTCGGGGGGATCGCCACGAGGGACTCCCGCTGGAGCGCCCAGTTCACGGCGGACGACAGGAGAAGCCGGTTCGCGGCGTTGGCGATGCCCGCGTTCGACGCCCAGTCCGCATCGCCGAAGACGACGACACGCGCCCTCTTCCCCGGCGCGTCTCCCCCCTTCACGCCTCCTTCGGGCACGGTCTGGCGGGACTCGTCCCCTTCGACAGCCGCCGCCAGCGAGACGGGGCCCTTGACGTCCTTGTCGTCCTTTTTCGGCAGGCCCGACTTTTCGAGATCCCTGAGGTTCGTCTCGCCCCAGCCCTCGGGCGAGGTTTCGACGAGCGGCGTCACTTTCCAGCCCGGGACGGGCGCGGCGGCCACGCTCACCGAGCGCGCCAGCGGGAAGACGACGGGCATCCCCGCGAGGAGCTTCGTGACGGGATGGCTCCTGAAAGACTTCGCGAAGACCGTCTCGGCTCCCATCAGGGGAAGCGCGTTCTTCGGGTCCACGACGACGTCGCTGTCGAGGGTGAGGCCCAGGGACGCGAGGAGCGGACCCAGCCCGAAGTCGGAGAGCGTGCTCGAAGTCCCGGGCGGGAATTCCACGTCGAGGAAGAACAGAATGCGGCCGCCGGCGTCGAGATACTTCTTCAGAACCTCGCGCTCACCCTCCGTGAACGGTGTGCGCGGCCCGGCGACGACCACGAGGTCGGCGCCCTCCGGCACCGCTGCCGCGCCGAGCGTGGCCCATTCCTCGACGGTGCAGTTGTCCGCCTTGAGCGACTCGGCGACTTCGGAGAAGCCTTCGCGGGTTCGCGCCGCGTCGAACCGGCGCTCGCCGTGCCCGGACGTGAAAAGCACCTTCGGAGCCTTGGCCTGCGTGACGCTGAGGATCGCGGACGTGAACTCCTGTTCGCCGCGAAAGTTCTTCACGGACGGCTCTCCACCCATGCGGGCGCGCCCGTAGTCGTACTCGACGATGCGGTCCTCGGTGACGATCTTCTTCTTCTCGCCCGCCCGGAAGACGACGGCGAAGTTTCTCACGCCCGTCTCCTCGACGAACGTCTTCGCGCGCGCGAGGTTGCGCGTCGGGTCGAGCGTCTCGACGGTGAGCACCGGGCTCTTCGCCTTGTAGCGCTTGAGAAGCTCGTCGACCTCCGAATAGAAGGGCGTGCGCTCGGGCGTCATGAAGACGGTGACCGTCACGGGAGTCTTGAGATCCCTGAGGACGTTGACGGTCTTCTCGGAGAGCGAGTAGCGGCCGGTCGTCGTCCAGTCGAAACGCGCGTAACGCCGCGAGCCGATGTAGTTCACGAGGACGAGGATCCCGAGGCCGAGGGCGATGGAGATCGCGAGCGTCGCGCGATAGGTGGAACGGGCGGGGACCTCTCTCGCCTCCATCTCAGCGCGCCTTGTTCGCCTCGAGGGCGCGCGTGGAGAGGAAGAGGAAGAACACGACCGTCGAGACGACGTAGAGGATGCGGCGGGTGTCCACGATGCCCCGGGAGAAATCGTCCATGTGCTCGAGGATGTTCAGATACGAGAGGGCATCGCGCGTCTCGGGAAAGGGCAGGACGTCGCGCGCGACTCCGATGATGAAGCTGCCGAGGATGAGGACGAAGGCGAGGATCGCCGCGACGATCTGGTTCTTCGTCAGAGCGGATGCGAACGTCCCGGCCGAGATGAAGAGCGCGCCGATGAGCGCGATTCCGAGATAGCCCGCGAGAACCGGGCCGGGGTCGAGCCCTCCGAAGCGGGAGAGGAGAAGCGGGTAGATCGCCGTCGGCACGAAGAGAAACATGAAGAAGCACCACGCTCCGGCGAACTTCGCCGCCACGACGGTCGCCTCCGACACGGGCGCGGTGAGCAGAGTCTCGATGGAGCCCGACCTGCGCTCCTCCGTCAGAAGGCGCATCGCGATGATCGCCGACACGAGCATCAGGAAGATCCACTGGAACACGTTCGTGAAGAAAGTGGACATGAGAGCCATCCGGGGCGTCTCCGGCGCGTTGAGCGCCCCGACGAGCACCATGAACACCCACCCGCTCACGAGCAGGAACGAGGTGAGCACGAGATATCCGAGCGGCGAGACGAAGTACGAGAAGAACTCCCTCTTGAGGATCGCGACGAAGGCCCTCACGACCGCACCTCCGGCGCCGCCGAGGCGGTCGCGCTCGTATCGACGCCCGGCCGAGTGTCGAACTCGAGGGCCGTGTCGCGCGAGACGAGGCGCACGAACACGTCCTCGAGAGAGGCGTGGCGGGGCGTCAGCTCGAGGACGATCCAGCCCCGGCTGACCGACTCCGTGAAGACCCTCTCGCGCACGTCCGCGCCCGGCTCGCCCTCGAGCGTGACCCGTGTTTCTCCGCCCGCGCCGATGCGCGACGCCGCAGCGACTCCGGGCAGCTGACGGAAGACGGCGTCGGCCTCGGGCACCTCGCCCTTCAGGGCGACCGTCACGCTCGGCGTCTGTGACATCTGGTGGCGAAGCGTCTCGGGCGTGCCCGAGGCCACGATCCGGCCCCGGTCGATGATGAGGATGCGGTCGCAGACGAGCTCGGCCTCGGGGAGGATGTGGGTCGAAAGGAGGATCGTGTGGTCCACCCTGAGCTCGCGGATCAGCTCGCGGACCTTGACGATCTGCCGCGGGTCGAGCCCGACGGTCGGCTCGTCGAGGACGAGCACCTTCGGCCTGTGGACGAGCGCCCCCGCGAGGCCGACACGCTGGCGATACCCTTTGGAGAGGTTGCCGATCGGCTTGGATGCGACGTCCTCCACGAAGCACTTCGAGAGCGCCTCGTCGACGCGTGCTTTCAGGTCGCGGCCCGGCACGCCACAGAGCTCGGCCCGGAAGGCGACGTACTCCCTCACCCGCATCTCCGGGTAGAGAGCGAGCGTCTCGGGAAGGTATCCGAGCGAGCGCCTGGCCAGGAGCGGTTTCTCCGTGACGTCCACATCCGCGAGCGTGATACGGCCCGCGGTCGGCGTCAGAAAGCCCGTGATCATCCTCATCGCCGTGGTCTTGCCGGCACCGTTCGGGCCGAGGAAGCCCAGGATCTCGCCGCTCTCGACCCGGAAGCTGACGTCCATGACCGCCGGCGTTCCATAAAACGACTTTGAAAGTCCTCGTGCTTCGAGCATTTCTTTTTCTGTGACCTCCGCGCAAGGCTCTCGGCCGGACGCCGTGTGGCCGCCGGCCGGCCGCAGAAGCGGTGGGAATATAGCAGGCCCCGTGGGAGTGAGAACGTGACGGCGGCCGCCGTGCTCGCCGGCCTCGCGCTCACCCGCATCGGGCGGACCCGAAGGACGGCACGAGACGGGTGAAGGTCTAACGGCTCATGGGGATGTAGCTGCCGTCGGAGTTGTGCTGGTCGTTGAGGACGCCGTAAGCCACGAATCGAGAAGCGCCCGAGACCTTTTCCACTTTCGCGAAGCCGGTCGACGCCCCTCGCGAGGCCAGAGGCTGGTTGAATTGCCTCCACTCGCCGGGCGAAAGCGTAGCCGTGTCGGGGTTCGAAAGAGCCTCTCCGTCGGCTCCGTAGTATGTGACCCTGAGCACGATCGTATCCGAGGCGTCGCCGCGGTTGACGATGGCGAGGTTCGAGCGTTGCCCGTCGTTCTGCTGCAGGCCGTTGACGTAGGCGCTCGCCGTGGCGCTCTCTCCCGGCGTGAGCCCCGGATAGAAGAGGCCAAACGTCCCGCCGCCCGCGGCGATCGTGAAGGTGCGCGCACCGGCCGCAAGCGCCGAGGCGGGCGTGCCTACGGGAGCCCTGACGAGAAGGGCCCCGCCGACGTTGCCGCTCGTGGGGATCGAGCGACCGAGATTCCTCAGGAACGCCATGGCATCGGCCTGAATCCTCTGTTCGCCTGCCGCGAGGGTGAGGGGAGCCGAGCCGCTGCCCGCCGAAGAGAGCTGGGAAGAGCCCGTGTAGGTCAGCGTGAGGGCGAGAGGCTGGCTCGTGAAGTTGGTCAGCGTGATCTCGCTCTGGTATCCGGCGGCAGAAAGCACGATCGGGATGAGCCGGTCGGCTCCAGTGACGTCTCCCGGCACCAGCGCCGGGACGAAGCTGCCGTCCGAGGTCACAGCGTCGTTGAGGACTCCATAGGCCGTGAAGGAACCCGTGCCCGCGACGCGGGTGATGACGGCTCGGCCGGAGGCCGCCTTGCCTTCCAGGACGCGGTTGAGCTGGGTCCAGCCCCACCCCGAGAGCGTCTGATCGCTCAGCGACCCGAGGTCTTCGCCGTTTGCGCCCTGGAGCGCCACGCGCAGCGTGATCGGGTCGGGCCCCGCGTTGACGAGGGCGAGATTGCTTCGCTGCGCCGCGTTCTGCTGCAGGCCGAAGACGATGGCCGTCGTCGATGAGGCCTGCGCTGCCGTGTAGAAGAGCCCGAAGGTCCCGCCCGCGCCAGGGGTCGAGGTTCTGCCGCCGACGAAGACGTCCGCGGAAGAGGAGGCGCCCTGGAAGAGGACGCGGAGCGTGCCGATCTGGGCGCTGCCGTCGTTCGGGATCGCGAGGGCGTGCGAGCGCAGGAAGGCGATGGCGTCTGGGATGACGCGCAGTTCTCCCGGGGCGAGGGTGAGGCGGGCGTAGCCGCCGCCGGCGCCGGCCGAGGCGGTGTACTGGAGAAGGACCGTGACGGGCACGGCGGCTTTCGAGCCGAGTGTGAGCTCGGTCGTGTAGTGCGTCCCGCCCTCCCCGCCCGTGTCGAGGACGACGGGCAGGAGCTGTTCGGGGCCTCCCGTGAAGGCGGGGACGCGCGCGGTGACGATCAGGGTCGCCGTCGAAACGAGCCCCAGGACGTCGCGCACTTTCAAGGTCACGACGTAGCTGCCCGGCGCGCCGTAGGCGTGGGCGACCACCCGGCCCGTGCCGGACGTGCCATCTCCGAAGTCCCAGGACACGGCCGTCGGGTCGCTCGGGTCCACCTCCTGCGTCACGTTCGCGGCGAAGCTCACCTGTGCCCCCGCGTCGAAGGTGTTCCCACCCGGCAGCGGCGCGATGGCGTCGGGCGGGGCGATGCTCTGCACGGCGCCGAGGAGCTGGATCCGAGGGAAGACGAGACCGGTCCGCTGGTCCGTGACCGGCCTCCCAGTGGACTTCAGGGCACTCTCGATCCCGTCGGGTGTGAGCGTCGGGTTCTTCTGGAGGAGCAGCGCGGCTCCCGCCGCCGCGTGAGGCGATGCCTGCGACGTGCCGGCGTACGTCGAGGTCCTGCCCGTGAAACCGGTGGACGTGATCGGCGCTCCCGGCGCCAGGAGATCGAGCGCGCTGCTCACGTTGGAAAAGCATGTCACCTTGTCCGCGGCGGTCGCGCTGTCCGCACAGCCGAAGGACGAGAAGGGGCCCACGTTCGAGGCGTACACCGCGCCGACGGCCACGGCGTTCGCGATGCAGGCCGGACACTCCATCTGCGTGAGCGAGCCGTCGTTGCCGGATGAGACGAAGACGATCGTACCCCGGCTCTTCAACGTGTCGATGGCGGTCCCGAGGAGCCGCGCGAAGGAGGACGCGGTATCGCAGAAACCCGTGAAGAGCACGTCCGTGCCGAGGCTCATGTTGACGACGCGAACGTCGGGGCGATTGCTGATGATCCAGTCGAGACCCGACAAGACTTGCGCCGTCCCGGAGAAGGCGTTGTTCGAGTCGAGAACCTTCACCGCGACGATCGAAGCGCCGGGCGCGATTCCCTTCGGCGCGATCGTCCCGTTCGAGGCGATGATGCCGGCGACGTTCGTCCCGTGGCCGTTGTCGTCCGCGGCGCTGCCCGGCCCGGATTGCTCGGTCAGCTTGTTCGGACAGCAGCCGCCGCCGCTCGTCCTGCAGAAGCACTGCTCGGCGACGATCGCATCGGCGAGGTCGGGATGTGTCTCGGCGACCCCGCTGTCGAGGATCGCCACGACGACGCCCGCGCCCGTCCATCCGAGCGCCTGGGCCTGATCGGCGCCGACGAGCGCGGCGCTCGTTGCGTCCGAGCCGGACCCCGGCACGTCGAGGTCGACCGCGGCCACGTCAGGGTGTTCGGAGAGCGCGCGGAGCCCGTCCGCGGTCAGGTCGCCCGCGAAGCCCGGAAGAGACGACCATCGCACCGTGAGCCGAAAGACGTCGGGGCCCAGCGCGGCGAGCACCGCGTCTCGCCTCGCCGCCAGGGACTCCCGCGCTGCGGCATGGCTGCCGGCAGCCGTCACCTCGAGGGACACGATGACGCGCGCCGTCCCCCGCCCACGAAGCGCCGCCGCCAGCTCCTCACCGACCGAGGCCGCCCGGAGAGGAATCGATCCGAAAAGGCAGAGAGCCGGGAGCAGGACCTTCCGGAAGAGAGGGTTGATCATGGAGCGCCCTCGTGGATCGTACCGTCTCCTCCGCGCTAGGATTGCAAGATTTCCTGGAGGTCCGATGTACCGTTCCGTCGCTCGCGTCGTCGATCTCACCGATCCCGCCCTCAACGTTCTCGGTGGCCTCTCGGCCGAGGAGGCGCGCGCGCGCGTCGCCTCGGGAGACGCGGAGGCGATCGCCGACCTCGACGGCTCGTACGCGCTCGTCGGCGTGGACGGAATCACGGTGCGCCTCGCGCGCTCGCTCGACCGCCCGCTCCGCTACTTCCTCGCCAAGGAAGCGGACGGTCCCGTCCTCGTCGTCGCGGACCGGATCGATGCGCTCGAGAGATGGCTCTGCGAGCACGGGCACGGCGATCAGTTCCACCCGAGCTACACCCGCATGGTGCCCGCGCACCACGTCGTCACGCTGCGCCTCGTCGGCTGCCCGGACCCCGCTCCGAGCTATGTGCGGACGTTCACGCCCGCGCGGAACGTCCTCCCGCGGGACCTCGGCGAGATCGGACGCCTCTATGTCGGCGCGCTCGCCGACGAGATCGCGAAGTGGCTCGAGGCGGTCCCCCCGAACGAACCCGTCGGCGTCTGCTTCTCCGGCGGAATCGACAGCGGCGCCGTGTTTCTCGTGGCGCACCACGTCCTCCGTCGCCTCGGCATGAGCCCGGCGCGCCTCAAGGCCTTCACGCTCTCGCTCGGGAGCGGGCCGGACCATGCGGGCCCGGACCTCGCTCAGGCGCGGCGCTTCCTCGATGCGCTCGACCTCGGCCTCTTCCTCGAGCAGGTCGACGTCGACCCGGAGTCTCTCGACCCGATGGAGGCCGTGCGCGTCATCGAGGACTACAAGCCGCGCGATGTCGAGTCTGCCACGATGGCGCTCGCGCTCCTGCGGGGCATCCGCGCGCGCCATCAGCGGTGGCGCTTCCTGCTCGACGGGGATGGCGGCGACGAGAACCTGAAGGACTATCCCATCGACGAGAATCCCGAGCTCACGATCCGGAGCGTCGTCGCCAACCTGATGCTCTATCAGGAAGGTTGGGGCGTCGGCTCGCTCAAGCATTCGGACACGTACACGGGCGGCCAGAGCCGCTCGTACGCGCGCACGTACGCGCCGCTTCGCGCCTGCGGGTTCTCCGGGTTCAGCCCGTTCACGCGCCCGCGCGTCATCGCCGTGGCCGAGGGCATTCCGTTCGACGCGCTCACCTCGGGCAGCGTCGAGAAGCTCTACGCCCTGAAGGGGGAAGTCGTCTCACGCGGCGTCAAGGCGATCACCGGCTTCGAGATGCCCGTCTACCCGAAACGCAGGTTCCAGCACGGGGCGGGCGGGAAGGACGTCTTTTCGCAGCGCTTCCCGTTCACCGAGGCGCGCTACCGCGCGGCGTTTCTCTCGCGGTACGTCGGCGCGGCGTGATCGAGCTCAAGACCGCGGACCGCGCGGCGCTCGAGCGATTCGTCCTCCGACTGAGGCCCGCGCGGAACGCCGTGGATCCCGTCCGCCCGTACGGTTTCCTCGTCGAGGACGAGCCGCGCGCGGGAGGCGGCACGGACCGAGTCGCCACGGTTTTTCTGACGAACCGGGAGTGCCCCTGGCGCTGCCTCATGTGCGATCTCTGGAAGAACACGCTCGAGGCGCCGACGCCGAAGGGCGCGATCCCGGAGCAGATCCGCTTCGCGCTGGAGAGGCTGCCTTCCGCGAAGGTTCTGAAGCTCTACAACGCGGGCAGCTTCTTCGACCACGCGGCGATCCCACGAGAGGACCACGCCGAGATCGCCTCGCTCGCGCGCGGTTTCGAGCGCGTGGTCGTGGAATGCCATCCCGCGCTGGTGGGTGACGACTGTCTGCGCTTTCGCGATCTCCTCGGCGGCTCGCAGCTCCAGGTCGCGCTCGGGCTCGAGACAGCGAATGCAGAGATTCTGAGAGAGTTAAATAAAGGCATGACCGTCGCGGACTTCGATGCCGCGGCCTCTTTTCTTCTCAGCAATCGGATCTCCCTTCGCGTCTTCGTCCTCGTCGGGCTCCCTTTTCTTCGAAAGGAAGAGTGGGCGGCCGCGACGCGCGCGAGCGTCGAAACGTCCTTCCGGGCGGGCGCGGAGATCGTCTCGCTCATTCCGACACGTCCCGGCAACGGCGCGATGGACGAGCTGCAGAGGCAGGGCCGGTTCCAGCCTCCTGAGCTCTCGGATCTCGAGAGGGCGATTGAAGATTTCTTGGAAGGGGAAGAGAGGAAGGCAAGTTCGGCGGGGCTCGTCGTCGCGGACCTGTGGGACGCCGACCGCCTCGAGGCGCCCGCATGCTGCCGCGCCACCCGCATCGAGCGCCTGCGCCGCATGAACACCATTCAAAGAAATCTCCCTCTTCTTCCCTGCCCCTCGTGCCATGGCCACGAGACGCGCACCTCGACGCGCACGGGCGGCGTCGGGTCGTCCGGAGAAGGCTGAGTCGTGCGCGACGCATTCGACGTCGCCATCGTGGGCTCGGGGTTCGCGGGCTCGCTCCTCGCGCTCGTGGCGCGCCGGCTCGGTCTCTCCGTCCTACTTCTCGAAAAGGGCTCGCATCCGCGCTTCGCGATCGGCGAGTCCACGTCGCCTCTCGCGAACCTCCTGCTCGAGGAGCTGGCCACGCGCTACGACCTTCCCCGCCTCGTGCCGTTCGCGAAGTGGGGCTCCTGGAGGCGCGCGTACCCGGACGTGAGCTGCGGCCTGAAGCGCGGCTTCAGCTTCTTCCACCACGCGGAAGGACGGCCGTTCGCGGACGCCGCGGACCGGCACGACCAGCTCCTCGTCGCCGCGAGTCCGAACGACGAGGTCGCCGATACGCACTGGTACCGCTCGGACTTCGACGCCTTTCTCGTCGAGGAGGCACGCGGTGCGGGGGCGGAATACCTCGACGAGGCGGGGATCGAGAGCACCGCCTTCGAAAGCGGGAAATTTCGCATCGACGCGCGCCGGCGCGGAAAGGGGATCTCTCTTCGCTCCCGGTTCCTCGTGGACGCCTCGGGACGGAGCGGCGCGCTTCACGCTGCGCTGGGCGTGCGCCGCGTCGTTCCATTCCTCCCTTCGACGCAGGGCCTCTTCACGCACTTCGAAGGAGTTCGACGACTCGACGACATGGGGATTCCCCGCGGCCCCGAGATTCCGCCATACCCGATCGACGACGCGGCCGTGCACCACGTCTTTCCGGGAGGCTGGATCTGGATCCTGAGGTTTGGAAGCGGCCTGACGAGCGCCGGCGTCGCGGCCTCGGACGCCCTCGCCGACGGCGTCGGCTTCGCCCGAGGCGAGGTCGCGTGGAAGCGCCTGCTCGAGCGCTTCCCGACGATCCGGGACCAGTTCGAAAAGGCGCGCCCCACGCTCCCCTTCGTCCACGCCCCGCAGCTCCCGTTCCGCGTCGATCGCGCCGCCGGGCCGGGCTGGGCTCTGCTGCCCTCGGCCGCGGCGTTCGCCGACCCGCTTCTTTCGACGGGCTTTCCGCTCGCGCTCCTCGGCATTCACCGGCTCGCCGGGGCGCTCGAGGAGGATTTCGGGACGCCGCGCTTCGACGTCCGCCTCGCGGCGCACGGGGCGCTCACGCTCCGGGAAGCCGACCGCTCCGCGCGACTCGTCGCGGCGCTCTACGGCGCCTTCGGGGACTTTCCGCTCTTCGTCGAGCTGTCGAAGCTCTACTTCGCGGCGGCCCACTTCTCGGAGTCCGCGCGGCGCTGTGGGCGGCCCGAGCTCGCCGGCACGTTCCTCTGCGGCGAGCATGAGGAGTTCGGGCCGGCCCTCGACGCGTGCTGCCGTGCGGCCCTCGGGCCGCTGGACGCGAAAGGACGCGAGCGGCTTCTCGCGGATGTCGCCCGCGCGGTCGCGCTCGTCGACATCGCGGGTCTTCTCGACGCCTCGCGGAGAAACTGGTTCCCGGCCCCGCCCGTCAGCTCTTCTTGCGCGGCTTCTTCGGTGCCGGCCTGACCGGCTTCGGCGCGTTCTTCGACCGGGGCGGCGGAACAGGCCCGTAGACCTCCGGCGCCGGGCCGCCGAAAAAGCTCACGACCGCGGCCGCGAGCGCCTCGGCAAGGGAGTCGCGAAAGACGCGCGTCCTCATGAGCGCGCGGTCTTCCTCGTTGCCGAGGTTCGCGAGCTCCACGAGGACGCGGTTCGGTACCCGGTTGTACCGGAGAACGGCGGGTACCCACTCGCGACCTCCCCGGATCACGTGCGTGCGCACCGGCGAGAAGCTGTGCACCGGAAGGCCCACCTCGCGCAGCGCCGCGATGATGCCGTTCGCGAGCGCCGTGGACGCGCCCTCGGAAGCGAAGCGTTCCTTGCGGTTGAACGACACGACCGGCTGCTCCTTCACCTCGCGATACCCGGCGTACGCCGGCCCCGTCTTGCCGTAGCGGTCGCGCAGGTAACGTTCGCCGGGCACGTACACCATCGCGCCACGCACGGACGGGTGCAGCGAGTCGGCGTGAAGCGAGACGAAAACCGTGCGCTCCGGAGGAACCTTCGCGCCGTCCGGACCGGGCCTCCGGATCAGGCTGTTCGCGAGATACCACCTCAGGTTGACGCCGACCGCGGGGTCGGCGAGGGAGTAAGCCGGGTCCGTGAGAAGAAGCTGGGCCCGGCTGCTGCGCAGGGAGTCGCGCTCGGGCACCTTCCACCCGAGCACGGCGTCCCTCGTCGTCATGAGGACCTCGGCGCGCGTCTTTTCGGCGAGGATCTTCCGCATGCGGCACGCGACGTCGTAGACGTACGTCGACTCCCAGACGCCCCCGTGGAGCGTTCCCGTATCGCCTCCGCCATGGCCAGCGTCGAGAATCACGCGCACGCCCCTGAGCCCGCGCGCGATCTCGGCACGCGCGAACAGCGCCGACTCGGCCTTCTCCCGCGCACGCTCCAGGGAGCGCGGATCGTCCTTCGGGAGGAACTCCTCGGACAGGACTTCGAGCGGGATCTTCACGGGAAATCCCACGGGAATCGCGTGGACGTTCTCGATGAGCGAGCGCGCGGCGATCGTCGTCGCGAGATCGTTGACGTCCACGGCGTCGAGGCGGCCCGTGAAGCGCACGACGACGGCCGAATAGAGCGCCTCGCCCTTGCGCAGCCGGTACACGGCGTACGCTCCCTGCTCGTCGCGCCCGAAGGCGAGGTTCGGAGGCTCGGCGTCGGGCACGGCCTCGGCGTCGCGGAACGGAGGCGAGAGAAGCTCCGCGGGAACCCGGATCGTGGTGCCGGGCGGTAGAGTGTCGCCCGTGGCCCCGTTCGCCTTCGCGAGAGCCGGCGCGTTACCGGCCGCGCCGGTGAACCACTCGGCGACGTCGACGAGGCGCTCGTCTTCCACGGCGATGTGGAGCCAGCCCGAGGTCGCGCGAACGTCCGAGGGGAAGAGCGCCGCGATCGCGGCTCGCCTCGATCCGTCGGAGAGCGCCGCGAAGGACAGGACGGCGCTTCGGGCGCCCGAGGCGACTCCCGGCAGGGCGAGCACCTTGAGCGCGGTCGCTTCGTCCCTCGAAACGCGGCGCGCGAACTCGGCCGGTGTCTCGCCTTCGAGAGGCCGCGCCTCGACGGTGATCGTTCCGCCTTCGCGCTGGACGGCGAAGTCCCGCGACACCTCGACGCGGCGGACGGCGCCCGCAGGGGACGACGAGGCGGCCGGAAGGAACAGGGCGGCGCAGGCCGCTGCGGCGACCGCTCGGCGGCCGCTCAACTCACCGCGCCCGGCGCGCGACGCGCGAGGGCGCCGGACGCGTCTTCGAGGACGCGAGCGAGCGTGAAAAGAAGCGGCTCCGAGTCGCCCGGTCCGATGAGCTGCATCCCGATGGGCAGCCCGTCCCGGGAGAAGTCCGACGGGACCGAGACGGCGGGGATGCCGGCGAGGCTCGCGGGAACGGTGAAGACGTCCTCCAGGTACATCGCGAGCGGGTCGTCCGTCTTCGCGCCGAGCTGGAAGGCGGGCTCGGGCGTGGTCGGACACAGGATCGCGTCCACGCCGCGGAACGCCGCGGCGAAGTCCTTCGCGAGGAGCGCGCGGACCCTCTGGGCGCGGCCATAGTAGGCGTCGTGATAGCCGGCGGAGAGCGCGAACGTGCCGAGGAGGATGCGCCGCTTGACCTCGGGCCCGAAGCCCGAAGAACGCGTCTTCAGGTAGAGCGCGGCGAGCGAGGCGTCGCCCTTCCGCGCGCCGTAGCGCACGCCGTCGAAGCGGGCGAGGTTCGACGACGCTTCGGCCGTGGCCGTGAGGTAGTAGACGGGCACGGCGAGCGGCACGCGCGGCACGGACACCGGGGTGACGACGGCGCCCGCGGCGCGCAAGGTCTCGGCTGCCTTCTCGAAAGAAGCCTTCACGTCGGGATGAAGGCCCCCCTCGGCCGACGAGGCCTCCGCGAGCAGGCCGATCCGCTTCCCTCGGGCGCCGGCGCGGAGCGCCGCGAGGACGTCCGGCACAGGCGTCGCGAGCGAGGTCGAGTCCTTGGGATCGGCGCCCGCCATGACGGCGAAAGCGCGCGCCGCTTCGTCCACGGAGCGCGTCAGGGCGCCCGCCTGGTCGAAGGAGGACGCGAAGGCGATGAGGCCGTAGCGCGAGACGCGTCCATACGTCGGCTTCCAGCCCACGAGGCCGCAGAGGGCGGCCGGCTGGCGCACGGAGCCGCCCGTGTCGGTCCCGAGCGAGAGGGGCACGGCGCGCGAGGCGACCGCCGCAGCCGATCCTCCGGACGACCCGCCCGGCACGCGCGCCGGATTCCACGGGTTCCTGACCGGGCCGTAAGCCGAGTTCTCGTTCGAGGAGCCCATGCCGAACTCGTCGCAGTTGGTCTTACCCACGACGACGGCGCCCGCGCCGACCAGCCGCGCGACGCACGTCGCGTGATCGGGCGACACGAAGCCGAGGAGGAGCTTCGAGCCGGCCGTCGAGGGACGGCCCGCGACGTTGATGTTGTCCTTCACGGCAAGCGGAACGCCCGCGAGGGGCAACCGCTCGCCGGCCTGCACGCGCCGGTCGACGTCTCCGGCCTCCTTCAGAGTCTTCGCGGCATCCGTCGAGAGGAACGCCCCGAAAGCTTCCCGCGCCATCTCCACGCGCTTGAGGGATTCCTCGGCGACCGCTCGTGCCGTGACGCGCCTCGCGCCGACGGCGTCCGCGAGCGCCGTGAACGGCCCCTCGAGAAGAGCGGCCGGCGAAGGCTCGGTCACGCCTTCAATCCCTCGTGACGACGCGCGGCACCACGAAATGCCCGTGCGCGAAGGCGGGCGCGTTCGCCTCGACGAGCGCTCCGGGCGAGCCGCTTTGGGCCTCATCCGGCCGGAGCGGCGTCGCGCGCGGAACCGCCTCGCCCGCGAGGATCTCCTCCGGAAGCTCCCTCAGCGCCTCGAAGTGCTCGACGATCCGGGTGAGCTGCCCCGCCATCGCGTCGCGCTCGGCGTCGGAGAGCTCGAGGGCCGCGAGCGCGGCCACTTTCGAGACGAGCGCAGGATCGATCCTCATCGCGACAATATAACCCGTCAATGCCCGCCTATCTGAAATCGCCATTTTCGTTCACCGTTCGTGCGCCAAGCGCCGCTGACACCAGCCGAGAGGCCCATGCAGCACTGGTCGATGGATTTCGAGATGGACTTTCTCAGCTCAGGCCGCCGCTTTCGCTCGTTCAACATCGTCGACGGCTGCACCCGCGAATGTCCCGGCCTTCTGGTGGACACGTCGATCGGCGGCGTCAGGGTGACCCGATTCCTGGACGAGCTAGCCGAAACGCACGACCTGCCCGCCACGATGGTCGTCGACAACGGCTCGGAGTTCACGAGCCGGGCCTTCTTGGCTTGGGCCGAAAAGAGGGGCATCACGCTTCGCTTCATCGACCCCGGCAGGCCAAACCAGAACGCCTTCATCGAGAGCCTCAACGGAAAGCTCCGAGACGAGTGCCTCAATGGGCACTGGTTCACCACGCTCGAGGACGCGCGGCGCACGATCGAGGAGTGGCGTATCGACTACAACGAGGTCCGCCCGCACAGCTCGCTCAACAACCTCACGCCGGCCGAGTTCAGAGCGGCCATAGCCGCTCGGGAGACGGCTGCGTGAATTGCACATTTCCACAGCGCGACTACTACGACGATAATGTGGATTCCTCACATCCCGCCTGGACCAGAAAAGGGGGCAAGGCCGCCAGCTGTAGCGACCTTCGCCGAAACGTCGCGAGACATGTAGACTTCCCCTGAGGCCGAATACTAGTTAGCCGTCATCAACTTACTATTGAGTCGCCTCTGAAATTCCTACCTACTTAAGGAGCTACTATGAGCCACGTTGCCGTTAGCCGTCTTTCGGATGGTCGGTTGGAACTGTGGGCGAGCACCGCACAAGGGGGACTCTTCACCACTTGGACACTCACCACCGACCCTAACGCTGATTGGGCCGGCGGGAGCGATTTTCTTGCAGAAGTAGGACCGCTTCCCGGTGCCGTTACCTCAGTGGCAGTCGCCCCGCTTTCTGACGGTCGCTTGGAACTATGGGCGAGCACCGCACAAGGGGGACTCTTCACCACTTGGAAACTCACGACCGACCCTAACGCCGATTGGGCCGGCTGGAGCGATTTTCTTGCAGAGG
>JBGQDL010000015.1:0-42744 GCA_041495865.1 Thermoanaerobaculia bacterium | reverse complement strand
CCCTTCTAAGAAATCTCCCGGCCTCTCCCCTCAGGGCTTCATGAACAGCATCCAGGGCACGCCGATCGCGAGGAGAACGGCGAGGTAGATGAAGCCGAAGATCGCGCCGAGCCGCCAGAAGTCCTTGCGCGGGACGAAGCCGCTGCCGAAGTAGACGGGCGACGGGCCGGTCGCGTAGGGGGTCAGGATGCCCATGATGCCGAGGGTGTAGCAGAGAAGCATCGCGAACATCCGCGGGTCGACCCCCGGTACGGCGGCACCGGCCGCGAGAATGACCGGGAGCATGGCCGTCACGTGGGCCGTGATGCTCGCGAACATGTAATGCGTGACGAAGAAGAGGACCGTCAGGAGGACCATGACCGTGAGCGGCGCGTAGCCGGCGAGCGGGGCGGCGGCGCGCTTGGCGAACCACGTCACGAAGCCGACCCGGTTCAAGCCGTCCGCGAGGGCGACGAGGGTAGCGAACCAGACGAGGACGTTCCACGCGGCCTTGTTCGCGAGGATGTCGTTCCACGCGACGACGCCGAGGATCACCATGAGGGCGATCGCGGCGAGGGCGACCGCCGTCGCGTCCACGAGCTTGCCGCCGAAGATCCAGAACGCGAGGGCGGAGACGGCGAGGACGGCCATCACGACCTCGTTGCGCGAGATGCGGCCCATCCCATGGAGCTCCTTGCCGGCCCAGACCGGGACCTCCGTGCTCTGCTTAACCTCGGGCGGGTAGATCTTGTAGACGAGCCAGGGGACGAGGAGGAGGAGCACGACGCCGACGGGGAGGACTCCGACGAGCCAGGCCGACCACGAGATGTCGACCTTCGCGGTCTTCCTGACGACCTCGAGGGCGAGCAGGTTCGGCGCGAGGCCCGTCAGGAAAAGCGTCGAGGTCACGCACGTCGTCGCGAGGGCCGTCCACAGGAGAGGTCCCCCGAGACGCCGCGACGTCGCGCCCGGCTCGGAGCCGTAAAGGCCCGGGATGTTCCGGATGACCGGAAAGACCGTTCCACCGCTGCGTGCCGTGTTGGACGGCGTGAACGGCGCGAGGATCACGTCGGACAGCGAGACGGCGTAGCCGAGACCGAGCGAGTTGCCTCCCATCTTCCTGACGAGGCCGAGGGCGAGGCGCCGGCCGAGGCCGGACTTCTCGTACCCGAGCGCGAACATGAACGCGCCGAAGATGAGCCACACGGTCGTGTTCGAGAAGCCCCCGAGGGCCCACTTGATCGCGTCCGCGGGCTTTGGCTCGACGAGGCCGAGGACCGTCGCGAGCGCGACGCCCGTGACGCCGACCGCGGCGGCGGGGATCGGCTCAAGGACGAGGCCGACGACGACCGCGCAGAAGAGCGCGAAGTAGTACCAAGCGGCCGGCTTCAGGCCTGTCGGGACCGGCAGCAGGGTTACGATGACGCCGAACAGAACGGCGAGAAGGCCCTTCCACAGGTCGGGGTGCGCGTGGAAGTCGATGTGGAGGAACGGAACCGGACGCTTGACGGCCTGTGCTTTCGCTTTCATCGAAATCTCCCCTTTTAACGTCGGTCCCGGCGGGCTGCCATGCCCTGATGCAAGTGACTCAAGGCACACGGCAACCCCGTGCCATACTCGCCGCGTTGGCAACCGAAGGGGCCCGGCAGCGCGCCCCGTCCTGGTGGCTGGGACCGGCGGCGAACCGGAGGGAGAGAGCCCTCTTCTGGGGCGCGATCGCCGCGGTCGATCTCCTCGCGCTCTCCCTGCGGCTGCCGGGGCTCGCCCCGCAATCGCTCTACCTCGACGACGCCTGGGTCGCCCTCCTCGCGCGGGACGCCTCCCTTCCGGACCTGCTGGCGATCAAGCCTCCTCATCCCGTCGGATTCATCGCCCTTCTCGCGATCGCGCGCCGTCTCCTGCCGGGCGCGGAGCTTTCGCTTCAACTGCTCCCTCTCGCGGCGTCCCTCGCTCTCGTCCCCCTCGGAGCGTGGCTCGTCCGGCGAACGACGGGCGGTCTCGCCGGCGGAATTCTCGCCGCGGTGCTTCTCGCCCTGAACCCGACCCTCTCCGACTACGCCGTTCGGGCGAAACCGTATGCGACGGACGCGCTTCTCGCGTTGGTCCTCGTCGCCGCGACCGGGCGCTGCCTGGCCGAGCCCTCGCAGCGCCACCTCGGACGTCTCGCTCTCCTCGCCGCGCCCGCCGCCCTGTTCTCGTACCCCGCCGCTCTCGTCGGCGTCGTCGGCTTCGCCGGCGCGCTCGCGGCGGCCCTCGCGGCGACTCGCGAACGCGGCCCGCTCATGAGGCTCGCCGGGGCATTCCTCGCGGCGGAAGTGGCGCTCGGCGTTCTCCTCGTTTACGGGCAGGCGAACCGGGCGCTCACGAGCTTCTGGCAGGGGGGCTTCGTTCCACTCCAAAAACCTCTTGACGGGATCGCGTTCATCCTGTCGCGCAGCGCGCTCATCCTTGGAAGCTCATTTCCACACGGATGGCAGGCGCTCGGCATTCTCGTTCTCGTGGGGTTCGTCCTGCTCGTCCGCGCCCGCGAGACGCGCTTCGCGGCCGCATTCCTCTTGGCGCTATGGTCATCGCTCTTCGCCGCCGCGGCGGTGCGCCTCTATCCCGTGGACGGCCGGACGACCGCGTTCGCGTACCCACTCGTCGCCCTCGTCGCGGCCGGCGCGATCTCCGCGCTGGCGCGCCGCGCGCGCCGGACGTTCGTCCGCGAGGGCGTTCCGGCCCTTCTCGCGGCGGCCATCGTCCTGTCCTCCGCCACGCGCGTCACGTACCCGCTGGTCGAGGACGCCCGGCTCGTCCGGGCGCTCGCGGCCGAAGCAGAACCCGAGGACGTCGTGCTCATCTATCCCCACACGAACTGGAGCGCGGGCTACTACAGCGGCTGGCCCGTAAGGCTCGTCCCGGTGGACTACTACGGGGCCCGCTTCGAAGCGCGGCTCTTGCGGGACCGCTCGGTCACTCTGCCCGGACTTGCCGGCTATGAGGACCGTCCGGAGGTTCTCGATCCGGCTCTCCGGGACCTCGTCTCCCTGAGACCGGAACGCGTGCTCTACCTCGCGACCCACCTCGAGGTGAGCTGCTGCGCCGCCCACGTCCACATCGGGGAGCTCCTCGGCGCTTCCGGCTATCGGCCCGAGCTCCTCGCCCGCGCCCAGGGCGCGGAGCTGCTCCGGTTCACCCGCCACGCGCCGCGCCCGAGCGCCGGTGCTCCTCCTCCGCTCCCGCAAGCTCGAGGATTGCGTTCCGGACCTCTTTCATCAACGCCGGCCGGTCCCTGACGCCGAGGTCCGCGGTCCGGATCGGACGACCCACGCGCACGCACACCGGCCCCCGCCGCACGACCATGCCCTGCGCGCCGAGAACGGCCCTGGCCCCGGAAACGCCGACGGGGACGATCGGGATTCCGGATTTCAATGCCGTGAGAAAGCCCGATTTCTTGAACGGGCCGAGGCGTCCGTCGCGCGAGCGCGTACCCTCGGGAAAGACGAGGATCGACGTGCCCTTCGCGAGGCGGGATTCCAGCTCCGAGAGAACCTCCTTCGCCCGCTCGGTCCGACGCCGATCCACCGGCACGAAACCCGCGAGCCACATCGACCAGCCCATGAAGGGAACGAAGAACAGGGCGCGCTTCGCGAGGAAACGCACGTCCTGGCGGATGGCGAGGAGCAGGAGGAGGATGTCGATGCCGGACTCGTGGTTCGACATGTAGATCGCCTGCGGCAGCTCCGCCGCCTCATCCGCAATCTCGATGGTCGCGGGGATCCCGGTCAGGAAGAGAAGGGTCCGCGCCCACCCGCGCGCCCAGAAGAGGTAGAGGCGGCCTCGCGGCGGGACCCAGGCCGTGAGAATCGCGAGGAGACCGAACACCGTCGACGCGAGAGCGATGACCGCCCAGCTCCACAGGGAGACGGCGAGGTCGCGGAGGCGCTCCATGCGCCGGAAGTCTAGCGAGCCGCCCCCGGACACTTAGAATGGGCGCGTGGCCCAGGTCCAGTTCGACTCGACGACCCAATACGTCGCGGTATTGAAGCAGCCTCTCTGGAAGCTGGCGCGCATCCGGCGCTGGATCGGAAACACGTCGTTCCACCTCGGCGGCGTCGCCCTGATGACGGCGCAGCTGGCCCGCGAGGCGCGCAATCGCTGGGAGGCGTCCGAGATCATCCGCCAGATGGACGCCCTCGGCGTTCAGTCCATCTCCATCACGAATCTCACGGCGCTGTTCACGGGAATGGTGCTCGCGCTCCAGACGTCGTACGCGCTCGCGCAGTTCGGCGGCAAGCTCTTCGTGGGCCGCGTCGTCGTCCTGTCGATCTGCCGGGAGCTGGGCCCCACGCTCACGGCCCTCATGGTGGCGGCACGGGTCGGCTCTGGAATCACGGCCGAGCTGGGCACGATGTCCGTCACCGAGCAGGTCGACGCCCTGCGGGCTCTGGGCGCCTCGCCGATCCGGAAGCTCGTCCTGCCGCGCGTCGTCGCCGTGACGCTCATGCTGCCGGTCCTCACGCTCCTCGCCGATTTCCTGGGGATGGTGGGCGGGCTCTTCATCGCGGTCGTCGAGGTAAAGGTCGGAGCCGCCTTCTACCTCTCGACGGTCCAGCAATCCGTGCACGTCAGCGACGTGCTCCACGGGCTCTTCAAGACCCCGGTCTTCGGATTCGAGATCGCGATGATCGGCTGCTACAACGGGTTGAACGCTTCGGGCGGGGCGGACGGAGTGGGGCGCGCGACGACGATCGCGGTCGTCGTCGCCTCCATCGCGGTTCTCATGTCCGATTTCTTCCTCACGAAGCTCTTCCTGCTGCTGCCGCTGGGGCTCAAGTGACCTTCAGCGAGACGGCCGTCATGAGGTTCGTGAGGGCCGACCGGCCCGCGAGCGCCCCCATCATCGAATTCAAGCGCGTCCTCAAGAAATACAGCTCGCACCGCGTCCTCGACGAAGTGGACCTCTCCGTCTACCGCGGCGAAGTGCTCGTGATCCTCGGCGGCTCCGGATCGGGCAAGTCCGTGTCGCTCCGGCACATGAACGGGCTCGAGCAGCCCGACTCGGGCGAGGTGTGGGTGGAGGGCGTGGAGGTTTCGCGGCTGCCCGAGGAGGAGCTCGTGCCGATCCGCAAGAAGGTCGGCATGCTCTTCCAGGGCGGCGCGCTCTTCGACTCGATGACGGTCTTCGAGAACATCGCCTTCGCGCTGCGCGAGCACACCTCCTGGTCCGAGGAGAAGATCTCGGCCCGCGTGGGCGAGGTTCTCGGGTTCGTGAACCTCGGGCGCGAAGTGGAGCGGCTCCTCCCCTCCTCGCTCTCGGGCGGGATGAAGAAGCGCGTCTCGCTCGCCCGCACCGTCGCGCTCAAGCCCGAGGTCCTCCTCTACGACGAGCCCACGACGGGACTCGACCCCGTGACCTCGATGACGATCAACCGGCTCATCGTGGACCTGAACGAGCGCCTCGCGACGACGTCCGTCGTCGTGACCCATGACATCGTCTCGGCGCTCTTCGTGGCCGATCGCATCGCCTTCCTCCAGAACGGCCGCTTCGCCTTCATCGGAACGCCGGAGCAGGCACGCGCCTCGGAGGTCCCCGACCTCCGCGCCTTCCTCGTCGCCGGGGAGGCACCCGGAAAGACCACGCCGAAGGGGGGTCCCCCTTGAGAGCCGACATCAAGACCAAAACCCGCGTCGGGGTCATCCTCTTTGCCGCCTTCGTGCTGCTCGCCGGCGCCCTCCTCTTCATCGGGGGCACGAAGGGTTTCTTCGTGCGCCGCACCTCCTACTTCGCACGCTTTCCGAACACGTCGGGCATCGTGGGAGGAAACCAGGTACGCCTCGCGGGCGTGATCGTGGGCGCCGTCCGGAGCATCGAAGTGCCCCGCGTGCCGGGCCAGGACCTCACGATTCACTTCGACATCGAGCGCAAGTACCAGCACCTCGTCAAGACCGACAGCCGCGCCGAGATCAAGACGATCGGGCTCCTCGGCGACAAGTATTTGGAAGTGACGCCGGGCTCGACCGACAAGCCCGACCTCGAGCCCGACCACGAGATCATCGCGTTCCGCGGCGCCGAGCTCGAGAAGATCCTGGCGGGTTCGGGCGACCTCGTGGACAACGTCGTCGCGATCTCGAAGTCGCTGAAGAACATCCTCGGCCGCACCGAGAAGGGCGAGGGCTTCCTCGGCGAGATCACCTCGGAATCGGAGAACGGGCAGGCGCTCTCCCGCTCGCTCCGCCAGACGCTCGACAGCCTGAGCGGCCTCGCGAAGGACGTACGCCAGGGCAAGGGCCTCGTCGGCCGGCTCCTGAACGACGAAGCCGCCGCCGATCAGGTTCTCGGCGAGCTGGGCTCGGCCTCGGCCTCGCTAAACCGGATTCTCGCGAACGTCGAAAAGGGGGCGACGACGGGCGAAGGCCTCGTGCCGGCGCTCCTCTCCGATCCCGAAGGCAAGAAGAAGTTCTTCGCCATGGTCGACTCGCTGCAAGTCACCGCGGAGGGGCTCGCCTCGTTCTCGAAGGACCTCAAGTCCGGGAGCGGGCTCCTCGGGCAGCTCGTTTCGAACGGCGACTTCTCGAAAGAATTCCTGGACGACCTGAAGAAGCTCTCCTCCCACCTCGCGAACGTCGCCGCGAAGCTCGACTCGACGGAGGGGACGGCCGGCAGGCTCATCGCCGATCCCACCGTGCACGCCGCGATCGACGACATCCTGGTCGGAATCAACGAGAGCAAGCTCCTGCGCTGGCTCATTCGCGACCGGCAGAGATCCGGCATCAAGAAGCGGTACGACGGCGCGCAAAAGAGCCTCGCGGCCACCCCCCAACCCACCCCATGAGCCTCGTCCTCGTGGCCGGAGGCGCCGGCTTCCTCGGATCCGCCGTGGCGCGGAGGCTCCTCGGGACGGGAGAAAGCGTGGTCTTTCTCGACTCGTTCGACGACGGCGGGGACGGGCGGGCCCTCAAGGAAGAGCGCGTGGCCTCGTTCTCTCGCCATCCGCACGCGGTCGTCGTGCGCGGCGATGCGACCGACCTCGCGGTTCTCGAGCCTGTGTTCAAGGAGCACCGGCCCGCGTCCGTCGTGAACGCGACGCTCCTTCCTCCGGGCGGCCGCGGCATCGGGCCCCTCCTCGAGACCTCCCGCGCGTCGGGAACCGGGATCTTCGTTCACCTCTCGGACGGGCGGCTCTACGCGCCGCGCGACGACGCGGCCCTGAGCGCGCGCGAGGACGAGGCTCCCCGGCCCGGCGACGATCCGGACCTCCTCGCGAAGGCCGCCGAGGAGGAGGCCCTGCTCGCCTCCGGCCTGCCTTTCGTCAACCTGCGCGTGTTCGTCGCCGTGGGCCCGGGCGGCGGTCCGGCGCGCTTTCCCCTCGACGCGCTCGAGGCCCTCGTCGGCAACGAGGAGGTCGTCCTTCCCGATGACGCGCCGCGCGATTTCGTGCACGTCGAGGACGTGGTGCGCGGCGTCCTCCTCGCGATCGCGCGCCGGCCTCTCGGGGAGACCGTGAACCTCGGCTTCGGGCTCGCCGTTCGCCCCACCCAGCTCGTGCTCGCTCTCGCCAAGCGCGCGGCCCGCGAGGCCTGCATCGTCGCCACCGGAGAGTCCCCGCGCCCCCCGCGCATCGCGGACCTGGGGAAGGCCTGGGAGCTTCTCGGCTACGCCCCGCAGCTCGGAATCGCCGAGATCGCCTGGGAGATCGTGCGCGCGCGCCTCTACCCCGAACAGGCCGGCCGCACGTCGCGTCCCTCCGAGACGGCGCCTTTCGGGGCGGCCCCGGAGCCTCCGCGGTCGGTCTCTCGCCGCGAGCTCTTCGGATTTCTCCGCCGGCCGTTCGACGCCGCCGCGAAGAAGCCGCGCGGCTGAAGGGTAAGATAGGCTTCACTCGATGAACATCTGCATGGTCGGAACGGGCTACGTCGGCCTCGTGACCGGCGCCTGCCTCGCCGACTTCGGCATGGACGTGACGTGCGTCGACAATGACGAGGCGAAGATCGCCCTCCTCAGAAGCGGAGTGTCTCCGATCTACGAACCGGGTCTCGAGGAGCTGATCCACAAGAACGAGAAGGCCGGCCGCCTGCGCTTCACGACCAACCTCGAGGAGGCGGTCGAGCGCAGCCTCGTGATCTTCATCGCCGTCGGGACTCCCCCGAAGGAGGACGGCTCGCCGGACCTGTCGTTCATCTTCCAGGTCGCCGAGTCGATCGCGACGCACATGAACGGGTACAAGGTCGTCGTCACGAAGTCCACCGTGCCCACGGGGACCGGCGCCCAGATCGAGGAGATCCTGCGCACGAATAACGGGAGGTACAAGTTCTCGGTCGTCTCGAACCCCGAGTTCCTGCGCGAGGGGTCGGCCATCGAGGACTTCATGCACCCGGACCGTGTCGTCATCGGCTCGCGCGACGAAGAGGCCATCGCGATCGTGAAGGACGTTTACTCGCCCCTCGCGATCGGTGGCGTTCCGTTCGTCGTCTCGGACGTCGAGTCGGCCGAGCTCATCAAGTACGCGTCGAACGGCTTCCTCGCCCTCAAGATCTCGTTCATCAACGAGGTGGCCGCCATGTGCGAGAGGATGGGCGCCGACGTGAAGGACGTGGCCCGAGGGATGGGCCTCGACAAGCGCATCGCCCCGCAGTTCCTGAGCCCCGGGCCCGGCTACGGGGGATCGTGCTTCCCGAAGGACTCTTCCGCCGTCGTCGATCTCGCTCGGAAGAACGGCTACACCTTCGAGATCATGGAGGCCGTTCTCTCCGTCAACCGCCGCGTGAAGGCGCGCATGGTGGAGAAGGTCGAAGCCGTGTGCCCCGACCTCGAGGGCAAGCGCGTCGCCTTGCTCGGCATCGCCTTCAAGCCCGAGACCGACGACATCCGCGAGAGCGCGTGCCTGAAGCTCGCGGCCGACCTGATGGCGCGGGGCGCCGACGTCGTGGCCTACGACCCGGCCGCGATGGGGAACGCCCGGAAAGAGATGCCCGCGCTCGCGCTCGCCGACGACGTCTACTCCTGCGCCGCGGGGGCTGACGTCCTCGTTCTGGCGACCGACTGGAACCAGTTCCGCAAGCTCGACCTCGGCCGGCTCGAAAGGACGATGAAGGGGAAGAACTTCGTCGACCTGCGCAACCTTTATGAGCCGAAAGACATGAAAAAGGCGGGCTGGAACTATGTCGGACTCGGCAGGTCCTGAAGCGCGTGCATCATTTTCACGCGGGGCCCTGGATGGCAGGCTCCACCTAAGGGAGGTGCCTCATGTCCATGAAGATCCAGGACACCTGTATCAACTGCGGCTCGTGCGAGCCGGAATGCCCGAACCAGGGGATCACCGCCGGCGACCCGACTTTCGTGGTCAATGGGGAGCGCTGCACCGAGTGCGTGGGCGCGTTCGACGCGCCGAAGTGCGTCGAGATCTGCCCGATCGAGGGCTGCATCGTGGCCGAGCCGGCCGAGCCGCGCGAGGTTCTCGAAGCCCGTTACGCCCAGATCCACGCCTGAGCCGGCGCGCCTGAAGCGGCGCGCGCTCCCGTAGAATCGCGGCGTCATGCGTGTCGTCGTCACGGGAGCTGCGGGTTTTCTCGGAAGCCACCTGTCCGACCGCCTCCTCGC
Source organism: Thermoanaerobaculia bacterium (assembly GCA_041495865.1). GTDB lineage: Bacteria > Acidobacteriota > Thermoanaerobaculia > UBA5066 > UBA5066 > Fen-183. The sequence continues at coordinate 33,182 of JBGQDL010000015.1, read as the reverse complement.
CGACGGGCACGAGGTGGTCGGTCTCGACAATCTCGTCACGGGCCACGAGCGAAACATCGCCCACCTCGCCGGGAACCGGAAGTTCCGCTTCGTCTTCCATGACGTCACCGAGTACATCTTCCTCGATGGGCCCGTGGACGCGATCCTCCACTTCGCGTCCCCGGCCTCCCCCATCGACTACCTCCAGATCCCGATCCAGACGCTGAAGGTGGGCGCGCTCGGCACGCACAAGGCGCTCGGGCTGGCGCGGGCGAAGAAGGCGCGTTTCCTTCTCGCCTCCACGTCCGAGGTCTACGGGGACCCGCTCGTCCATCCGCAGCCCGAAAGCTACTGGGGAAACGTGAACCCCGTCGGACCGCGCGGCTGCTACGACGAGGCGAAGCGCTTCGCGGAGGCGATGACGATCGCCTACCGAAATTTCCACGACGTCGACACGCGCATCGCGCGGATCTTCAACACGTACGGCCCTCGCATGCGTCCGAACGACGGGCGTATCGTGCCGTCGCTCCTCGGCCAGGCGCTTCGCGGCGAGCCCCTGACGGTCTTCGGCGACGGGTCGCAGACGCGGTCGTTCTGTTACGTCTCGGATCTCATCGACGGGATCACGCGGCTCCTCGAGTCGGACTACAAGGACCCGATGAACATCGGCAACCCGGACGAGATGACGGTCCGGGAGTTCGCCGAGACGGTACAGCGGCTCACGGGCACGAAAGCGCCCCTCGTCCTCAGGCCCCTTCCCCTGGACGACCCGAAGCAGCGCCGCCCCGACATCACGCTCGCGAGGAAAATCCTCGGCTGGGAGCCGAAGGTGCGCCTCGAGGAGGGCCTGAAGGCCACGGTCGCCCACTTCGCCTCGCCGAGCCGAGGCACCGCCTAGAAGCGGTAGAAAAGACTGGCGGCGAGCTGCCGCGAGGCGCGGCCGACATCGAAGCCGAAGTCGATCGACAAAGACCGCGCGACGGTCAAACCGAGCCCGCCGGCGAAGCGGTCGTCCGCGCGCCCGCCGTCGAACACGGCGGCGACGCTCGCCGAATACGGCGGGTCCGTGATGGGAAACGGAGCGCCCGAGCCGTCGCGCGCGTTGAGGCTCGCCGTGACGCCGTGCGCCGGCTCGCGGTGGTAACCCACGCGGAACGCGAGGCGCGCGTCTTTTCCGCCCGCCACGTACTCCAGCCCGATCCGCGGAACGAAGACGTTCGGAGCGGGCGAAACGTCCGCGAGCACGGGGTCCTTGAGGGGAAATCCGGGGGACGGCCCGACGATCCCCACGTACGAGACCAGCGGAAGCGACCGGTCGAAGATCTCGCCGTACGCCACCCACTGCACCTCGGCCGCGAGCGTGAGGCCGGGCATGGGATGCGCGGCAAGGCCGACCGCGGCGTCGCGCGGCACGCGGAACGTGAACGGGCGCGACGTCTGCCCCGCCAGCGCCGCCGGCACGTCGCCGCCGATCACGAGCGTCCCGTCGTTGTGCGGCGACGAGCGGTAATCGGCCCCGAGCGTCAGGGCCCCGTCGGGGAGAAGGTCGACGTGAATCCCCACGAGGTATCCGAGCTTCGTGCCGGACACGCCGTCCACCCGCATCGTCACCGTGGGCGTCTCGTCCAAGGTCGGCGACAGGAACGTGCGGTTCACGATGCGGTGCGGGCCTCCGGCGTCGCCCCCCAGGTCGAAGGACGCGCGATTGAGCGTGACGCCTCCGCCGATGCGCACGCGCTCCGACACGCGATACGCGAGGGAGAGGCCGAGCAGCTTGTTCGTAAGGCGGACCGACCCGAACTCGCGGAACTCGAACAGGAAGTCCCGCCGGGTCGCCTCGCCCGTCCGGTTGTCGCGCAGCTCGAAGTACTGATATCCGCTGCTTCCCGTGTCTCCCTCGAACCGCAGGTTCTCGGCGTAGAAGACGGCGGCGACGAGTCGGCGCGAGAGAGGCAGGACGACGCCCGCGAAGTCGACGGACGAGGCGCGCGTGTCGCGGTCGACGTTCGTCGTGTCGATGTTCGGATAGAGCGCGGCGAGGGGGCCGGTCGCGGTGGACCGCGCCGTCACGAGGCCGAAAGTCGCGTCCGTGCGCTTGCCGGACAGCGCGAACTCCACGGAGGAGATCAGCCCGAGTCCCGCGGGGTTCGCGAGCGCGGCAGTCGCGTCGTCGGCGATCGCCGTGAACGCGCCTCCCATGGCGAGCGACTTGCCGCCCGGGTTCGTGAGGTTGAAGCTGACCTTCGACAGGAGGGCCGAGTCGGTCTGGGCGCCGGCGGGTGCCGCGGCGAGGGCGCCGAGGAAAAGCAGAAGCGGCGCACGCCGGGAAGGCCGTGTCGCCGTCATCGCGCCTCTCCCGTCGTCAGGGACTCCGCCAGCGAGCCGGGGGTCGCGAACGGCTCCGAAAGGAGCACGGTCGCGCCGCTGGACACCGAGACGGCGCGCTCGACGGTACGCCCGCCGGGGCCGGGCCCGGCCAGGACGACGCGGTAGGGACCGGGAGCGAGATTCGTCACGAGGAGCGGCGTCGTGGCGTTGGCGGGCAGCGGGACCGAGTTCCCGGAGCGCGCATCCACGAGCGACACGACCCTGGCGAACGGCAGCCCGAGGAGCTGCAGGCGCCCCGCGATCGGCGCCGGGACCGCCGGGATGGAGCGGGCGGCCGCCTGAGGCGCCGCGGCGGCCGGCACGGGCACGTGAGCCCGCCGCTCGACCGGGCGGGCCGAAGGCCGTATCCGGGCCGCCCACCACGACGCCGAAAGGACGAGCACGACGCCCGCCGCCGCGAGCCACGCGAGGAGACGCGTCTCGTGGAGCGGGCGGGTCCCCGGCGAGAAATTCACCGGGCCGGACCCGGACGAAACTCCCACGAGCTCGGTTCCCAGGGTGGCCTCGGTCACGGCCTCGCCGGTCGGACGTTCGATTCCCGCCGGCAGCCGCGCGCCTCCGGCCTCCCGCAGCACGGCGACGAGGCGGTCCACGATCTCCCGCCAGCTCGCGGGCCGGCTCTCGCGCCGCTTCTCGAGCATCTGCCCCACGAGGCGCACGAGCGGCACCGGCAGGGACGGCGCCTCGGACGGCGCCGCCACCGGCGGCGGCACGGCGTTGAGGTGCGCGGCGATGTACTCGACCGGAGCCTTGCCGTCGAACGGCCGGTGCCCGGCGAGCACCTGGTAGAAGATGACGCCGAGACTGTAGACGTCGCTTCGCCAGTCGAGCGGCGCACCGTGCCCGAGCGACCCGAGCTGCTCCGGCGAGCCGTACGCCACCTTGCCGAGGAAGAACCCCGTGGCGGTCAGGGATTCGAGGCTCGAGGCCTTCTCGAACAGCTTCGCGACGCCGAAATCGAGGAGCTTGACGAGCTGGTCGCCGCCCCGTTCGAGGACGAGGATGTTGTCGGGCGACAGGTCGCGGTGAACGATCCCGCGCGAGGAGAGGTACTCGAGCCCGTGCGCCGCCTGGACGAGGAGCGGCACCGTTTCGGTCCAGGGCCGGCCGGCGAAGGACGTCAGGGGCACGCCGTCGAGGTACTCCATCGAGAGCCAGGGCGTTCCGTCCTCCTCGCCGATCTCGAAGAACGAGACGACGTTCACGTGGAGGAGGCTCTTGAGGATCGCCGCTTCGCGGTCGAAGCGCACGCGCGCCTCTTTGAGGTGCGCGGCCGACTCGTCGCCGGGCCCCTCGGCCTCGCGGATCACCTTGAGCGCGACCGTGCGCTCGTCGCGCTCGTCGACGGCCTGGTACACGATGCCCATCCCGCCGCGGCCGATACGCTTCAGGATGCGGTAATGGGCGATGCGCTCGACGGCGCCGGCGGCCAACCCGTCACCGTCCCGTGCCGGCCGCCGCCGGACGCAGGAAGATGTTCGCCGGGTCGCCCGTCACGAGGTCGATCTTCGAGGCGAAGGCGAGGAACACGCCGTCGCCACCCACCTGCCGCACGACGACGCGCACGTCGGTCAGCTCCGAGAGGTTCAGGCCGAGAATGTGGTGGAACAGCTCGTCGGAGAGATAGCCATTCTGCGGAATGCGCCTCGAGACGGAGGCGATCGGCACGAACGACCCGGGCAGATACGCGGCGATGATGACGTCGCAGAAGTTGCCCCCGACCTCGCTCAGGATGAGGTTCGTGCGATAGGCCGACGAGCTCTCGGCGCCGTCGAAGGACATCGTCCCGAGGTTCGACTGGAACGAGGAGTAACCGTGGAGGTAGGAGTAGCCCTCCATGCCGGTCTTGAAATCCCCCACGCCGGTCGCGGGCGACACCGTGTAGGCCTCGGTCTGGACATCCACGTCCGCCCAGCCCTGCCTGCAGCACGTGCCGTCGCCGTTCTTCACGTTCGTGATTTCGATGTGACCGTAGGTGCCGGCCCCCGGGGGGAGATTGAACACTTCCTCGAGTACGTCCTCGAAGAAGAAGACCGTCCCGCCTCCGAGGCCCTGATTTCCCGAGGTGACCGGGGGGACCGTGGGATCGTTGTCATGGTAAGTGAGCGTCAGGGTGCGCTGTTCCGTCCCGGTATTCGTGAGCGTCACGCGCGTCCTCCAGAAGGGTTTCGACCCGTCTTCCAGGGGCGCACCGCCGGCATGGACCGCCGGGAACGACAGCGGCGGCGGGTCGCCGCTCAGGGGCAGGCTCGAAAGCGCCGTTCGCGAACCGGCGCCCGCCACGACGCTCGCGCTGAGACCTTGCAGCGGCTGGAGCCCGCTCTTCGTGGCGCCCACGTGGAGCGAGGAGTCCTGCGTGCGGTTGTCTATGACCGTCGCCATGCCGACGACGGAGCCGCGCGCGCCGCCCACGGGGTCGGCCGCGCTGTTGTCCTTCCACTCGATCTCGGCGTACGCGTACGAATGCGCGAGCGGCCCGGCGTCGAAGAGGTCCGCGTCGTCGAAGAGCTGCACGGCCCCGTTCGCGGGGATCGTCTTTTCGATGCTCACCGCGGCGCCATCCTTCAGCACCCGATGATGATCGACATCGAAGAGGTTGATCAGGATCTTCGTATCGAAGCCCGAAGTCTCGAGGAGGAGGAGGTTCGAGCGCCGGTTCGCGTCGTGCGCGAGGCCCGACACCCAGTACAGCGGGTCGCTCTGCTTCACGCCCTCGCCCGGAACCGTCGGCCGCAGCTCGAAGCCGTACTGCCCCGTGGGCGGCGTCGTCCCGGCGAGCGTGCGGCGCGAGGCGTTCCGCGCCGCGGCCGTCTCGGGCAGGGGCCTGTTGTTCACGAGGGCCGTCGCGGTCACGGTGGGGGAAGGCGAGCGGACCTCGACGGTGAACGCGCCCTCGACGCCGAGCAGCGTTCCGACGACGTTGCGGTAACGGCGCGTTTCGCCGGCGGCGAGCGCCAGGTCGAAGCGGCGCAGGGCCGAGCCGTCGCCCGGAGCGCCGATCGGGTTGAAGAGGAGCGAGACCGCCACGGGATCCACCGCGTCCGAGTTCGTCAGCCACAGGTCCGCCGCGAAGCGGCCGACGCTCCGCGCGTCGATGGCGTTCGGGAACGCGGCGTACAGGAGGCGCGTGCGCGCGGCGGCCGCCGGGGTCGCGCCGGCGCCGGTGGCGGTCGGCGCAACCGGCGGACCGTCGTCGGTCACGAGGAGCGTGTCCGGGCTGTCCGGGAACCCGACCGTCGTGAGGGCGACCGCGCCGACCTCGGTTCCGGTGCCCGAGCGCCGCTTGGCGCGGTCCACGGCGATCCGCACGGTGCGCGCCTCGTGCCCCGCGAGCGGACGATCCCACGGCAGGCCGTCCAGCGACGTCACCGAGAGCCAGGGGGCGCGCGTCGTCGCCGCGATCCATGCGACCGCGTCGGACGGATTCACGATCGAGCGGAGGACGGAATCCCCGTCGCGGTCGATGTCCGCGGCCGGATCGCTCCAGCCGACCCTCGCCCGGGAAGGCGTATCCGTGAGCATGCAGTCGATGGGAACGGTCAGCGTGGCCTCGCCCGCCGTGAGCTGAACCGACGCGTGCACGGGGCGCAGCAGCACGGAGGCGTAGAGCGAGGTCACGACGACGGTCCGCTCGGCGTTCGGATCCAGCGTGAACGCATCCGGCGCGACGACGAACCCGCCGTCGTCCGGCTTCGCGCGCACGGGGATGGGATCGGTCCCGCCGTTGCGCAGGACGAACGACGTCGACAGGCGGGAGCCGGCGGGCGGGACGACCGCCGCGATGGGTGCCGGCTCGGACACGAGGAGAAGCGCGGGTTTGAGGACGTTGCCCACGGTGACGCGCAGCGCCGGAGACCAGGGGCCCAGCGACCCGCAGGACGCCTCGGCCCGCACCTGGAAGACGTAGTCCCCGGGAGCGCCAGCGAAAGAGGCCGCGCCGCCTTCCACGACCCACTCGCGCCCGGCGGGCTCGAACGCCGAGGTTCGCCGGATGCGGAATTTCAGGCCGGTCAGGCCGCCGCCCGGGCCCGCGCCCGTGCCGAGCGTGTCCCATGTGACCACCCACGTGGAAAAGGCCGGCGGATTCGGCGGGTTCGCGCCGAGCTCTCCCACGGAGGGCGGCACGTCGCAGTCGCTCTTCACCTGGACGGCGACCGTATTCGAGATGATCGCCGCGAACGTGGGACACGACGAGCTGACGAGGATGCGGTGGTAAAGGACCCGGGCGCTCGCCGCTCCGGGAGTGAGCGTGATCGCCGACCGCTGTGTGATGGTCTGGTCCCGCCCGGACGAGAATGCCGAGTCGAGGGCCCGCTCGACGACGTAGTAGTCGGCATTCGAGCCCGTCAGATCGGTCAGTACGTTCGTCCACGAAAGGGAGTACGACTCGCCGGCCTGGACCACGGACGGGCCGCTCAGGACCGGTGCGGCGACCGCACAAGTCGCTCCCGGCGCCTCCGGCGCCCAAGCGGCCGCGAGGGCCGCGATCAGTGCCGCCCGGAAGATCGGCCGCAAAAGCCGCGAGTTCGAGCCCATCCTTCTCTAGAATCCCTTTCGATGCGCACTCGGGAGTGTCACGGCGCGCGCTCCATCCCACGTGCGTCCGGGTCCGTCGGGGCGATCGCCCTGGCAGTGGTCGCCCTCGCGGGCCTGCTCTCCGCGCAGCCCATTCTACCCCCGGACGCCGCCGTGAAGGCCTATCAGGCGGGTCAGGCGGCCGCCCGGAAGAGGGACTGGCCGCTCGTCGTGCGAAGGATGAACGACGCGCTGACGACCGGGCACACGCAGGCGCGAACCCACTTCGGCACGACCCGGAACTTCGTGGACCTCTACGACCCCTATTACTGGCTGGGCGTGGCCCACATGGAGCTCGGCGAGTTCCTCGAGGCGAAGCGCAACCTCCTCCTTTCCAGGAGCGAAGGGGTCATCGAGGGCTTCCCCGAATCCGCCGACCTCCTCGGGCGGCTCGGGGCGCTCGAGCGCCGCGAGGCCCAGCAGCAGGCCGCGCCTCTGGTGCCGGCTCCGACTCCTCCTCTGGAGCCGTCACCCGCCGTTTTGGCCCCCGCCCCGACATCCGCTCCGACCGCCGTCGCGACCGCTGCCGCGGCCGCCCCCCGCGAGGAGGCAACCCCGGCCCCGCGTGAGACCCAGGGCGCCGACCCGGAGCGCATCCTGACGCTCCTCTCCGCCGGCGACTTGGCCGGGGCGGAGGCCGCCGTCGAGAGTCTCCGGCGCGCGCGCCCACTCGCCCGCGAGGCGGACCTTCTCGAAACCCTCATCCTCGGAACGCGCTACGTCCTCGAGGGCAGCGCCGACCCCTCCCTGCTGGCCCGGGCCAAGAAGGCGCTCGCCTCCTGGCGCAAGCGCGGCGGCTCGCGCCGCTCGGAGGAGGCTCTCATCTCCCCGTCGCTCCTCGCGACGTTGACCGCGCCCTGAAGGCTCAGCGCGACCTGACGACCCACGTTCCGGCGGCGAGGTCATGGAGAGCGCGTCTCTCCCTCTGGAAGAGGGCCCACACCCAGCCGAGGCCGGCTGGAAGTCCTGCGAGCACGAGGACGACCGCGCGGATCAGGGCGGTCTTCCAGCCGATGCCCCGCCCACCGACCTCGCCGCGCTTGACGACCGTGAGGCCGAGGAGAGACTTGCCGGGCGTGCGCCCGCGCCAGGCCCACCCGCCCACGACGTAGAGCGCGTTCGCGAGCGCCGCGAGAAGGAACGAGAGGGCCGTGACACCGCGGAATGCCCAGTCGGGTGCCGCGTCGCGCGTCTGCAGCTCCGCGCGGAAGTAGTCGATGAGGAAAACGGGCGCGAAGAGAAGGAGATTGATGGCCGTGAGAATGACGGCGTCGACGAGCGCCGCCAGGAGGCGGGCGAACGGATTCGCGGCGTTCCGCGGTCCCTCGTTGACCGGCGCGGCGCGGCGCTCGCGGAAAGCCGCCGCGCGCTCGGCCGACGCGGGACGCGGCGGCGCCTGGGGCGCGCTCATCTGGATCGAGACGTCCGACAGCTCGCGGGAGGCCGCCGGGAACGGGGCCGCCAGAGCGGGAATGCCTTCCGCCGGGGCCACGGTCGAGACGTCGTCCGGCGGCCGCAGAGCGGCGGGAAAGGCTTCGCGGAATCCGGATCCCGCCGGCCTCGCGACGTCGCGGTCGGCATCGGGGAGAACGCCCGAGACCGGCGTCGCGCCCGGCCCGAAGGGCTCGGGCGGCAGGACCGGAACGCCCGGGGTCGTGTTGCCGGGAAGCGGATCGAACGCTGTGCCCGAAGGCGGCGGCGCCCCCTCGGGCGGCGCGTCCGGTGGCTGGGGAGGCAGCTCGTCGGGACCGAGGAGCGCCGTCCGATCCGACGGCGCCTTCGGCGGGACGATGCGCAGGCCGATGACCGCCGCCCCGAGCTGGATGCGGTCCCCGCTCTGGAGCCGCGCCTCGCGCGAGATTCTCTTGCCCCCCACGTACGTGCCGTTCGAGGAGTTGAGATCCTTCAGGATTGCCTCACCCTGATTCAACGTGAGGAGCGCGTGCGAGCGCGAGACGGACTCGTGCTCGAGGCGCACGGTCGAGGTCCTGCTTCGGCCCAGCGTCGCCTCCCCGTCGAGGAGATCGATCTCGCGGCCCTCCGCCGAGAGCACGTACCGAAAGACATCGTCTGTCACGGTGTCGGAAATTGTACCCGCCCCCGGAGCGCGTCGGCTGTCGGCGTTCCTCCGAGCGCCGCCAGCGCCTGCGGCGGGCCCGAGAACACGACCCGGCCGCCCTCCGGGCCGCCGCCCGGCCCGAGCTCGATCAGGTGGCCCGCGCGCGCGAGGAATCCCGTGTGATGCTCCACCGCGACGATCGAATGGCCGGCCGCGAGAAGGCGCCAGAAGACCCTCAGGAGCACATCCACGTCGGAAGGCGCGAGTCCGGTCGTGGGCTCGTCGAAGATGAAGAGCACCGGCCCCTCCGGCCCGCCCGACCGCAGGAAGGAGGCGATCTTCAGCCGCTGGGCTTCGCCACCCGAAAGGGTACCGGTGGACTGGCCGAGCGCGAGGTAGCCCAGTCCGGCTTCCGCGAGCGGCGCGAGCCGGTTCCCGATCGCGGGGGTGTCGGCGAATAGATCGCGCGCCTCGTCGACCGTCGCGGCGAGCAGCTCGTCGACATTCCGGCCCCGCAGCCGCACCTCGAGCACCTCGGGCTTGAACCTTCGCCCGTCGCACACGTCGCAGACGACCGTGACGTCGGCGAGGAACTGCATGTCCACCGTCACGACGCCCGCGCCCTGGCAGCGCTCGCACCGGCCGCCGGGCGCATTGAAGCTGAAGGCTCCCTTCTCGAGGCCGCGCGCCGCCGCGGCAGGCGCGCGCGCGAGGAGCCTGCGGATCTCGTCCCACGCCTTCGTGTACGTGGCGGCGTTCGAGCGCGAGGAGCGCCCGAGCGGCGACTGGTCGACGAGAATGACGTCGTCGAGCCGCTCCAGCCCTTCGATCGCGTCGTGCGGTCCCACCTCGTCCACGCCCGCGAGCAGCCCCTTCCCCATGCGCTGCCGCGCGCCGGCGGCGAGCACGTCCACGACGAGCGACGACTTCCCCGAACCCGACACGCCGGACACGGCGACGAGCTGGTGAAGAGGGAAGTCGACCGAGATATTTTGGAGATTGTTTGCTCGAGCACCGAGGACACGAAGGCGGCCGCCCGGAGAAGAGTTCTTTCTGATATTCGGGGCTGCTGATGCAGCCGCCCGAGGATTGATATTTCTTCTGATATTCGGGGCTGCTGATGCAGCCCCGATAGTTGCAAATCTTCTTCCCGAATGGCCGATGTCAAGGGCGCGCTCCGCGCGCCGCGCAGCGGTCTCGGACCCTTGACATCGGTCATTCGGGAAATACGGTCCTTCATTCGGCATCTCCGCGGCGAGGAGCTCGCTCGGCGCAGTTTCCGGGTACGGCCTGCTCTCTCTTTCCGAAGCAAGAATCTCTTCTCTTTCTTCCGTCTCCCTCTTCAGCGAGCGGCCGGTCGCGGTGTCTGCCTCTTCCAGCTCCGCCGGCGTCCCCTCGAACACGAGCCGCCCGCCCCGCGCTCCCGCGCCCGGCCCGAGGTCGATGACGTGGTCGGCGGCGCGAATGACGTCCGTGTCGTGCTCGACCGCGACGACGGCGTTGCCGCCCGCCGCGAGGCGCCTGAGGACGCCGAGGAGCCGATGGGTGTCGCGCGGGTGGAGGCCGACCGTGGGCTCGTCGAGCACATAGAGCGTCCCGGTGAGCGCATTGCCGATCGCCGCCCCGAGCTGGACGCGCTGGGCCTCGCCGCCCGAGAGCGTGCGCATCGTGCGCGCCAGCGTGAGATATCCGAGGCCGATCTCGACGAGAGTCGCGACGCGGCGCCGGAGCTCTTCGACGAGGGACGCGCCGCGCGCGCGCTCCTCCGCGAGAGGAAGCGCCCCGGCGAGAAAGACGAGCAGCTCGTCCAGCGTGAGGGCGGTGACCGAGGCGATCGTCCTCCCGGAGAGCGTCACGAGGAGCGCCTCGGGTTTGAGGCGCGCGCCGCCGCAGGACAGGCACGGCGTGTAGCCGCGATAGCGCGACAGCAGCACGCGGACGTGCACCTTGTAGCGCTTCTTCTCGAGGTACCGGAAGAGCCCTTCGACGCCGTACCAGTCGCCCGAGCCCTTCCAGACGACGTCGCGCTCGCGCTCCGTCAGCTCGTTCCACGGCACGTCCCAGCGCAGCTTGTGGCGCCTGGAAACCGCCTTCAGATCGTCGTAGGCGCTCTCGTACGCGGGCGAGTTGAAGGGCGCGACCGGCCGCTCGCGGAGCGATTTGCGCGGGTCCGGAATGACGCGGGCCCGGTCGATGCCCGTCACCCGCCCGAAGCCCTGACAAGTCTCGCAAGCGCCCCGGGGCGAGTTGAAAGAGAAGAGAGCGGGAACGGGATCCGTAAAGCGCCGGCCGCACACGTCGCACACGAGGCCCCGAAAGAAGCGACGGGCAGAGGAAAGAGCCTCTCCGTACTTCAGGACGAGGAGCTCGCCCGAGCCAGCGTCGAATGCCATTGAAAGTGAAGAGAGGATCTCCGGATCCGAGGCCGCGAGCACGTGGCGACCCACGAGCAGCGGGAAGGGCGCAAGGGGTGCTCCCGTTCCCCCCAGCTCTCTTCCACTCGAAGAGATTTCCAGAACGTCTCCCGATGAGGAGACATAGCGAAAGAGCCCGAGCCGCCTCCATTCCGCGGTCTCCGCCTCGAAGGAACTCACGGTGCGCGGCGCGATGACGAGAACGCGCGCGCCCTCCCCGAACGCGGCGAGCAGCTCCACGCGGACGCTCTCGGCGGTCTGGCGGCGCACGGAGGTGCCGTCGTCGGGGCATCGCAGCGTGCCCGCGGCCGCGAAGAGGAGGCGCAGGACGTCGTGGATCTCGGTCGCGGTCCCCACCGTGGACCGCGCGGAGCGCGCGGGCGCCCTTTGCTCGATCGCGAGCGCGGGGAGGATGTGCTCGATGAGGTCCACGTCGGGACGCTCGAGCCGCTCGAGGTACTGGCGCGCGTAGGTGGACATGGATTCCACGAAACGGCGCTGGCCCTCGGCGTAAAGGGTGTCGAACGCGAGCGAGGACTTTCCCGAGCCCGAAGGGCCCGTGACGACCGTGAGCGCGCCGACGGGAAATCCGCACGTCACGTTCTTCAGGTTGTGCGTGCGGGCGCGGACGACCGTGATCGCGGGAGCGCCGCGCGCGGAGCCTGACCCGGTCACCGCGAGAAGACCGCGAGCTGGTTGAGGCCGAGGAGGAAGCGCCGGTACAGGACGAGGGAGACGCCGGCCGAACGGCCCGCCTCCTCGAGGGCCGCGCGGCCGAGGAGCGTCTCGTGCTCGTCGCGGGCATGCGGCGACAGGAGGCCGAGGGCCGCGCCGGCCTCGAGCGGGAGCCGTCCGAGCGGATGCGGCGTCGTCACGATCACGCGGCCTGAGGGAGCGAGGAGCGCGGCCGCGCGGGACAGGACCGCCGCCGGCTCCGCAACGTGCTCGAGGACCGCGAGGAGAAGGACCGCGCCGAAAGGGCCGGCGGACGCCACGGGCGCCGGCGCGCCGGTCCGTGCGAAATCCCATTCGAAGAAGCTCCCGGACGAAAAGCGTCGCCGCTGGGCGTCGAGGACGGCCGCGTTCCGGTCACAGCCGACATAGGCGGGCAGCTTCGCGGCGAGATCCGTCAGCCCGCAGCCGAGATCGAGAACGCGCGCCCCCGGCGGGATGTGCGGCCACGCGGCCGCGAGACGCGCCTCCGCGACACGCCCGGTCAGCCGGCCGTAGAAAGGCGAAGCGGACACGCGCCCGGTTTTACACCCTCCACCGTAAGATCGGCGCCCATGAGCGAACCCGCGTTCACTCTCCGAGACGCGCGGCCGTCCGACGTGCCGGCGATCGTCTCCCTGATCCGCGACCTGGCGGAGTACGAAAGGCAGCCGGAGGACTGCCACGCCGACGCACGGCTTCTCGAGGAGCATCTCTTCGGAAAAGAGCGCTTCGCCGAGGTGGTCCTGGCGGAGGCGGGCGGCCGGACGGTGGGCTTCGCGCTCTTCTTCCACAACTACTCGACGTGGCTCACGCGTCCGGGCCTCTACCTCGAGGACCTCTTCGTGACTCCCGCCTGCCGCGGGCTCGGCGTCGGCGAGGCCCTGCTCACGCATCTCGCGCGGCTCGCCGTGGCCCGCGGCTGCGGACGCATGGAGTGGAGCGTGCTCACGTGGAACGAGCCCGCGATCCGCTTCTACCGGCGCCTCGGGGCGGTTCCGATGGACGGCTGGCAGGTCTACCGGCTCGCCGGGGATGCTCTGGCCCGTCTCGGGCGATAATCCTCCTTGATCCTGGGACTGAGCGTGCAGAAGGGCCGATCACAGACGGACACACAACCCATCCGGCGCGAGCGGAAGGGCTCGGGCGTTGCGCGCCGTCCGGTTTCCCTGCTCACCGATTCGCCGGATCCGACGGCTCTCTTCGACCGCGCGGGCCGCGTCCTCCTCGCCAACGAGGCCGCTCTCGCCGAGGGCACTCCCGGGCCCGGCACCTTCGACGAGGCGCCCGAAAGCGCCCAGCCGTTCTGGACCTCGCCGGAGGGGCGCGAGAGCCTCATCCGGGCCGCGGGCGCGCCCGCGGGCGCGAGGAACTTCGAGGTGCGGATCCCCGCAGGACCGGAGACGGGCGAGCGCGTCTTCTGGGTCTCGACGCGCATCGCAGCACAGGAGGTCGAAGGGGGCTTTCTCGCCGCGGCGCGCGACATGACGGGATTCGGCACGGGCAGGCTTCGCGCCGATTCCGGCGAGGTGGCCGAGCGTGCCGACGCGCTCACGGGCTTCGCGAACCGCGAGCAGTTCCATTTCGAGCTCGAGCGCGAGGTCGCGCGCGCCGATCTCTTCGGGCGCCCGCTCGCTCTCCTCGTTTTCGGGCTCGACAACTTCAAGACGCTGAACGACACGCACGGACTTCTCGCGGGAGACGAGTACCTCCACTGCATGGCCGAGACTCTTCGCGGCACCCTTCTCGGCGGCGAGACCGCCGGCCGCGTCGGAGGCGACGAGATCGCGATTCTCCTTCCGGGGGCCTCCGCGGCCGAGGCCGCGCCGCGCGCCGAGACCGTCATCGGGCTCGTCCGCCGCCTCGCGCCCAAGTGGGAGGGGAACGCGCTCACGCTCACGGCCAGCGCGGGAGTGGCGATCTTCCCCGAGCACGCGGGCGGCGCCGCCGACCTCTTTCTCGCGGCCGACCTCGCGATGCACCAGGCCAAGCGCCGCGGCGGGGCCCGCGTGCGCCTTCACGACCCGTCGGATCGCGAGCGCGACCGCACGGGCCGGCTGCGCGAGCAGTCGACCCGCATCCGCGCCGCGCTCGCCGAGTCGCGCCTGATCCCCTATTTCCAGCCGGTGGCCGAGGTCGGAAGCGGCCGTATCGTGGGCGTCGAGACGCTGGCGCGGATGCGCGAGAACGACGGACGCATCGCTCTCCCCGCCGAGTTTCTCGGCGCCGCGGAACGCTTCGGCATCGTGACGGCCATCGACCGGGCCATCATCACGGCCGCGTTCGACAGCCTCGCGGCGGCCCGCAAGCGGATCAGCTCCGAGCTCGAGATCAGCATCAACCTCTCGGGCCTCGACTTCGACGACGACACGCTCGTCGCCGACATCTCGCGCATCGCGCGCGCCAAGGGCATCCGCCCCGAGCGCGTCACGTTCGAAATCACCGAGACCTCGGCGCTGCGCGACTTCGACCGCGTGCGCGACTTCACGCTCGCGCTCACCGGCGAAGGCTTCCACTTCGCTCTCGACGACTTCGGCATGGGCTTCTCGTCCTTCCGTTACCTCCGTGAGCTGCCCGTCTCGTCGGTGAAGCTCGACATCAGCTACGTGAGGGACCTCCCGAGGCAGAAGGCGAACCGCGTCTTCGTGCGGGGCATGGCGGACATCTGCCGCGGCCTCGGCGTGAAGACGGTCGCCGAGGGCGTGGAGTCGGGCGAGGTCATGGACCTCCTTCCGGAGCTCGGCGTGGACCGCGCGCAGGGCTGGTACGTGGGCTATCCGTCTCCGGACCTGCCGGCCATCGAGGCGGGGACCAGCCCCATCCTGTCGCAGAGGCCCCGCTCCTGATCCGTCCGCCCCGAGGCCCCGCCGGGCGCGCGTCGGGCCTCGCGGTGGACGCCGTGGTCGTCCTCGTGCTCGGCGCGATCGTGGCGGGTGTGGTCGGGCTCGCCCAGCGCTGGCAGGCTCCGATCCGCCCCGCGGTCGAGATCGACCTCGCGCCTTCGGCGCTGCCCCTCTACACGCTCCTCTCGCTTTCGCGTGGCTTCGCGGCGTACCTGCTTTCGCTCGCGTTCACGCTCGTCTACGGCACGATCGCCGCGCACGGCAAACGCGCCGAGAAGGTGATGCTGCCGCTCCTCGACATCGGTCAGGGGATCCCCGTGCTCGGCTTCCTCCCCGGCCTCGTCCTCGGAATGGTGGCGCTCTTCCCGAGGACGAACGTCGGCCTCGAGCTCGCCTGCATCGTCATGATCTTCACGGGCCAGGTCTGGAACATGACGTTCTCCTACATCGGCTCGCTGCGCTCGATTCCAGAGGAGCTCCACGAAGTCGCGCGCCTGCATCGCTTCTCGTTCTGGAAGCGCTTCCGCACGGTGGAGCTGTCGTCCTCGGTGATCGGGCTCGTGTGGAACTCGATGATGTCCATGGCGGGCGGCTGGTTCTTCCTCACCGTGAACGAGGCCTTCACGCTCGGCAAGAGGGACTTCCGCCTTCCCGGCATCGGCTCGTACATGGCCGTCGCGATCGAGAAGGGCGACTCCAACGCGATGGCGTGGGCCATCGTCGCCATGGTCGTGATGATCGTCTCCGTCGACCAGCTCCTCTGGCGGCCGCTCGTCGTGTGGTCGCAGCGGTTTCGCGTCGCCGACGTCGAGGGAGAGGCCGCCCCGCAGTCCTGGATGCTGAACGTCGTGCGCCGCTCCGCGTTCCTCCGCAGGATGCGGCTCCGCCGGCGCCGGCGACGCCGCGCCGCGCCCCCGGCGCCCGTGCCCCTCGCTGCGGCGGCCGGGCCGGACCGCGGAGGCGGACGCCTGCGCGCCGGCCTGCTCGTCGCGCTCTCTCTCGCGGCTCTGATCGGGGCGCTCTTCGGCACGTGGAAGCTCCTGGAGCTTCTCGCGCGCGTTCCAGCCGGTGAGTGGCTCGTCCTGACGTGGGCCCTCGGCGCGACGTTCCTGAGGACCCTCGCGGCGCTCCTTCTCGCGACGGCCTGGACGCTGCCGATCGGAATCCTCGTGGGCCGCTCGGCCGTCTGGTCGCGGCGGCTTCAGCCCGTCGTCCAGATCGTGGCGTCGTTTCCGGCCCCGATGCTCTTCCCGATCGTGACGGGCGCCCTGCTCGCTCTTCGCGTGCCGTTCGGGGCGATCGCCGCGGTCCTCATGCTTCTCGGGGCGCAGTGGTACGTCCTCTTCAACGTGCTCGCGGGCGCGAGCGCGATCCCGCACGATCTCGACGAGGCCGCGGACGTCTACGCGATGACGGGCGCCGCGCGCTGGCGGCAGCTTTTCGTGCCCGCGGTATTCCCGTTCCTCGTGACCGGGCTCGTGACCGCCGCGGGGGGGGCGTGGAACGCCTCGATCGTGGCCGAGACGCTGAACTGGCGCGGGTCGACACTGGAGACGTTCGGGCTCGGCTCGCTCATCACGAGGTCCACGCGCGAGGCCAACTTCCCCCTGCTGGCCGCCGGGGTCCTGACGATGTCGCTCGCTCTCGTCCTCCTGAACCGCCTCGTCTGGCGCCGGCTCTACCGCCTCGCCGAGACGAAGTACAGTCTCAACCGATGAGCGCCCTCCCGGCCCCCGCCCCGATCGCCGCCGCCCGCGGCGTGGACAAGGTCTTCGCCGACGAGGGGGGCAGGAGCCGCGTGATTCTCAAGAACGTCGACTTCGAGGTGCGGGAGAACGAAGTCGTGGCCGTCCTCGGCCCGTCGGGCTGCGGAAAGTCCACGCTCCTGCGCCTCCTCATCGGCCTCATCCCGCCGAGCGCCGGCACGATCGAGCAGCACGGCAAACCGCTCGAGGGCATCCACCCGGGCGCGGCCGTCGTCTTCCAGAATTTCGCCCTGTTCCCGTGGCTCGCGGTGGCGGAGAACGTGCGCGTGGGATTGAACGGCCGTCCGCTGCCCGCGGGCGAGGCCGAGGAGCGCGTCCGGTCGGTGCTTGCCACGGTCGGCCTCTCGGGGAATGAGCGTGCCTATCCGAAGGAGCTTTCCGGCGGCATGAAGCAGCGCGTGGGAATCGCGCGCGCGCTCGTGGGACGGCCCGAGCTCCTCTGCATGGACGAGCCCTTCTCGGCCCTCGACGTGCTGACCGCGGAGCTCCTGCGCACGGAGGTCTACCGCCTCTTCACGGAGCGCACGACCGGGCTTTCGTCCGTTCTCCTCATCACGCATCTCATCGAAGAAGCCGTGTTTCTCGGCGACCGCATCGTGGTCATGGGCGCCAATCCCGGCACGATCCGGCGCGAGATCGCGAACACGGTGCCCCACCCGCGCGAGTACCGGAGCCCCGATTTCCTCCGCATGGTGGAGCGGATTCACGACGTCGTCACGCGCGTGCACCTCCCCGAGGAGGAAGGCGTCGCGCCCGAGGCTCCGGCACCGGCCCTGCCCGGACGCCGCCCCCCGGGCCCCGTCGCGCCGCTCCCGGCCGTGCCCATCGGCGAAATCCTCGGCCTCCTCGAGATCCTGGCCGACCACGGCGGCAGGATGAACCTCTTCGACATCGACGCGATCACCGACTACGACTTCGGGCGCACGATCGCCGTCGCGAAGGGCGCCGAGATGCTCGACCTCGTGGACACGCCCAAGAACGACGTCGTGCTGGCGGACTTCGGCCGCCGGATGGTGAGTGCCTCGGCCGCCGAACGGCCCGCGCTCCTGCGCGCGGTCCTGCTCACGCTCGGCACGTTCTGTCTCGTCATCCACGAGCTCGCGAAGGAGCCCGACACGCCTCTCACCGGCGAAGCGGTGCGCGATCTCCTCGCCGAACGCCTGCCGACCGTGGGCGCCTCCGAGCTCTTCGAGACGCTCGTGAGCTGGGGCCGCGCGGGACAACTCTTCGAGTACGACGCGGCGGCCGACACGATCGCCCTCTTCTCGGGGCGGGGGGAAGGGGCCGGAGACTGACGTGGCGCCGCTCCCGCGCCTCGTCTCGCGAACCGCCGCCGCCCTCTCGGAGAGGCGCGCCCGCCTGGACGCGCTTCTCGCGCGCGTGTCGGGTCCGCCTTCGGGCGAGACCCTTCACGACCTGCGCGTCGCGTTGCGCCGGGCCGCGGCGCTCGCGCGGCTGACGGGCGACGTTCCACGGAAAGGAGCGGGGGACACCCTGAGGATGGCCGCGCGGGATCTCCGCCGCGCTCTCTCGGCGCGGCGGACGCAGGATGTCGCGCGGGCCCTCCTCCTCGTCCGCTTCCGGAGGGATCCGCGCCGCCGCCCGGTCGCCGAACGCCTGGCCGCGCGCCTCGCGAAGGAAGGCGACCCCGGGCCTTCGCCCGAACGCACCCGCACCCTCCTCGCCCGTCTGCGCCGGGCCTTCATGAGGCGGGATGCCGCGTTGGCACGCCTCCACGACCCGCTCACGGGCACCGTGGACCAGCGCGCCGAAAAGCGGCTCGCGAAGTCCGCGAGGCGCCGTCTGGGCCGCGCCGCGAAGCGCCTGTATGGCGCCGGCGTCCCCGGCCCGGCCGGCCTGCATCCGGCCCGCATTCTCGCGCGCGACCTGCGCTATGGCCTCGAGTTCACCGGGGACGCGATGCAGGCGCCAGCCGCGCTCGTCCCGCTCCTCATGGACTTTCAGGACGCCGCCGGAGCCGCGCACGATCTCTCCGAGCTGATCGGAGAGGTCAGACGCCTCGCGGGACGCGCGCGGCCGGCCGACCGGCGTGCCGCGCTGCGCCTTCTGGCGCCTCTTCTCGGCGCCGAAGAGCGCGCGGTCGCCCGCGCCCAGGCGTCCTCCAGGCGCCTCCTTGCGCGCCTCGGCGGCATGGACTTCGAGTGGTCCTGACGCCTTCGCTCTCCGTCCCGGTCATTCTCGTCGCCCGCGTCGCGTCGCCCGAGGATGTCGCGTCACAGCCTCCGTGCGCGCTCGCCGACGTGAGCGGGGCGCCCGCGCCGGAGCTCGCGACAGGCGTGCGCTTCGCGGCGGCGGCGGACGCTTTCGTGGTCCTGTTCGAGGCGGTCGCCGAGCCGCCTCTCGCCATTGGGCACCGCGACGGCGAGGACGTCTTTCGCGACGAGTGCGTGGAGCTCTTCCTTTCTTCGCCGCTCGAGCCCTTCGCATACCACGAGTTCGTCGTGAATCCGAATGGCGCGCTTTACACGGCCCGTGTCGTGAACCTCGACGAGAGCCGCGAGACGTGGGACGTCTCGCGGCACGAGCCGCCAGCCGGAGCGTCCATCGGCGTATGGGGCGATCCGGCCGCAAGTCCCGCGACGGAGTGGATACGATGGAGCTGCCGATTGACCGTTCCCTGGTCGTCCTTGCCGTCCGGCCGCCCGCCGGCGCCGGGAGAGGAGCGCAGGGGAAACGCGTACCGAATCGCGCGCGGGCGTTCGACGCGGTTTCTGGCGCTCTCGCCCACTCTCCGCGCCAGTCCGCCGGATTTCCACGTGCCGAGCCGCTTCGCTCGCCTCGTCTTCGGAGGCGCATCCGCCTGATCGCCACCCCGTCCGCGATGGAGCGAAGCGTCAGGCGCCGGCCTCCGGGGCTCCGTCCACGTGCACCTTCTGCGCGGCGAGCCACGCCCTAAGCTCCTCCCTGACCCGTCGGTCGCGGAAGACGAACCACGCCTTCTCGTCCGTCGGATACGTGAGAAGAACGTCGCGAAAAGCGCCCGGTCCGCCGGATTCGAGCGCGAGGAGCGCCTTGGAGCGCCCGGCGGCGCTCTCCATGCTGGGGGCGAAGGCGCGGCAGCGCGCGGCGTCCACGCCGGGAGTGGACTTCGGGATGCGGAGATAGCGCCCGGATCGCTCGTGGAGAAGCGCTTCGCGCAGGTCGGGCGAGCCGTTCAGGTGCGCATGGACCTCTCCCGTCGCGCGGTCGAGGAAGTGGTTCATCAGCATCGACCGGGCCGCAAAGGCAACGGTGAGGCCTTCCCAGTCGAGCTCCATCGGCCGGGTATCGTATCCCCGTGGATCGGGACGACGGCCTCGCGCGTGACGTGGCGCGCCGCCTCTTGCTGTGGTATCGCGCGCATCGGCGCGACCTGCCGTGGCGGCGCACGCGGGATCCGTACGCCATCTGGGTTTCCGAGGTCATGCTCCAGCAGACGACCGTCGAGGTCGTGATCCCGCGCTGGCGGCGGTTTCTGGCGCGCTTTCCGACGGTGGAGGCGCTCGCGCGGGCGAGAGAGAACGCCGTCCTCGCCGAATGGAGCGGCCTCGGCTACTACGCCCGCGCGCGAAATCTCCACCGCGCCGCGCGGGCGATCGACGCGCGCGCCGGGTTTCCCCACACGCTCGAGGGGCTACGCGAGCTCCGGGGGATCGGTCCGTATACGGCGGCGGCGGTGGCGTCGATCGCCTTCGGGATCCCGGCCGCGGTCGTGGACGGGAACGTCGTGCGCGTGCTTTGCCGTCTGCGCGGCCTCAAACTCGACCCGAAGGCGCCGCGCACGCTCGCGCGCCTCCGGAAGGAAGCGCAGGCGCTCGTCCCCGTCCGGGGTCCTGGCGACCACAATCAGGCCGTCATGGAGCTCGGCGCGCTCGTCTGCACGCCGCGGGCGCCGCGCTGCGGTGCCTGCCCGCTTAGGTCACTCTGCAAGGCCGCGGCGAGCGGGAAGCCGGAAGGCTTCCCGCAAAGGCCGCGGCCAGCGAAGCCCAGGTCCATCCATCTCGTCGCAGGAATCGTCGAGAGAAGAAAGAGAATCTTGCTCGTAGAGGATGAGATCCTGGTCGAAGGGCACCTTTGCGTGCCAATGTTTCCGGTACGCAACGGGGAACGGCCTGCAAATGTTCTCAGAAGGGGGTGGGAGCGGATCGCGCGCCGAAAAGCCATCGCGCTCGAGCCGGTGGCAGAGCTAAAACACTCGGTATTGGATCGCCGTTACCTCGTTTCCCTATTCACCTTCGAAGAAAAAACACCCACGCCTTCGCGCAGCCGGCAGCAGGGATTGGACGATCCCTTCCCTCCGAGCAAAATCCGTCTCCTCTCTC
The DNA here is from genome assembly GCA_041495865.1 of Thermoanaerobaculia bacterium. GTDB lineage: Bacteria > Acidobacteriota > Thermoanaerobaculia > UBA5066 > UBA5066 > Fen-183. The sequence continues at coordinate 12,125 of JBGQDL010000015.1, read as the reverse complement.
CGAGCCAGATTGCCCGCCATCCCCATGGCGGCTTTCTCCTGAAGGTTCTCGCTGCCTGGCGGGAGCACGGGCGCTGAGGTCGGCTATCCTCGCGCCGCATGGCGCGTCGCGTGGGCAGGACGCCGGCACCGGAGGAGTCCGGAGTGCCGCGGTCGAATGCGCCGCCGCTCGTTCGGATCGGGATCCTCGCGGCGGTCGCTTTTCCCTTCCTCGTCTTCTCCACCGTTTCCAGCGATGCGCTACGTGAGTCGAAGCTCCTGATTCAGGCGCTGAGTGCATCGCTGGCCCTTCTCGGCCTGGCGCTCGGCGGCACCTTTCCGGCGTTCGGGCGCGGGCGAGCGGCGCGCGTCGCCCTCCTCGGCCTCCTCGCCGCCGTCGTTCTCGCACACCTGTCCGCATTCGCGAACGCGGACGTCGTGGACCCGCTCACGGCCGCCGCCGTCCTCTCCCCTCTCGCGCTCCTCCTCGTCGGATCGTCCGCGGCGGGAGCCGAGGTCCTGCCCGCGGCAGCCGCCACCCTGATGGCGGCCGGGGCCTTCACCGGCGCGCTCGCGTCTCTCCAGCGGTGGACCGGCCTCTTCCGGCTCCCCCTCGAAGCCCCGGAGCCGCGCTTCTTCGCGGCTGGCCTCATCGGCAACGCGGGCGACGTTGGAATGGCGCTCGTGGTCCCTTCGCTCCTTCTCTTCGCCGCGGCCGCGAGCCCCGACGTCCCGGCGCGCGGCCGAATGCTGGCGACGGCTGGTCTCGCTCTGGCGCTGCTCGGCCTTCTGGCGACCGAGACCGTGGGACCCGCGCTCGCGTTCTGGGGCGGCGCCGCCGTCTTCGCCGCGCTGAATTTCCGCCGGCGCCGCCTCGCGTTCGGCCTGCTTCTCGCAGCGGCCTGCCTCGCGTCCTTCACGGGCGCCGGGCGGCGGTTCCTCGTGAAGCTCGACGAGCTCCGGCGCGGCGACCTCGCGGCCGCCACGACGCAGCGCGACATCGGGCTCTACGCCGCGCGCGAGATGATCATCCGACACCCCCTCCTGGGCGTGGGTCCGGGGACCTTCTCGAACCGCTTCGTTCCGGCGCGTCTCGCGGCCGAGGAGCGCACGAGACGGCGCCTAGTGCACACCAGCGGCTCCGCGCACTTCGACAACGCGCACTGCGAACCTGTGACGCTCGCGGCCGAGGCCGGACTGCCCGCCGCGCTTGCCGCCGCCGCCGCGTCGTTCGCGCTGTTTGCGGGCCTTCTCGGCCGGCGGAAGACCGAGTTGTCGCCGCCTCCGGGGGCGCCGATCGACGCACTCTTCGCCGCTCTTTTCGCAGTCGCGCTGCTCTCTCTCGCCGACTTCCCGCTTCGAATCGCGGTCGCGTCCGGGCCCGCCGCCTTCCTCGCGGGGGCGGCGCTTCGGCGCGCCGCAGGAGACGAAGGGACGCCCGCCTCGCCTTCCCGCGGCGCTCGCGCCCTCCTCGCGGCGCTCGGGCTCCTCATCGCGGCGCTCGCGGCCGTGCGCTCCCTCGCGACGCTCGCACAGGCGCAGGGAGAGAACCTCCTCAGGGACGCGGCGTCGGCGCCGGAGGCCGCCGCGACGGAACGGGCGGAGCTCCTTTCGGCAGCGGGCGCGCGGCTCGGAAGAGCCGTCGCGTTGCGCCCGCGCTCGGCAACGGCACTGCTCGCGCTGGGCTCCGTCGATGCGCTCCGGGGCGAACGCGAGAGCGCCTATGCCGGCTATGCGCGCTCGCTCGAGCTCGAGGAGCGCGCCGAGAGCGACCTCAATCTCGGGCGGGCCGCGCTCTCGCTCGGACGAATCGACGAGGCGCACGACCTCTTCCGCCGGGCCGTCTGGATCCAGCCGCGCCTCCTCGACTCGCTGCCGGCGGAGATCGACCGCGAAGCGATTGCGGCCCGGATCGAAGCTGCGGCGCAGGCCCTGCCGCGGGGAGGCCGTGCTCCTGCCCTACCGGCGATGCGCTGACCCCGCGCGTCCGCTGAGGGGCCCGGGAAGGACTTCGGTCAGGCGCGGCTCATCTCCAGAGCGGGGGCCGTGGCCAGGGAAAGACGTCCTTCGACGACGGTCCAGTCGATCGCGCCGAAGAACGCCTCGATGTAGTCCGCGCGTTTCGTGCCGTAGTCGGTCAGGAACGCGTGCTCGAAAACGTCCATGAGCAGAAGGACCGGACAGCCGGCGAGATGCCCTCCGTCGTGCTCCTCGATCCAGACGTTGAAGAGCCGATCCCTCTCGGCGTCCCAGACGAGAGCGGTCCAACCGATTCCGCGAAGACCGCCGGTGGCCTTGAAGTTGCTCGACCAGGCGTCGAACGACCCGAAGTCAGCGGCCAGGTGCTTTCGCAACCGGGAGGATTCGGTCAATGCGATTTTCTTGCTTGTCATATTTCCAAAGTAGATCTCGTGGAGCCGCATCCCGTTCCATTCCCAGCCGAAGCGCCTCTTCATCCCGGACCAGGCGGGAGTCGGCGGCTTTCCGGGGGCGTTGGTAAGCTCTCCGAGAAGGGCGTTTACGTTCGTGACATAGCCCTTGTAGAGCTCGAAGTGCTGCTTCAGAAGGGCATCACTGAAGCCCGGAGTGCCGAGCAGGGACGAGAAGTCTTTCGTCGGGTAGGGACCCATGAGTGCCTCCTGGGGAGACACACAGCACGAACCGTTCCACCTGCCGGAAGGCGGGCCGTCAAGGCAGCCGGAAGAGCGAGAGAGCGAATCCCGCCCGCCCGTCGACCCGGGAAGATTCACACCTGAAGCCCGCGGAACCGAGGGTGGCCGTCAGCCCGCCCTCGGTGTACTTGTAGGAAGCCTCGGTGAAGATGGTCTCGCCGCGACGGAAGCGGGCCGTGAGCCCGGCGCCCGGGACCTCGACGCGCTGCGGGACGCGGCTGACGAGGTGCATCTCGACGCGGCTCTGGCGGGCGTCCCACGAGGCGCGGTGACGGAAGGAGTCCAGGTCGAACCCGGCGCCGAGCTCGTCGTTCATCCGGCGCAACAGGTTCTTGTTGAAGGACGCCGTCACCCCGAGCGGGTCGTCGTAGGCGAGAACGAGCTCCGCCTCCGGTTTGACGAGATCCGCTCCGAGAAGAAGGGCGTCCCCCGCTTTCAGTGTCCGACGAATCCTGTCCAGGAAGCGTCGGGTTTGCGGCGGGTCGAAATTGCCCACATTGGAGCCGAGAAAGACGACGAGAGCCGGCCCTCGCGTACGCTCGAGAAGGGCCTTTCCGAGACCCCTCTCGTACGGCGCCTGGAAGGTCTGAACCGAGAGTCCGCCCCGGACGGAGAGGCGCGACGCGGTCAGGTCGAGCGCCTCCCGCGAGATGTCCACGAGGCCGACGCGCGTCCTCTCGCGGGGCCCGAGGAGGCCGTCGAGCAGGAGCGCGAGCTTCTCCCCGCTGCCGCAACCGAGCTCCACGACGAGACCTGGCTTCCCCAGAAGGCGGCGGACGTCGCGCGACGCGCCCGGGAGCAGGGCGAGCTCGGCTCGCGTCACCCGATACCACGGCAGCGCGCAGATCGCCCGAAAGAGCCGCGAGCCGAGGTCGTCGTAGAACCAGCGCGGCGGAAGCCGCTTCGGATCCCTCGACAGGCCCTCTCTCACGTCCGCCGCGAAGCTCACGCACCCACCGTCCGGAACTTCGCATAGACGTACGGATAGTTCGGCTGGAACCAGTTCCGGAACGAGCGGCGCACGAGCGGCGAGGCCGTCGCGGGCGATGCCCCCTTCAGAACGAAATGGCGGCCGTCGAAGAACTCGTCGGAGTAGTTGGGATAGAGCGGCATCGGGCGGAAGCCCGGAAAACCGGCGAAAGGCGTCGACGTCCACTCCCATCCGTTCCCGACGAGGTCCTCGATGCCCCACGCGCTGGCTCCGGCGGGAAAATGGCCCGCGGGCAGGGGATCCCAGTGTCGGAGGCCGAAGTTGCCGACGGCCGCCTCGGCCCCCTCGTCTCCCCACGGGAACGCCGTTTCGCGTCCGGAAGGACGTCCGAACGCCGCACGGTGATACTCCGCCTCACTCGGAAGTCGCCGGCCTCTCCACCGCGCATAGGCCGAGGCCTCCGCGTGGCTGACGAAGACCGGCCACGCCGGCGGAAGCGGGATCTCGTGGAATTGCGCGCGCCAGAACCAGCGGTCCCCGTTCCGGGTCCAGAAGGTCGGATTTTCGATGCGCTCGCGAAGAAGCCAGCAAAACGCGTCTTCCGGCCAGAGGTCGCGGTCCCGATAGCCGCCGGCTTCGACGAAGTCGAGCCAGCTCGCGTTCGTCACGGGATGGACGTCCATCTCGAAGGTCGGGACGTCGATCCGCTGCTCCGGAAACTCGTTGTCCCAGCCCAACGGAATCCCGCCCGGGGCAGCGCCAAGCGTGGCGCGCCCCGCCGGGACTCTCGCGACCCGCGGCGAGGGCGGCGGGCCGCCCGCCTCGGGCGGCGGCGCTCCGGGCGGCTCGCGCTTCAACCCGAACGGGAGGCGGTGCAGCATGTACAGGAGCGTTTCCTGGTGCATCTCCTCGTGCTCGAGGATGACGAGGACGGCCTCGACGGTCTCGGCGGACATCCCGGACTCGAGGACGGCCGCGACTCCCTCGTCCGCCGCGCGGACGTAGCCCTCGACGCGGTCGCGTTCGGGCCACGGCGAGGCACGAACTCCGGAAGCGTCGAGCGGGTCGATCCCGCGCTCGAAGAGCGTCTCCATTCCGGCGTCGATCCCGGGCCTCCCGAGGGCCCGCTTGAGAAGCGTGTTCACCGCGAAGGCCGCGATGTGACCTTCATAGAAGGCGAACGGGTGACGAAGGGCGATGGGGCGCTCGAGCCACGCCTCTGGAGTCAAGATCTCGTGGAAGAAGCGCCCCGTCCGCTCCCGGTTCTGTGCCCAACGAGCAGCGAGATCCGCGCCTGGCTGGCCGTGCCCGATCGTTTGCAACGAAACCTCCGGAAATAGGGGAGGGGGCCGCCGAATGCGTCCTGAGAGTCAAAGCGGCAGCGAGGAGCTTAACTCGTGAGGGCTCTCGCGGGACGCACGGGGAATCTCCGCGTCGGGGGCCGGCAGCCTGCCCTTTGGTCATCCTTCCGGCGGAGGCCCGCAGTGCTTTTCGATGGTGGAGAGGAGCCGCAGGGGATCGACCGGCTTTCGCAACCAGCCCGCGGCGCCCAGTTCGCGCGCTCTTTCCTCCGCTCCGCTGTCCGCGGTGAAGACGACGACCGGAATCTCCGCGAGGCCCGGGTCCTTCATCTGCTCCTCACGGAATCGCCATCCGTTCATCCCGGGCATCGCCATGTCGAGGAGGATGAGAGAGGGCTTCGTTCCGCTTCGCAAGGCCTCGAGCCCTCCGCGGCCGTCCGCGGCACGGACCGCGCTGTATCCGCAGTCTTCGAGGAGACTCGCGATCGCCTCGGAGATCGCTTCGTCATCCTCGATGATGAGGACTCTCACTCTCCCCTCCTTGGCCTCTCGGAAGCGTCAGGCGAAACGTCGCGCCCGCGCCCGGCCGGCTTTCCACGCCGACCTTGCCGCCGTGCGCTTCCACGATCTCGCGCGTGATCCAGAGGCCGAGGCCCATCCCCGCGTACGTTTCCTTCGAGACGGCCCTTTCGAATCGATCGAAAATCCGCCTCTGATCCGCGTCGTGGATTCCGATTCCTCTGTCCTCCACCGTGAACTGCGCGACGTCTCCCCGGGCACAGACCCCGATCTCCACGGGCTGGCCCGCACCGAATTTCATCGCGTTCGTCAGGAGGTTCGTGATCACCTGGTCGAGGCGCGAGCGATCCCAGAATCCGACGACGCTCTCGCCCGCCGTCACCGACAGCTTGCATCCGGCGCGCCGGGCGTTTTCCTCGAAACGCTCGACCACGTCTCGTGCGAGCTGCGCGAGGTCCATCTCCTCGGGGTCGAGATGGAGCGTGCCCGCCGTGATACGGGAAACGTCGAGGAGCTCGTCGGTGAGCCGGATGAGCCGGAGAACCTGCTTTTCGCACCGGTGGACGAGATCGGTGGCCCGGGCGTTTCCGACCCCGCGCATCTGGCGGGAGAGCTGGTAGACGAGCAGGTTGAGCGCCGCCAGCGGCGACCGGATCTCGTGACCGGCGACGGAGAGAAACGAATCCCGCGCCTTCACGGCGTCGCGCGCTTCCTCGTAAAGGCGATTCCGCTCCGCCTCGACGCGCTTCAGCTCGGAAAGATCCACGACGAAGGACGCGCGAACAGGCGTCCCTCCGCCCATGTCCACGCTCGTGGAGCCGAACAGCACGGGAACGCGCGTCCCGTCGCGGCGGAGGATCTCCTTCTGGTACGGACGGCAGGTGCCCCTCTCCCGCAGCTCATTCTCGCAGCTCTCGTCGAGCGTCCTGAATTCCGGCGCGGTGAATCCGAAGAGCGTGTGCTGACGCGGGTTCCATGTCTCGCGCTCGTATCCCGCCATGGAGATGAAGGCGTCGTTGGCGTCCGTGACGCCTGCGTCGTCCGAAAAGAGCACGCCAATCAGGTTCGCGTTGAGGAGCCGGCGGATCCGGGCCTCGCGCGCACGGATTTCCGCCTCCGAGCGATTGCGGCGAGTCAGATCCGCGCGAACGAGGTACCAGATCAGGAACAGGAACCCGAAGAGAAGCACGGCGCCGATGGCGAGCGTCGTGAGAAGGCTCCGCACGGTGTCCTTCGAGCGGCGGTCGCGCGCCGCCAGCAGCTTTCCTTCCTCGGCTCTCATCTCGGCGACGACACCGCTCAGGGCGTCCATCGTCCGCCGGTTGGTGCTCGAGGCGATGAGCGCCAGCACGGCGTCGCGCTTCCCGGCGCGGGCCAGGTCGATCCTCTTGCCGAGCTGCTCGACCCACTCGGACGCCAGCTGTCGAAAGCGATCCACGCGCGCGCGCTGGGTCTCGTTGTCCGCGGTCAGCGCGAGGAGCCGCTCGATCCGCCTCGGAAGCTGCCCCGCTGCGAGCCTGAATGGCTCGAGGTACGCGTCCTCGGACGTCAACAGGAAACCGCGCTCCGCGGTTTCGGCGTCCTTGACGGTCGAGAACGTGGACTCGAGCTCGCCGATGACTTCCCTCGTGTGGTCGACCTTCGCGGCGTCTCCGAGGAGCCGGAACGTGTTCACCCACGTCGCCGCCACGAGCAGGGCGAGCGCCCCGAACGTCAGGCAGATCGCGATCGCGAGGCGCAGATCCATCCCGCGCGGCCGCCACCGGGAGCGGCTCGCCGTGGTCTCGACGTTCATTGGCTGACGCGGCCGATCATGTCCGCGAGCCTTGCTGGAGGGCCAACATCACCGTCCCGTACATCCGGATGGATCGTAGTCTCCCGCCTCACGTGAGCAGGGACGGTGCCATGCAAAGTTTTCAGGCTGCGGCGGAGCCCTCGGACGCCGCCGCCCGCCCGCCGCCCCGCTCCGTTCTCACCGTTCGGCTGTAAAGCGACAGACTCCGGTCGAAAACGAATCTCAGGAGAAGCGCCGTCCAGGAGCGGTGCGCGAGAAGGGCTCCGTAGACTTCCGGTACCGCGCGATGGACCGCCGGCAAACGGTTCCACGGAACCGACGGGAAGTCGTGGTGCTCGTTGTGATAACCCACGTTCAACGCGACGAGATTCAGCGGACCGTAGTAGCTGGTCGTCTCCTGCGCTCCCAGCACGAGGAAGTGCTCCTGGATCCATCGGGCGCCGAGCGGATGCAGCCCGACCGAAAAGAAGAACGACACGGCGAGGTACACGAGGGCCTTCGGGCCGAAGAGCGCCCACACGGCCGCGTCGAAGGCGATCTGCACGCCGATGTTCGCGAACACCCAGGGCCCGAACAGCGAGATCTCGCGAAGGCGCGGAGGCCTCATGACCTGAAAGACGGGAAAGAGAAGGAGCCAGAGAGCTTTCCGAAGCGCGGAATGTCCGATGAGCCGAGCCTCCCAGCGGCTGGGAAGGTCGGCATCGAGCTCGTAGACGCCCTGATACGCGTGATGCTTGAGGTGGTACGTCTGGAAGGAGATCGCGCTCGGCAGGACGTGGGGCAGATTCGCGAGAACCGCGAAGACCCGGTTCGCGGAGGCGCGCCGAAACACGAGGTTGTGCGCGCACTCGTGAATGAGGACCCAGAGCGCATGATCCAGGAACGCTCCGGCGGCGAACGCCAGGAGGACCCCCACCCACAGGGGCGCGCCCGCGATCCACGCGGACAAAGCCGTCTGGAGAGCGACGAGCGCGATGACGAGCGCGGCGCTCCACGGGTTGCGTCCCGCGAGGGCTCGGATCTCCGCGTGGCGACGCAGGATTTCACGCGCACGCATGGCGTGGGGTTCACGCTCCGCCGAAAACGCGAAAGTCTCGCCCCGCGAGCGTCCCGATTCCGGCCCGGCCGGACGCGACGGATTCGTCACGAAATTTTCCGCAGACTACAACAATCCAGCGTCCCGTGAAACACGTTTGCGCAAGCCGCAGCCGCCGCGCGCTACGGCTCGAGGCTGTACTGCTTGATCTTGTTATAGACCGTCTTGAGGCTGACCTTCAGGATCTCGGCGGCCCTCTTCTTGTTTCCGTCCACGGCGACGAGCGTTCGCTCGAGCAGACGGCGCTCCACGTCCTCCAGCGAATCGCCGACGCGCACCGGCACGTGCAGAGGGTCGTCGGAAGCGGGAGCCGGTGTGGGGCGGTCGACCGCCCCGGGCGCGTCGGCCGGGACCGGAAGGGAGGGAGCGGGCGGACGCACCGCCGCGAAAACGCCGCTCGACCGGCCGGCGAGGATGCCACTCACGAGCGCCTCGTCCACCAGAGGGCCGTCGGAGAGCACATAGGCGCGGTGGACCATGTTGCGCAGCTCACGCACGTTTCCGGGCCACTTGTGGGCGGCGAGCTTCTCGAGGGCCGCCTGGGAGAAGCTCCTCCGGCCGCCGTCCTCCCTCTCGGCGATCTGCTCGAGAAAGTGCTTCGCGAGCGGGGCGATGTCCTCGGGTCGCTCGCGGAGGGGCACCACGTGGAGGGGGAACACGTTCAGCCGGTAATAGAGGTCCTCGCGCAGGAACTTCTTCTCGATGGCGTCGAGAAGGTCGCGATTCGAGCTCGAAATGATGCGCAGGTCGCTTCCGATCTCCTCGTTGCCGCCCACGCGACGGAACGACCGGGTCTCGAGAACCCGCAGGAACTTGACCTGGAGGTCCAGCGACATCTCGGTCACCTCGTCCAGAAAAAGGGTGCCTCCCTGCGCGAGCTCGAAGTACCCGGCGCGGCGCTTTTCGGCTCCCGTGAACGCGCCCTTTTCGTGCCCGAAGAGCTCGCTCTCGACGAGGTTGGCGGACACGGCGCCGCAGTTGATCGCGACGAGAGGGTTCTTGCGCCGGCGCGAGAGCGCGTGGATCGTCTGGGCGGCGGCTTCCTTGCCGCTGCCGCTCTCGCCCGTGATCATCACGGGGGCGTCCGACCGCGCAATCCGCGCGATGACGGCGCACATCTCACGCATCGCGTCGGAGACGCCCACCATCTCGCCGAACCGGCCCGTCTCGTCCAGGGCCTTCCAGAGCGCCGCGTCCCCGCCGCCGGGATCCTGGGCCGGGCGCAACCGTTCGAGCACCGCCTCCAGCTGCGCGGACCGTAGGGGCTTGACGAGGTAGTCGAACGCGCCCGCCTTCATCGCCTCGACGGCCGTGTCGAGTGATCCGTGGCCCGTCAGCACGACGACTTCGCATCCGGGTTCGGACGCTCGCGCGATCCGGATGAACTCGATGCCGTCGCCATCCGGGAGCTGGAGGTCCGTCAGGCAGACGTCGGGCTCGAACAGCCGAAGCGCGGCCCGCCCGTCGCCGAGCGTGGCCACCGCCTTGACCTCGAGCTGGAAATCCTCGAGCAGGAGCTGCAGCCCGCGCCGCGTCTCGGCGTCGTCCTCGATGACGAGGATCTTCACGGAACCACCAGCGGGACGCTGCCCGTCACCGTGACGAAGCCTTCACTCTCGAGCCCCTCGAGCCGACCGCCGTGGGCCTCGAAGGTCCAGCGCGCCGCAAAAGGCCCGAATCCGGCTCCCGGGCGGCTGTACGGGTGGAAAAGCAAGTCCCCCGGCGTCTCGGAGCCGAGCGGCACGCGGAAGGAGAAGGCTGCCGTCCCGGAGAGGTCCTCGACCCGGAGACGCGCCCCGCCCTTTCCCGCCCAGCGCGAAGGGGCGAGAAGAGCCTCGCGAACCGCGTTCTCCAGCTCGGCGCCGAACCCGAGAACAAAGCTCGCCCCCCCGAGCTCCGGGTCCTGGAGCTCGAGCCCGAGCGCATCGAGCTCGGGGGCGACCTCTCGCGCGGCGCGGACCACGAGCTCGCGGAAATCCACGATCCCGGGTTCGCCCGCGCCCGCGTCGCCCAGGGCGGTGAGCACGTCGAGGAGCAGGGAGGCTCGCTCGACCTGCGAGATGGCGGTCACGAGAGAGGACCTCACGCTTTCCGGCACCCCGCCATCCCGCCCGGCCGCGCGATGAGCGACCTCGAGGTGGAGCGCCGCCGCAGACAGGGGCGTGGCCATTTCGTGACGCAGCGCCCGGCACGCCCGAAGCGTGGCGCCGAGTCGAGCGCGGTCAAAGGACTCAGGCACGGGACAAACCCGCCCGTGCCTGGAATCGCCTGCGCCTTCCGGGGTGCAGCATCTCGGCCATGGTAATTCTTACCGGAAGAGAATCGGTCAAATTCCGCTTCCCTTGAGAACCGTGACGACCGTGCGCAGCAGGATGAAGACGTCGAGAAGAGGCGTCCAATGGAAGAGGTAGCCGAGGTCGTAGCGCAGCTTGACGTCCGGCTCCGTCGCGTACGCCCCCATCACCTGCGCGAGGCCCGTGAGGCCCGGCTTGAGCACGTGGCGAAGGCGGTAGGCGGGGATCTCGTTTTCGTACGTCGCCACGAATTCCGGGCGCTCGGGCCGCGGTCCGATGAGGCTCATCGAGCCGCCCACGACGTGCAGGAGCTGCGGCAGCTCGTCGAGCCGCGTCCGCCGGAGGAACGCGCCGACTCGCGTCACGCGCTCGTCGTCCCTTTCCGACAGCTTGGGCCCCGTCCGAGCTTCCGCGTCGGCCCGCATCGTGCGCACTTTCCACAGGAGAAACTCCCGCCTCCCGCGGCCGATGCGGCGCTGGCGAATCCAGGGAGCGCCCGGGCTTGAGAGCGCGACCGCGAGCGTGACCGCGAGGAGAACCGGAGCCGCCGCGAAAAGGAGGACGCTCCCGAGAAGGAGGTCGAGCGCGCGCCTCCAGGCGAAGGCGAAAAGGCTCGCGCCCCGGGTCGCGACGGGCGTCAGCGGCAGGTCGGCGAGACTCCTCGTGACCGCCCGGGAAGACACGATGTCGGCGAGCCCTGGAAGGACCCAGAGGTCGAAGTCGTGCTCGAGGCTGCGTTCGAGAAGCGCCACGAGTCTGGGCCGGTCCTCCGGGCGCTCGGACGCGAAGATCACGTCCCGCGCCCCCTTCAGCTCCTCGAGCGACACGCTCTCACTCCAACCCGCGAGCGAGTGGCCCGTGATCTGGCCCGCACGCAGAGCGTCTGCCGCGCGCCGCGCGTCGCCTCCGGAACCGAGCACGAGGACCGCGCGCGTCCCGATGGGCGCGAGAACTTCGGCGACGGAGCGCCAGAGCCCGAGCGCGAAAGACAGGAGCGGCACCCAGACGAGAAGGACGGTGCGCGGCACGGCGCGGCCCGCGAAGAAGTACGCGGCGAGGAGCAGGCCGCCCGCGACGAGCGCGGCCACGAGAAGGCCGCCCCGCTCCTTCACCGACGCGAACGGCTCGTCGTACGTCCCCACGAGCCAGAGCGCCGCGACGGCCGCGGAGGCCACCAGGCCGAGCCACGGAAGCTCCAGCGGGAGGTTGGAGGCGGGAAGCCTCCCGAGCGTGCCCGGAAACGGGAAAAGACGGCGCAAGGCCACCACCAAAGCGAAGAGGCCAGCCGCCACGGAAGCGTCGCCGCTTGCGAGGAAGAAGCCGCGGCCCCGGCGGCGACCGCGCGGCTTCACGACTTCTCCCGCGCCACACGGTACGCGGTCGCGAAAGCGGCGACGGCGGTCCGGCGGTCCGCATGGGCCTCGGCGAACGCGCGACCGGCCGCCCCGTCGCGCGCCGCGCGCGCCGGATCGGTGAGATACCCGGCGATCTCGCGCGCGAATTCCTCGTCCGTCGCGGCGGATCGCGCGGGAGGAAGGT
>JBGQDL010000014.1:0-43614 GCA_041495865.1 Thermoanaerobaculia bacterium | reverse complement strand
CTTTCTGGCCCTGCCTGACCGGCGCGCCGATCTCGGGCATTTGGAGCCGGTCGAGCGGTCCGACGAGCTTGTGCGCGAAGTCGTCGAGGCCGACCTCGACCACTCCGCCCTGCGGCCGCGCCCAGGCATGGCCGGCGTGAAGGTGGACGTCGTTCGGAACCTGGAACCAGCCGAAGCCGAACGCGTGAGCGGGAGCCTCGCCCTGGACGAAGCGCCAGAAGGGGATGAAGAGGAGGAGGTACGAGATCGCGAGCCCGTATTCGAGCGCTTTCGCCGTGTAGGGGCTGAGGAGTTCGTGTTCGTTCATGACGTTTCTCTTCCTTCTCAGTGCGCGCCGCGCCAGTCGGGGTGCTCGTGAACCACCGGCATGCGGTTCACGATCCAGCGGAAGATCAGGACGCCGATCGTCACGATCGTGAGCGAGGTGATCACCTCACCCGCGCTCGGGACGTAGCGGTTCGGGACGTTCCAGTTGAAGGCGATGAGCGAGACGTTGAAGCGGTTGAGGATGACGCCGAGGACGGTGAGGACGCCGGCGACCCGCGCCAGCGTCGCGCTCCCGCGGCGCGCCGCGAACGCGAAGAGGATCGACGGCAGGAGGACGAAGCCGAGCATCTCGAACAGATACCAGGCGCCCCACCCCGTCGCGAGGAGGTCGAAACGGCCGCTGCCCACGAGGCCCTGGAGCCGGATGAAGAAGTACGCGAAGAGGACGATCGCGCCGCCCTTGGCGAGCCCGAGCGTGATGCGGTCGAGATCCACGGGGGCCGCGGGGTCGAGCTTGTCGTGGAAGGCGCGGTGCGAGAGCGCGCTCTCCACGACCACCATGCCGATGCCGGCCGAGATGCTCGAGACGAAGAAGAAGATCGGCAGGAACGGCGAGTACCAGAGCGGGTGCAGCTTGCCCGGCGTCATGAGGAAGAAGGCGCCGAGGGAGGACTGGTGGAGCGTCGAGAGAGTGACGCCGAGGACGATGATGCCGATCGTGAGCGAGCCGAGGAGCCGGCGCAGCTTCACGAGGCCGAGCCATTCGAGCGCGGCCGGCGCGAACTCGAGCCCGAGCACCATCAGGTACAGGAACACGCACCAGCCGACCTCGTACATGACGGCGGTCGTGCCGGGGGTCAGGAAGAACTGGTACGGCAGCCGCCACGGCTGGCCGAGGTCCACGACGAGCCCGAAGAGGACGAGCGCGTAGCCGAGGAATCCGGTCAGGATCGCCGGGCGCAGGATCGGCCGGTATGCCTTCTGGCCGAAGATGTAGACGGCGCAGGCGACCGTGTAGCCGCCCGCCGCGAGCGCGACCCCGCAAACGACGTCGAAGGCGACCCAGATTCCCCAGGGGTTCGTCTGCGACAGGTTCGTCGTCGCTCCGAGCCCCTTCCAGAACCGGTACGCGATCGTGGGGAGCCCCAGGAGGAGGATCGCCGTCGCGATAGCGTTGACGGGCGTCAGGAGGCTCTTGGCGTAAGCGCGGAAGGACATCCCGAGGAAGAGCTTCTCCCTCATCCAGGGGCCGCCGAGGACCTCGGGCTTAAGGGCGTGCTCAGACATGGCCTTCCTCCTGCTTTCCGGTGCCTTCCGCGGCCGCGACCTCGTCGCGACGCTTGCTGAACGTGTACATGCCCATGAGGAGCGGCGGCCACAGCGTGATGACGAACGGCACGGCCGAGAGCGCGCCGTCGGCGAGCTCCGGATACGGCTTCTTCTCGATGCCGGCGGGCAACGTCAGGGACTCGAAGGGGACGTCGGAGATGTAGAGCCAGCTCGTGCCGCCCGCCTCGTCCTCCCCGTAGATCTTGTGGACGTACTTCTCGGGGTTCGTGTAGATGCGCGTCTTGGCCTCCTCGAGGAGGTCCGCGCGCATGCCGAACTGAAGCGCGCCCGAGGGGCAGACTTCCGTGCATGCGGGCGGAAGACCCTGTGCCTGGCGTCCCGCGCAGAACGTGCACTTCTTCACGAGGGGCGTCGCGCTCGTGAATTCGTACTTCGGGGCTCCGAAGGGGCACACGATCATGCAGTAGCGGCAGCCGAGGCAGCGGTCGGTGTGATAGACGACCGGCCCGTCGGCGGTCTTCTCGAGCGCCTTCACGACGCATCCCGAGGCGCACGCCGGATCGACGCAGTGCATGCACTGCGTCTTCGCGAAGCGGTCCTCGCCCGCGCGGCTCTTCAAGGAGCCTCTCTGGACGACCGTGAAGGCCGTGGGGCTCGTCGCGCGCCTCGAGGCGAACACCGCGTCATCCCCGGGCCTTTCGGGCCCGGCAAGCGCGTTCGCTTCCGCGCACGCGGCCTCGCAGCCCCGACAGCCGACGCAGCGCGCCGTGTCCACGAGAACGCCACGTGCTCCTTTGGCCGCGACCGCGACCGAGGCGCGCGAGGTCGCCGCGGTCCCGGCCGCTGCGGCGGTGCCGGCGGCGGCGAGCTTGAAGAGAGTGCGGCGATTCAGGTTCATCGCGGAACTCCCTCAGGCCCGGACCGCGCGTGCCGCCGCGCGGTCGTTGAGGAGAAGGAGAAGAAGGAACAGGAGAGCGAGGGGAACGGTGGCGATCATGGGGCCTCCCTCCCGGAGCCGTTCGCCGCCACGGCAGGCGGCTCCGTGTGCACGACGTCCGTCCCGAGCCGCCTCACGGCCTCCTGATAAAGGGGGCAGTCCACGTACCGCATCGCCTGGCAGGGCCGGGCCGACACGAGGTGGTCGAGGGGCAGCATTTTTTTCGTCGGGCAGGCGTCGCAATAAAGCATCACGATTTCCTTGAGGAGCGGGCAGGTGTTCGGGGCTTCTCTCATGGCGTCACGAGTCCTAGCGCAAGGCTCGAGCCAGTTTGGCGAGAGGGGCCTCAGGGGGTGTCAACTGTTTGTAATAAAGTGGCTTGCGCCGATCACCCGGCCGGCGCCCCGAGGGCGGGAGGTGTTCGGTTCCTCAACGGGCCGTTGTATTCCTCAACGCTCCTCCGCGGGCTCGAAAACGCCGTCGTCGGCGCGCTTCAGACCCAGCTTGTGGATCTTGCTGTAGAGAGTGACGCGGTCGATGTCGAGGATGCGCGCCGCCTGCGTGACATTCCCGCCCGTGTTCTTGAGAACCGCGGCAATGTGCTGTCGTTCGATTTCCGCGAGCGAGGCGGGATGCGCCGGCATCTCCTCTCCCCGCAGCGTGAGGCCGAGGTCCGCCGGAAGGAGGAGCGGTCCCGTCGAGACGACGACGCCGCGCTCGAGGACGTTGCGCAGCTCGCGCACGTTGCCCGGCCACGTGTGAGCGAGAAGGAGGGCCATGGCCTCCGGCGAGACGCCTTCGACCGGCTTTTTCATCTCGACGGCGAGCCGCTCGAGGAGGCGGTCGACGAGGAAGGGAATGTCTTCCTTCCGGTCGCGGAGCGGGGCGAGCGTGAGCGTGATGACGTTGAGCCGATAGAAGAGGTCCTGGCGGAAGCGGCCCTCGTCGACGGCTTTCGGCAGGTCCCGGTTCGTCGCCGCGATGATGCGGACGTCCACGGCCACGGATTCCGTCCCGCCCACGCGCGTGACGCGGCGCTCCTCGAGGACGCGCAGCAGGTCGAGCTGCAGCTTCGGGCTGATGTCACCGATCTCGTCGAGGAAGAGCGTGCCGCCGTGCGCGGCCACGAACTTGCCTTCGCGGCGCGCCGCGGCGCCCGTGAAGGATCCCTTCTCGTAGCCGAAGAGCTCGGACTCGAGGAGCGTCTCGGTGAGGGCCGCGCACGACATCGCGACGAACGGCTTGTCGTGGCGCGGGCTTTCGGCGTGGACGGCCCGGGCGAGGAGCTCCTTGCCCGTGCCGCTCTCGCCGAGGACGAGGATCGTGGAGGAGCTGCGCGCCGCGGTGCGCGCGAGCTCGAGCGTGCCCTGCATGGCGGGCGACTTCGTGACGAGGTCGTGGAAGTGGTACTCGCGCTTGAGAGCCTTGCGCAGGATGACGTTCTCCCTCACGAGCGCCTGCTGCGCCACGATCTTCTCGATCATGAGGCTGACTTCCTCGGGATCGAACGGCTTCACGATGTAGTCGAACGCCCCGAGCTTCATCGCGTTCACGGCCGTGTCCACGGTGGCGTACGCCGTCATGATCACGACGGCGATCTCGGGGCTCTTCTCCTTCACGCGCCGGAGGACCTCGAGGCCGTCGATGCCCGGCATCTTCAGATCGACGAGCAGGATCGACCAGCGCCCGTCCTCCACGGCCTTGAGGCCCGCGAGCCCGTCCGGAGCGGTCCCGATCGTGTAACCGTCCTTCTCGAGCCAGCCCGAGAGGGACTCGCGCACGATCTCCTCGTCATCGACCAGCAGGATCCGCGTGTTCTTCTTGTTCATGGGAGTCTCCGATCTCGTCGGCATTCTCGAGAAAAAGCGCACGGCACGTCTCGCAGAGGTCCGGGTGCTTTCTGTCCACGTCCTTCAGGCTCGAGGAGCGCGCCATCGCGCAGCCCGAGTTGCGGCAGTGCAGCAGCCCGAACGTGTGCCCGAGCTCGTGGACGGCTTCCGTTCGAAGCCGAACGGCGAGCCGCGCCGCCTCGCCCGGGAGCCCCGCGCCGGCGAGGCGGGCCGTCGACACGACGGCCGCATGGCCCCTGAGCTGCGCCTCGCCGAAGACGAACGTCAGGACCGGAATGAAGAGGTCCTCGTTCGTCAGGCCGAGGACGCGCGCGGCCGTCCGCGGACGGCGCGAGGCGAGCCACAGGAGAACGCGGTGCGAGGCGTGCTGGTTGCGCCGCGCGTCGAACGCGTCCGCCGGGCGGCCGGCGGGCAGCTCGAGGCGCGCCGGGACACGAAACACCTTTTCGACGTGCGCGCGCACGCTCTCGAGGAGTGCCTGGTCGGCGTCCCCCGTTCCGATCCACCACAGGGCGACCTCGCTCACGTCGCCGCGGCGGCGGCGGGGGCCGCGCGCCCCTCTTCGGCGAGCGGGAGCCGGATCGTCATCGTCGTTCCCTGCCCGGCGCGGCTGTCCACCCGCATCGAGCCGCCATGCTTCTCGACGATCCCGTAGACGACCGAGAGCCCGAGCCCCGTGCCCTTCTCCTTCGTCGTGAAGAAGGGATCGAAGATGCGCGAGAGAAGCTCGGGCGCGATCCCGGCGCCCGTGTCGGCGACACCGATGTCGACCTCGCGGCTGCCGGAGAAGAAGTGGGAGGTGAGCGTCAGCGTGCCGCCCGTCGGCATCGCGTCGCACGCGTTGAGCAGGATGTTCATGAACGCCTGCCGGAGCTGCCCGAAGTCGGCGTTCACGGCGCCCGTTCCCTCGACCTTCTTCACGACGGTGATGTTCTGGAGCTGCATCTTGTGCTGCGCGAGCGAAAGCGCCTCGTCCAGCGCGCGCACCGGGTCGACGATTCTGAGGTCGAGGGGCCTCGCGCGGGCGAAGTCGAGGAGGTTGCGCACGATGACGGTGCAGCGCTCGGTCTCGCGCTGCACGAGGGTCAGGTTCTTCAGGCAGGCCGCGCGGGTGGCCTCGTCCGGCGGCCCGGCCTCGAGCATGCGCGTCATGAGGCGGGCGAACGTGAGGATGCCCGAGAGGGGGTTGTTGATCTCGTGCGCGATGGAGGCCGAGAGCTGGCCCAGCGAGGCGAGCTTCTCGCTGCGCGCGAGAACCTCCTGCGCGCTCCTGAGCGCCGCCGTCCGGTCCTCCACCTGGTGCTCGAGATCGTTCGTGAGCGTCTCGAGCTCGTGGCGCGCCCTCGCGAGCGACGCGTTCATCTCGTTGAACGAGTTCGCGAGGATTCCCAGCTCGTCCGACGAGCGGACCGCGAGCGTCGCCGACAGGTCTCCATGGCCGACACGTTGCGTGGCCTCCACGAGCTCGGCCACGGGGCGGAAGACGATGCGCCGCGCCACCCCGCTGACGAGGGCCGCGAGGGCGATCACGGCGAGAAGGGCGCCGCCCGCCATCCGCAGGGACTGCGTGTGCAGGCTCGCGTCGATGTCCTTGAGCGAGATGCCGATGTCCACGACGCCGAGGACGTGCTTCTCGGGAGGATGGGCGTGGCAGGCGGCCGTCGCGCACGCCGGCTCGTTGTAGATGGGCGTCACCATCCCGAGCACGCGGTGGCCGTTCGTCACGAAGAGCCTGCTGCGCGCCGAGGTCGTGGGCGCCACGAGCGGCTGGCCCGCCGCATGGCACGCGGTGCAGGCCTCGGCGTCCTTGTCGACGGAAGCTCCGATGTCGCGCGGGTCCGTCGAGAACATGACGCGGCCTTCCTTGTTGAGGACGCGCACCTTCTCGATGCCCTCGAGGTGTCCGATGCCCTCCATGATCCGGTAGGCGTCGTGCCGCTGGTCCTCGAGCATGAGATCCCGCGTGCTGCTCGCGATCGTGCTCGAAAAAAGCGCCGCCATGCGCACGACCTCGCCGTTGAGGTGCGCCCCCTGGGAGCGGATCGAGAGGAACGCGAACAGCGAAATCGTCGCGAGCGAGACCGCCGCGGCGGCCGCCGTCAGCTTGAAACCGAGATGCCGGTGGAACGGGATGCCGAACACGGCTTCCTCCAGCCTGAGCATCCGGCAACCGCGAGGCCAGTAAAATCCCCCATATGAACTAGTCCGGGGCGGTCCCCGGGGCCGGTCAGCCCTCGCTCTTGGAGATCAGGACCCAGGAGAGAAGCGTCGAGACGAAAGAGACGATCAGCGCTCCGAGAAACGCCGGAACGAAACCGCTCACGGTGAAGTCGATGCCGAGGCCGCGCCCCACCCACGCGGCGAGCATGAGCATCAACGCGTTCACGACGAGCGTGAACAAACCCAGCGTGAGCAGTATGATCGGGCAGCTCACGAGCTTCAGGAAAGGCCGCACGAGAGCGTTCACCACGCCAAACACGAGCGCCAGCGCCAGGATCGAGCCGATTCCGCCCGCGTGGATGCCCGTCACGAACGAGGCCGCGATCCAGAGGGCGGCGGCATTGATGAGGACGCGAAGGATGATCTTCATGTCACGGACCTCGACCCCGCATTCTAGTTCGAGGGCGGCTTTCCCCACGGGACTCTGGAGTCGCAGAAGATGACCGAACAGAAATACCGTCAGCGTGGCTACAAAGACGCGGAACGGTCCGGAAGCGGGCGCGGCTTCAGCCCTTCGGGCCCCCCTCGAGGCGAGAGAATCGGTCCGAAGGGCCGCGGCGCCGACCGCAACCGGGCAGAGGTCTTCCGCTGCAAGACCTGTGGCGAGAAGAACGACCCCGAAATCGCGCCCGAGGCCGTGTGCCGGAAGTGCGGCGCGGCGCTCCACGCGTGCGCGCAGTGCCGTTTCTTCGACGGCGCCGCCCAGTGGCAGTGCCTTCAGGAGATCCCCGCGCCCGTCCCCGCGAAATCGAAGGGGAACGCCTGCACGTTCTTCGCGCCGGCGGTGACTCTCGATCTCACCGGATCGAAGCCCGCCGACTCGCCGGACGGCGCCCGCTCGGCCTTCGACCAGCTCTTCGGGAAGCGCTGAGGCGAAAACTGGCGTGACGCGCGCGGCGCGCCGCCTCGTCGTGACGCTCGCGGCGGGTCTGTCCGTGTACCTTCTCCTCCACGCCCTCTCGTTTCGCCGCGTGCCTTCGGGCCTGGAGGGCGGTCCGGCCGTCGAGGCGCTGCGCGGCGTTCGCCTCGTCCTGAAGGGCAAATTCGAGGTCCTCACGTTCTCGATCGCGACGTCGGCGGAGACCCTCTGGCTCTACGCCGTGGGCGCGTCCGTGACGCTCCTCGGACCGGACTGGCTCTCGGTCGTCCTGCCTTCCATCCTCGCCGCGGCGGCCGTCGTCGCGCTGACGGTCGTCCTCGCGGCGCGCCTCGCGCCGGATACGCCCCCCGCCGTGCCGTTTCTCTTCTCCGCGGGCTCCGTCTGGCTCTTCCACTACGGGCAGGTGGGGCTGCGCGCGATCGCCGCGCCGCTCTTTCTCCTCGTCGTCTGCCTGCTCGTCGAACGCGCCGAGCGGCCGGGCGCACCGGTGCGCTTTCACGCCGCCACCGGCTTCGTCCTCGGGCTGTCCATCTATGCCTACAGCTCGTGCCGCGTCCTCCCGGTGGCGTGGCTTCTCTGGAAGGGGCTGCAATGGGCGCGGGAGAAGGACGCGCGCGCGCGGTTGAAGCCGGCCCTCCTCGCGGGCCTCGCCGGCCTCTTTGTCGCGTCCGTTCCCAACCTGCTCTTCTTCCTGCGCGAGCCGGGAGAGTTCCTTTTCCGCGGCTACTACGTCTATCGCGGCGCCTGGTGGTGGAAGCCCGTCAACGTCTTCTGGACGGCGCTCCTGCCGTTCCATCACCCGCGCTTCTACACGGAGTGGCTCGGGCCGGGGCACAACTTCGACGCGACGGCCGTCTCGCTGACCTCGGCGGGCGTCCACCCGATCGATCCGGTCACGGCTCTCGCCTTCGCGGCGGGTCTTCTCGTCGCGGTTCGTTCGCCTCGCCCTCCCGTCCTCTCCTGGCTCCTCGCCGCCTTCACGGCGGGAACGGTCCTCCTCGGCGTGTCCGGGCCGAGCCTGACGCGCCTTCTCGTCCTTCAACCCGTCTACGCGGTTCTCGCGACGCTCGGCGCGGACGCCCTCCGGAGTCGTTTCCCGCGCGCGGCTCTTGGGGCCGCGCCTCTCCTCCTCGTCCCCTTCCTCCTCGGCGCCACCGAGTACGGGGGCTTCGGCCGCGACGAAGAGGCGCAGCTCGAATACCTGCCGGCCGCGAACGCCGCCGGGGCGCGCGCCCGCGACCTCACGGACGCCGACCGCGGGAAGAGGGTGCTGCTCGTCCTGCGCAAGGGGCGCGACGTCGTGAAGCTCTACACGTACCGGAACATCGACAGAATCTGGCTCATGGAGCTCGTCTCCGGCAACGTCGACATGACGGGTCGCGTCCTCGAGCGCTTCCGGCCCGGGGTGATCCTCGTCGAGCGCCGGCCGGATCTCGCACCTTTCGCCGCGAGCCTGGGCCGCGAGAGAGCGCGGGCGTTTCCGCTCTTCGACGAGTACGAGGTGCCCCAGGCTCCCGGCGGCGGTCCGGCCGTCCGCGGCAACATTCGCCGGCTCTGGAACGAGATCGAGAGGTAACCCTCAGCGCGCCGCGCGCGCCCTGAGGACGACGAGGCCCGGATCGTCTTCGTTCGGCGCGACGCCCCGTCCGACGCGAAAGCCGGCGCGCGAGAGGAGCTCCAGAGATGGTTTCCGTGCCACGAAGAAGAAAGAACCGGGGGGCGGAGACGCGATCAGCTCGCGTGGGGTCCGTCGTTCGGCAGGGATGATCGGATCGCTCTCGTGCGTCGAACCCCACAGCGCGTCGAAGACGAACGGATGCCGGAGCGAAGCCGGCTCCAGGAATAAGCCGCCCTCTCCGAGACTCCGCGCGAGCCGGGCGGACGACGTCTCCGAGACGCAGAAGTGAGCGCGCACGGACGGATGCTCCGGCCACGCGCCCAGAAACGGCGACGTTTCGAAGGCGAGCAGGAGAGCGGCGACTCCCGCCGCAAGAAGCCCTTCTCGCGCAAAGGGCCTTCTCGCGAGCGCGGCGGCCCATGTGCCGAGGACGGTGGCCGCCGCGAGGAGCGCCGCGGGAATGAACACGCACGTGCGAATCGTGTTCGGGGCGCCCCCGGGGTTCGACAGGACTCCCGCCGCGAGGCTCCCCGCCGCGAGCGAAAGGAGCACGAGGTCGCCGCGCGAGCGCCGCGCGGCCGCGCGCGCGAACCCGACGAACGCGAGGGCGCCGAGCACCGGATGCAGCGCGGGCCGGCCGGGCACCCCGTCGCGCGGGTTCGGGTCCGGCGTCCACACGAGGACGCCCGCGTAGTCGAGCGCGTTCAGGGCCAGCGTCGCGGGCAGGGAGAACGGGCCCTTGAACGCGACGCCGTACGCGCCGGAGACGCGCGAGCCCGCGGGCACGTCCCGGATCCGGCCGCCGAGGTTCGCCGGGTTCCGCAGGTAGCCGATGCCGAACGGGAGAAACGCGAGCCCCGCCGCGAAGAACGCCGCGCGCACGAGGCCCCGGTTTTCGCGCGCACGAAGCAGCCCGAGCGAGAAGACGAAGAGCCCGGCCGCGACGGCCCACGACGACGAGTGCGTGTGAAGCGAAAGCCCGAGGGACACGCCCGCGAGCACGGCGAACGAACGGCGGCGCGTGCGGAGGGCCGCGAGCGCCGCGGCACCGGCGAGAAGCGCGAGCGGAATGAGCGCGGCCGCGGTGTAGCCCCAGCGCGAGAAGACGAGCGGCCAGAGGCCGAGCGCGACGAGGGCGGTCGCGAACCCGGCGGCGAGACCGCCCGAGACTTCCCACGCGAGCCACGCAGCGGCGGGAATCGCGAGGGAGCCCGGCACCGAGGAGAGCGCGCCGAAACCCGCCTCGGCCCGGCCGAAGACGCGGAAGACGGCGTCGTAGAAGTGCAGGTACACGTACGACACGAGCTCGTGGTTGCCGGCCAGTTCCGACCCCTCCTGAAGGGGGACACCTCCGATCCACGGCAGACCTTCCGGCCCCACGAGGAGCGCCCGCGCCTCGAAGGGCGGGTCGAACCAGAGGCCGGGCGGGAGATCCTCCGGCCACGCGAAGCGGAGGGCGATTCCGATTCCGGCCGCGGCGAGAGCGACCGCGAGGACGCCGCGCGTCGCGGCGGGCCGAGGATCGATCTCGAGCCGGGCGGTTCCCCTGACCAGGGCGGTGAACACGGCGGCCGCCAGGAGAGCCAGCGCGACGTTCTTGAGCCAGAGGAGCGCGATGTAAAGCCACGTCTCACTCGTGAAGAAGAAGAGGACCTCCCACCGGTCCTCGCGCGCGAGGAAGACGAACGTCTCGACGAGGATGAGAATCGCGAAGGCGCGTTCGGCGCCCGTCGGGCCCTTTCGTTCGGCCCAGGACGGCGCGCGAAGGAAGGGAAGCCCTCTCGCCGGACTTCCCCCGGTCATCTCAGCTGCAGCCGCTCGTCGCGCCGCAGTTCAGGCATTTGTAGCAGGCACCGCTGCGCACCATGAGGCTGCCGCACTCATGGCAGCTCGGCGCGTCGGCGCTGTTCTCGAACGTGAGCCTGCCCGCGTTGGAGCCGACCGGGACCGCGAACCCGATGGCCCGGGGCTCGCCCGATGCCTCCGCGGGCGCCGGGGCTTCCGTCTTCGCGCTCGAGAGCGCCTGGAACGCGGTGGTGGCCGCGAGGATGGGGTCGGCCGCGGCCTCGGCGACGGGCGTCAGCGACCCCCGGCCTTTGAACTTCGTCGGCGTCGACGGCGGACCGGGCTCCTCGCGCGAGATCACGCCCACCTTTTCTTTGAGGTCTGCCGTGAGGAACTGCGAGGCGAGCCAGCGGAACAGATAGTCGACGAGGCTCTTGGCGATGGGGATCTCGGGGTTCTTCGTGTAGCCGGCCGGCTCGAAGCGCATGTGGCTGAACTTCTCGACCAGCGCCTCGAGCGGAACACCGTATTGGAGCGTGAGCGAGATGGCGGTCGCGAACGAGTCCATGAGGCCCGAGATCGTGGACCCCTCCTTGGCCATCGTGAGGAAGATCTCGCCCGGCGTGCCGTCCTCGTAGAGCCCCACCGTGATGTAGCCCTCGTGGCCGGCGACCGAGAACTTGTGGGTGATCGCGCGGCGCGTATCGGGGAGCTTGTGCCGGCGCGGGGTGCCTTCCGGGGCCGAGGAGGCGGCGGACACGGCGGCCGGGAATCCGGCGGGCGCCGCGTTCCGAAGGAGTCCGCGATGCCCCTTCACCGCGTCGTCGTTCTTGCTCGCCGCCGTGTTCAGCGGCTGCGTGCGCTTGCAGCCGTCGCGGTAGATCGCGATGGCCTTCAGGCCCATCTTCCAGCCCTGCATGTACACGTCCGCGATCTCCTCGACCGTGGCGTCGTTCGGCATGTTCACGGTTTTGCTGATGGCGCCCGAGAGGAACGGCTGCACAGCGGACATCATCCGCACGTGGCCCATCGGGGCGATCGACCGCGATCCGCCGAGCGCCTTGAACGCGCAGTCGAAGACCGGCAGGTGCTCGCTCCTCAGCCCCGGCGCGCCCTCGATCGTGCCCTTCTCGTCGATGTAGCCCACGATCGCGTGCATCTGGGTGTCCGAATAGCCGAGGCGCGTGAGCGCGTTCGGGACGGTCTGGTTGACGATCTTGATCGTGCCGCCGCCGACGAGCTTCTTGTACTTGACGAGCGCCAGGTCGGGCTCCACGCCCGTGGTGTCGCAGTCCATCATGAAGCCGATGGTGCCCGTGGGCGCGAGGACGGTGGCCTGCGCGTTCCGGAATCCGTGCTGGCGGCCGGACTCGAGCGTCAGGTCCCACACGGCGCGCTGCGCCTCGTAGAGGTCCTTCGGCACGCCGCTTCTCTCGACGACGTAGGCGGCGTCGCGGTGCATGGAAATGACCTCGAGGAACGCGTCGCGGTTCGGCGGGAAGCCCGCGAAGGGCCCCATCTCGGCGGCGATTCGCGAGGACATGAGGAACGCCTGCCCGTGCATGAGGCTCGTGACGGCGGCCGCGTAATGGCGGCCGTCGTTGCTGTCGTACGGGATGCCGTTGAACATGAGCAGCGCGCCGAGGTTCGCGTAGCCGAGGCCGATCGGGCGGAACGCGTGCGAGTTCTTCTCGATGGCGGGCGTGGGATACGACGCCTCGTCGACGAGCATCTCCTGCGCCGCGAAGACGACGTCCACGGCGTGCCGGAACTTCTCGATCTCGAAGCCGCCGTCCTCGCGCGCGAACTTCATGAGGTTCAGGGACGCGAGGTTGCAGGCGGAGTCGTCGATGAACATGTATTCGCTGCACGGGTTCGACGCGTTGATCCGATGCGTCGCTTTGCACGGGTTCCAGGCGTTGATCAGCGTGTCGTACTGCATCCCCGGATCGCCGCACACCCACGCCGACTCGGCCATCTTCATGAGAAGCGCCTTCGCGTCGAACGTCCCCATGGGCTCGGCCGTCGTGACGGCCTTCGTCGTGTGCGTGCCGCCGGTCTCGGCGGCGCGCATGAAGGCATCCGTCACGCGCACGGAGTGGTTCGCGTTCTGGAAAGCGATGTTGCCGTAGACCTCGCCGTTGAACGAACCGTCCCAGCCGGCGTCGATGAGGTCCCAGGCCTTTTTCTCCTCCCGCTCCTTGCACGCGATGAATTCCTCGATGTCCGGGTGGTCGACGTTGAGGATGACCATCTTCGCGGCGCGGCGCGTCTTGCCGCCGGACTTGATCGCGCCCGCGAAGCTGTCGAAACCCTTCATGAAGGAGACGGGGCCGGACGCAATGCCGCCCGAGGAGAGCGACTCGGTCGACGAGCGGAGCGAGGAGAGGTTCGAGCCCGTGCCCGAGCCGAACTTGAAGAGCATGCCTTCCGTCTTCGCGAGGTCGAGGATCGAGGACATCGAGTCGCCGACGGAGTTGATGAAGCACGCCGAGGCCTGCGGTTTCGGCTCGACGCCGACGTTGAACCAGACGGGCGAATTGAAGCTCGCGGCCTGAGTCACGAGGATGTGGGTGAGCTCGTCCGAGAACGCGTCGCGGTCGGCCGCGGTGCGAAAGGTGCCGCTCTTCTGCCCGAAGCCGGTGATCGTGGCCACGACGCGGGTGATGAGCTGCTTCACCGACCGCTCCCGCTGCACGGTCCCGGGTTTTCCGTGAAAGTACTTCTGGGCGACGATGTTCGTCGCCGTCATCGACCACCCCTTCGGCACCTCCACGTCCTTCTGCTCGAAGAACACCTCGCCCTTCTCGTTCGTGATCGCCGCCGTGCGGAGCTCCCACTCCAGCGCGTCGAACGGATGCGTGACGCCATCGGTGAAAAGCCGCCGGAACGTGACGCCGCTGAGGCCGCTTCGGGCGCGGGCCGGGGCCACCGCCTCCTCCGCCCGGGCTCCTGCCATGTCGCGTTCGTTCGTGGTGCTCATCGGCAAGAACCTCCCTCTCCTCCGAATTCCTTCCGCCCAAAGAGGAAACATCCCCTCGCCAGCTGCCTGGTCCGTCTCTCGCGCTCTTCGCGTCGTGCTCGCGTCTGGCGTGTGGGGCTGGCTCCCAAGGTAATTCCGGCCCTCCCCCTTTTCAAGAGAAAAACGCTACCGATAGTGTTTTTCTGTCCGGCGGCCACTAGATACTGGGGTCAGGGCTCCTGGGCCGGAAAGGCCGGACCTTCCGGTTCCGTTTGACTTCGACCGCCGTAAGCCCTCAAGATTCAGTCTCAGAGCGGCCTTCGCCGCGGGAGGATCACCTCGATGTCCAGCTCCCCAGAGACCGCGGCCACACAGGCGACGTCGCCATCCGTCTTCGTCCTCAACGTCACGGACCGCGCCGTCGATAAGGTCAAGGACTTCGCCGCCAAGATGCCGGACGCCGCGGGCAAGGCGCTGCGCGTCTTCATCCAGGGCGGCGGATGTTCGGGCTTCCAGTACGGCTTCACGTTCGACGACAAGCGCCCGACCGACCACGTCCTCGCGGTGCGCGAGATCGAGGTCATCGTCGACCCGCAGAGCGCGCTGAAGCTCCACGGCGCCACCGTGGACTTCATCGAAGACATGCGCGGCGCCGGCTTCTCGGTGGAGAACCCGAACGCCGGGAGCGGCTGCGGCTGCGGGAAGAGCTTCAGCTGACGCGTTCGCCGTCCGTCCTTCGGATCGTCTTCCTCACCGTTTTCATCGACCTCCTCGGCTTCGGGATCGTGATCCCGCTGTTGCCGCTCTACGCCGAGAAGTACCGCCCGTCCGCGCTCGCGTTCGGGCTCCTCATGTCGAGCTACTCGGCGATGCAGTTCCTCTTCGCGCCCCTTCTCGGTCGCCTCTCCGACCGGTTCGGTCGGCGCCCGGTGCTCCTCTTCTCCCTCGCGGGCACGGTGCTCGGCTACCTGCTCTTCGCGCTCGCGCGCTCGCTGCCGCTGCTCTTCGCGTCCCGGCTGCTCGACGGAGCGACCGGCGGGAACATCGGCACCGCGCAGGCCATCATCGCCGACACGACGAGCCCGGCGGAACGGGCCCGAGGCATGGGTCTCGTGGGAATGGCATTCGCCCTCGGGTTCATCTTCGGTCCCGCCATCGCCGGTTTCACGGTGGGTCTCGGCGAGAGCGCGCCGGGCATCGCGGCGGCGGCCCTTTCGTTCACCGCTTTCGTGTGGGCCTGGGCGAAGCTGCCCGAGACGCGCCCCGCGGGCGGAGGCGGCGAGCGCGTGTCCGTGTTCTCGTTCACCGGGCTCGCGCGCGCGTTCCGCCGGCCGGAGATCGGAGCGCTCATGCTGCTTTCCCTGGTCACGACGACGGCCTTCGCCACGTTCGAGGCCACGTTCGCGCAGTTCGTGTCGGGGCGCCTCGGGGCAGGCGCCTCCACCGTCGCGTGGTTCTTCGTGTTCGTCGGCGTGTGCTCGGCCGTGGTGCAGGGGGTTCTCGTGCGGCGCCTCGTGGCCCGCTTCGGGGAAGCGCGTCTCGTCCTCGCCGGGGCGGCCCTCCTCATCGCGGGCTTCCTGGGCCTCCGGGCAGCGGATTCCGTGCCGGTCCTCCTTCTCGTGATCGCCGCGATCGCCCTCGGCCTCGGCGTCACGACGCCGACGCTCTCGTCGCTCGTCAGCAAGCGCTCCCTCGCCGCCGAGCAAGGCGAGATCCTCGGCGCCTACCAGTCGATGGGCTCCCTGGGCCGCGTCATCGGGCCGTTCGGGGGCGAGAATCTGTACCTGAGGCTCGGGCCGGACTGGCCGCACTGGGCGGCTGCCGCGCTCGAGGCCGGATCGCTCGCCCTTTCCGCGCGGGGGCTTCTGAGAGAGAATGAGCCCGCCTCGCGGCCCTCGCGCGCGGGCACAGTCACATGACGCCGCAGACCCCGACCGCCCACACTCTCGCCCGCGACTGCGCGGCGATCCGCATTCCGAGCGGCGAGGCGATTACTCTGTCCGCGGGCACGTCCGTCTATCTCACGCAATCCCTCGGCGGCACCTTCACGGTACAGGCGCCGACGCCCGGCGGCCTCTTCCGCATCGCGGGGAGCGATGCGGACGCGCTCGGGCTGGAGGCCGCGGCCGGGGCCGCCGAAGCGGGCCGTGCCGCCGCATCCGGGCCCGTGGACGAGAGGGCCGTCTGGGATCTTCTGCGCACGGTGTACGACCCCGAGATTCCCGTGAACATCGTGGACCTCGGCCTCGTGTACGACCTTCGCATCCTCCCCGCCGCCGCGGCGGGAGAGCGCGTCGAGGTGAAGATGACGCTCACCGCGCCCGGCTGCGGCATGGGCGGCGCGATCGCCTCCGACGCGCAGGCGAAGATCGCGTCGGTCCCCGGCGTCGCGGAGGCGGAGGTGCAGGTGGTGTGGGACCCGCCCTGGAGCGCCGAGATGATGACGCCCGAGGGAAAGCGGCTTCTCGGGATCGCCTGACTTCCTACTGGAGCCGGACGCGCCCGGCGAAGCCTTCCTCGTAGCCGTGGAAGAACGCGAGAGACTCCTCGGGCCATTTCCAGCAGTAATAGCCCGCTCCCGAGTCGAAGTCCACGAGCCACGGACCTTTCACCTCGATGCCGAGCTCCTCGATCGCGCTCGCCCACGCGGCGAGCGTCTCGGCCACGGCCTTCTCGGCCCGCGCTTCGGCGGCCTTGGGCCCGTCGTCCGCGAGGACCGTCATGTTCGAAAGAGCCTCGACGGCGCGCCTCGTCCTCTCGCGCACCTCGGGCAGAAGAGCACGGGCTTCCTCGAACGTGAAAGTGCGCCGCGGGGTCTCGCTCACGGGCCGAGGATACGCGCCAAAGGCCCTATGATCCGCGCGTGAAAGCGCTCGCGACCGGCGAGGAAAGCATCGGGGCCGGGGCCGTCCGCCTCCGGCGCGAGATCCACTCCCGGCCGGAGACCGCGTTCGAGGAGGTCGAGACGGCTCGCCTCGTCGCGGCGCGGATGGCCGCGCGCGGTTTCAAGGTGCGGACGGGGGTCGGAAAGACCGGAGTCGCCGCCCTCTACGACTCGGAGCGGCCGGGAAAGACGGTCCTCCTCCGTGCCGATCTGGACGCGCTTCCTCTCGCCGAGAAGACAGGCCTGCCCTTCGCCGCGACGAACGGAAAGATGCACGCCTGCGGACACGACGGGCATGTCGCGGCGCTGGATGCGGCCGCCGACCTCCTGCTCCTCGACCCGCCCGCGAAGGGCCGTGTCCTCTTCGCGTTTCAGCCGGGCGAGGAGGGGGCGGGCGGCGCGCAGGCCATGATCGCGGACGGCATTCTCGACGATCCCCGCCCCGACGCGGTCTTCGGCCTTCACCTGTGGACAGCGCTGCCGCTGGGCCATGTCGGCGTCGCGCGCGGCGCGATGATGGCCGCCGTGGACGAGTTCTCGATCGACGTGACGAGTCCCGGCGGCCACGCCGCTTCGCCCCACGAAACGCGCGACACGATCGTGGCCGCCGCTCAGATCGTCATGGCGCTCCAGACGATCGTGTCGCGGCGGCTCTCGCCGCTCCTGCCGGCGGTCGTCTCGGTGACCTGGGTGCACGGGGGCTCGGCGTTCAACATCCTGCCGGAGTCCGTGACGCTCCGGGGCACCTGCCGCTCGTTCGACGCCGAGGTCGCCGACCGCCTGCCGTCCCTCGTCGCGGAAACCGCGGAGCGCTCGGCGCAGTCCCTCGGTTGCGGCGCGTCGACCGTGTACCGGAGGATCACGCCCGCGGTCGTGAACCATCCGGCCGAGGCGGACCGCGCGGTGCGCGTCGCGACGGCGCTCGCGGCGCCCGAACGCGTCTCGACGGCCTGCCGGACGATGGGCGGCGAGGACTTCAGCGAGTTCCTGCTGCGCGTCCCGGGCTCCTTCGCATTCGTCGGGGCGGGGCGCACGGGCGTGCCCCGGGGCCCGCACCACGCGCCCGACTTCGACTTCGACGAGCGCGCTCTGCCGCTCGCCGCGCGCCTTCTCGCCGGATTCGCGCGCGACGTTCTCGCGGGCTGAGGCGTGGCGACCGCCCTCGTCCTCTACGGCGCCGCCGTGCTCCTCGTCGGTTTCTTCTCGGCCCGGGACGCCTCGCGCTCCGAGGACGCGTTCCTCGTCGGCGACCGCGGGTTCGGCGCGTTCACGACGTGGGCGGCCCTCTCCTCCACGGTGATCGGCGGCTCCACGACGCTCGTCCTCGCGGCGCTCGTGGCCGCGGTGGGGCTGCCGGCGCTGTGGCTCGACCTCGCGGGGGTCCTCGGCCTCCTCGCCCTCGGCCTCCTTCTCGCGCCCCGGGTGCGCGCGTCGGGCGCGACGACGATCGCGGAGGTGATCGGGAGGACGTACGGGCCCGGCGTGCGGAAGATCGCGGCTCTTCTCGTCGTCCTCGCGGAGATCGTCTGGTTCGCGCTTCTGACCGAGGCCACCGAGACCGTCGTCGTCGCCACGACGCCGTGGGAGCCCACGCGCGTCCTGATCGCGACGGCGGTTCTGTTCGTGGCGTACACGGCGCTCGGCGGCCAGCGCGCCGTCGTGAGGACGGACCTCCTGCAGTTCGGCCTCATGGCGGCGGGCCTGCTCGCCGTGGCTCTCCCGCTCGCCGTCTCGACCCTCGCGGGAGGGCATGTGCCCGCCGATCTCCTTCACTTCCCGACGGGTCCGCGCTTCTCGTGGGGCGACGCGTTCGCGCTCCTCGTCCTCGTGGGCCTCCCTCACGCCGTGGGGAGCGACGTGTGGGCGAAGCTCCTGTCCGCGCGCGACGAGCGCGCCGCGCGCCGCGCGGCCCTCGGCGCCGCGGCATCCAAGCTCGCGTTCG
Source organism: Thermoanaerobaculia bacterium (assembly GCA_041495865.1). GTDB lineage: Bacteria > Acidobacteriota > Thermoanaerobaculia > UBA5066 > UBA5066 > Fen-183. The sequence continues at coordinate 24,979 of JBGQDL010000014.1, read as the reverse complement.
GCCTCGCGACCGCTGCGATCGCCCTCGCGGGCGTCGCGCGCGGCGTCGGCGGTCCCAAAGCGGAGCTCTTCCCGCGTACGGTGTTCCTTCACGCCGGAAGCGCGCTCGCCCCGCTTCTCCTCGTGGCGCTCGTCGCGACGATGCAGTCCTCGGCGGACTCGGTCCTCCTTTCGGCCGCGGCCGCGACGTCGCACGACCTCCTCGGCCCAAAGGCCGGCGTCGGCGCCTCACGCATCGCCGTCGTGGCCTTCGGAGGGCTTGGGCTCGCTGTCGCCCTCGTCCTTCGCGACCTCGTCGAGACGTTTCGCCTCGGCTACACGCTGTTCGCGTCCGGGCTGATCCTGCCCGCGCTCGTCGCGTTCCTGCCGGGCATCCGGGTGAGTCGGCGGTTCGCCGGCGCGGCGATGCTCCTCGGAGGCGCCGTCGCGATGCTCGAGCGCTTTGCTCATCCCTTCGGGGTCGACCCGGTCCTCGCGGGCACGGGCGTCAACGCGCTCGTCCTGGCCCTGGGTTTGAGGAAGTAGCCGGGCCCCTATATTTCGGCGCCCTCGGGCTCCCCCTCTCCTGTGAAGCCAAACCCGGAACGAAAGGGACTCCTCATGAAGACGAAGAACTTCGCCCTCGCCCTCGTCGCTCTCGCTCTGGCGTCGGCCGCGTCCTCCTCTTTCGCCGCGAACTGCCGGCTCACGACCGCGCTGAACATCACCGCCAAGGGCGCGACCATCGGGTCCAAAGGCACGGCCGAAGTCCGGGCCGAAGGGGAGCGGCAGCGTCTCCGCGTCTCGATGGACGCCCGCGTTCCCGACGGCACCGTGTTTGGGGTCTTCGTGAACGGCTCACTCGCGGGCACGATGGCGATCGAGCTCGGCGCCGGGGAGGTCGACCTGAGTCATGGCGACGGGACGTGCATGCGGAGCGGCATGAACACAGTCCAGGGGATCCAGAGGATCGAGGTCATGGACCGCACAGGCAACCAGGTTCTTCGGGGCTTGTTCCGAACCCCCGCGTCCTGTTCTGATCCCGAGGCCAGGGACTAGCTTTCGCCGACCCGCGGACCGCGCGAGGGGGCCCGTTCCGGCCCCGAAAAGGCCCTGGGGCGGCTCGACCGGTCCCTCTCGCCGTACACTCGGCGGAGCATGCCGTCCCGACGCGTCCTGGAATCATTCTCGCCCGGTCCTGCCGTCGCGTGGAGCGACGAGCGACTCGTTCAAGAGTGCCTTCAAGGGAACGAGCAAGCCTGGTCGGCTCTCCTCCAGAAATACAAGAACCTGATCTTCTCGATCCCGCTGAAGTACCACCTCACGCGCGAGGATGCCGCGGACGTCTTTCAGGCCGTGTCGATGGAGCTGTTCTCGGAGCTCCCACGCCTCCGAAAGGTCGGTTCGCTGCGCTCGTGGCTCATCACCGTGGCGGCGCGCCAGGCGCTCCACTTCAAGAAGAGACGGCAGCTCCGGGATCTCCGGGAGGGATCGGACCTCCAGCCGGACGCCGAGCCTCCCGACCCGTCCCCCTCCTTCATCGAAGGACTCGAGCGGGAGCAGTCGGTGCGCGAGGCCGTCACCCGCCTCAATCCGCGCTGTCAGGAGCTGGTCCGCCTCCTCTTCTTCGAGCAGCCGGCAATTCCGTACAAGGAAGTGGCGGCCCGGCTGGGCCTTTCGACGGGCTCGATCGGCTTCATCCGCGGCCGATGCCTCGAGCGGCTCAAGCGAAACCTCGGGCGGAAGAGTTCCTGACGTCCCATGCCTATATTTTTTGCCGGTCCCTTCGCCCCTACATAGGTGGACTTTCCTCTCGGCACCGGCGCTGGAAGCCGGAAGAAACAACGAAAAGTAAAGGAGAGGCCTTGAAAAGCCAGCACCACAGCGACGCCGAATGGGCCGACTTCGTGCGGGGTCTCACGGCCGAGTCGACCCGGGCCTCGATGGAGGCGCACCTCTCCAGGTGCCCGCGTTGCGGGCGCTCGGCGGGAGCCTTCGGAATGGTGGCGGCCGTCGCTCGCGGCGAGGCGGCCTTCGCAGCTCCCGACCACGCGCTCCGGTGGGCGACGGCGGTCTTCTCGCTGCGACGGCCCGAGCAGGTCCACATCCTGCCACGCGTCCTGGCGCGGCTCGTGTTCGACAGCTTCGGTGAACCGCAGCCCGTGGGAGTTCGGAGCCTGGAACGGGTCAGCCGGCAGGCGATGTACCGCGCCGGGGACACCTACGTCGACTTGCGGATGGAGTCCGAGCCCGGAACGCACCGCGTTTCGCTCGTCGGCCAGATCGCCGGCCCGGAGGCGGGCCGCGGTTCTTTCGGAAAAGTGCCTGTCGTGCTGGCGGCCGGTAAGAGCATCCTCGCGCGCGCCGTCAGCAACGAGTTCGGCGAGTTTCAGATGCGTTACGAGCCGAGCCCGAGACTGCGCCTCTATGTGCCGCTCCGTGGCGATCGGGGGATCGAGGTCCCGTTGAGCCGGCTCACCGACTCGAAGGCGAGAAAACCCGCGGCGCAAACCGGCGGGCGCCGTCTCATGCGAGGCCGGTGACGCGCAGCGCCGCCGCGACGACGCCGGCTCGCGACGCGAACGCCGCGGGCGACGGCGGCACGGCCTCAAGAGCGCGCCCGTTCTGCGAGGCCACGAGCGCGCCGTCGAGAACAGCGAGGATGATGCGGGCCGCTTCGCTCGCCAGGAACGGCGTCTTCACGCCCGTTTCCGTCAGTCTAAGCGTGAGGAGAGCGACGCGGGGATCCTCGATCGTCTCGGCGGAAAAGGGAGGGCCCGCGAGCCGGTCGTAAAGGCTCAGCCTCGGCAGGGAAGGGCGCGCAGCTCCGAAGTCCCAGAGGGCCTCGACCAGGGCCGACAGGCGCTCGACCGGCGCCGTTCCGGTTTCCGGTACGGCCACTTCGCCCGCGAACGCGGCGTCGAGGACGGCGCGATAGAGCTTCTCCTTGTTCCCGAAGTGATAGTGGAGCGTGGCGACGTTCACGCCCGCGCGGGCGGCCACCTGACGGGTCGTGGCGCCCGCGAATCCCGACACGGCAAAGCACTCCTCGGCGGCGCGCAGGATGTCGCGCCTGGTGCTTTCGGGGTCGCCGCCGCGAGGACGTCCGACATTTCGCTTTTGCATGGGACGACTCTCTCCGGGATTCTGCTCTGGATTTCGCCCCGTGTGCCGCCCCCGTCGGCTTCGGCCTCGCCTCCCTCACGTGCTACCGTCCGTCCGGGTGCCCGCGAGGAAACCTCCGCCGGTCTCGATCCGCCCGGCCCGGCCCGGCGAGGTCCCCCCGGACGCGGATCTTGCGCACGCGCGCGCCACGGACCCGGACGGCGCGTTCGTGGCCGCGGACCCGGAGGGCCGCGTCTACGGGTCGGCCGCGGCCGCCGTCCGCGAGGACGCGCTTCTCCTGCTCGCTCTCGACGTGAGCGCGGCCCATCGCGGACAGGGCGTCGGCCGGGCGCTTCTCGCGGCGGCGCGCGCCTACGGCGCCGCGCGCGGGACCCGCGCGCTGGAGGTTCTCGCGCCCGAGGATCCACCCGCTCTCTCGTTCTTTCTCCGCGCCGGCCTCTCCGTCCGTACGCTGGTCCTCGGAATGGCCGTCGAGGCGTCCGCGGTACCGCAGGCATTTGCCGCCTCGCTCCACGCCGTCTCACCCGGCGCTCCTCTCTACGGCTGGATCGCCACTCTCGACCGCGAGACGCGCGGCTTCGCCCGGCCGCGCGACTGGGCGCGGTGGGCCGCCGCGGGCCGCGTCGTTTCGCTGAAGCGCGGCGGGCGCGCCGCGGCGATCGGCGCTTGGAACATGGCGCCTTCGGGAGCGGCCCTCGGCCCGATCGCCGCGCGAACCCCGGAGGCGGCCGCGGAGCTCCTTCCTCTCCTCGTGCCCCTCGCCGGAGGAAGACGCTTCTCGCTCGCCCTTCCGGCCGAGGCACGGACGCTTCTCCTCGCCGCGGCGAGCCTCGGCTTTTCGGCCGTCTCGACGCGCGTCCTCCTCACCGACCGAAGGCGCGGCGACCTGCGCCGCTACGCGGGAGGCGGCGGCCGATTCTTCTGAAAGGCGGAGCGAGGCGGCGTCACTTCCTGCCGGCGGGCTAAACTTCAGGCCGCGTTCTTGCGTCTGACGGCTGTCTGCCGGCAACAAAGTCGCAGAAAGAGGAACCCAGATGCGCCTCAAGATGCTTCGCACCCTCGCTTTCTCCGCGCTCTCTCTCCTGCCGGCGGCGCTCGTCGCGGACACGCCCGCCACGACGCAGTGGGTCGTCACGTCGGCCAAGGCCACCGGCCAACCGCCGACCTTGGCGCAATTCGTGACGTCACTCCGCATCGTCAATCCGAACGCGGCCGCCGCGCCCGTCGACTTGTACTTTCTGCCCCAGTCGGGACTCGACGGCTCGGGCAGTGCGCTCGGGGACAACAGCGGGGCAGCCAAGGTGTCGGTGACCGTGCAGGCGAACCAGACGCTCGCGCTCGACGACGTCCTCGCCTCGACGTTCGGCGCGGCGGGTGCCGGCGGCATCCGCGTGGTGGCCCCCGGCACGGATGGGCAGGGGCGCTCCTTCGCCGTGTGGGTCCTCTCGCAAACGCTCGTCGTGAACGCGAAGGACCAGTTTGGAAATCCCGGCACGAACGGCTTCGCGATCCCCTCCCAGAACCAGGACCAGCTCGTCGCGGTCGGGGAGACCGCCTACGTGCCGTACATCTCCGCCTCCCCATCGAACTCGAGCGGGTATCGCACGAACCTCTTTCTCCTCTCCGCGAACCCGACGGATAACACGACCCTCACGGTCGCGCTCCGCAAGGCGGACGGCACGCAGGTCGGCTCGCGGACGCTCACGCTGGGAAAGTACTCGCAGACGCAGATCAACAACATCGCGAACTTCTTCAACTACGTCCCCGCGGGGATCGAGACGAACCTCACGGCGCTCGTCACCGTGACGAGCGGCGGGCCGGTCGCGACCGGCGCCGCCATCAACGACAACGCGATCGCGTCCATCAGCTACGCGCCGCCCATGAAGGTACCTGTCGCGAACAACGGCGCGTACGGGCTCATCCTGTTCGACGGCGGATTCCGCTTCTCGGGGCGTGCCGACGTCTTCGGCGGGGCGTTCGATTTCATCAGCGCGGGGATCGTGGTTCCATCCTGCGCCGGTCAGGACACTCTCTTCTTCATTCAGGGCTTCGGAACGACTTCCGACAAGAACGCGACGTTCACGAAGAACGCGGATGGCAGCACGTCTTTCGCCGGGACAATGGTCGAAGACTCCGGCAACGCGACGTTCAGCGGGACGATCCAGACGAACTTCGACGGCTCCATTTCCGGCGACGTCACGTACACGCGCCCGGGCGGCGCCCCCAGCCCGGCGAACCCGTGTCCCGGCGCGAAGGTGCAAAACCTCGGCTTCGCGGGCAGCAAGGGCCTGGTCCTGACCCAATGAGGCGTTGGGCAGCGACCCTCGTACTCTTTTCGCTCGCCGCGCCCGCGGCGTCCGCGGCGGACCTCTACGGCAAGCCGCTGCGCGGCCTGTCGCCGGTGGCCGTCCGAGCCATCGTCCAGGACCCCGCGCGGTATGCCGCGAAGCCCGTGCGCGTCGAAGGCGCGAACGCGGGAGCCGCGGGCAGCCCCGCGCTGAAGGACGGCGACGCCGTTCTGCCCATCGTCTCCGACGGCTCCTTCAAGCTGCCGGCGGACCTCGCGGGCGGGCTCCTCGCCGCCGAGGGGCGCGCCCGCTCCTCGGATTCCGGCGTCGTCTTCGTCGCCACCGGAGTCGAGGTGCGGGGCGGGGCCCCGGCCCGATGAGGCGCGCCGCCTCACGCGCGCTGGCAGCGGTCCTCGCGCTTCCCCTGCTCCTCGCGGCGGCCTGCCGCGCGCCCGAGGAGACCCGTTCGCTCAACTTCGATCCCGAGACGACGACGGGCGCCCTGGGCGCGGGCTGGGACGGCTTCGAGAAGACCGACCTCGGCGACACGTTCGTCTGGGCGCACAGCCGCGAGGCGCGCCTCACGGTCGTGAGCCGCGCGGACGGCGACCGCCTCGTGCGCTTCCGATGCTGGCCGTTCGGCTTCGCAGGCGGGCCGCCCCAGACGCTCACGCTCTACGTGAACGACCAGAAGACGGAGGCGCTCACGCTCGGCGGCGAGCCGCGCGTCTACGCCGTCGCCGTCCCCCGCGCGCTCTGGAAAAGAGGCGCGAACGAGCTCAAGTTCGCCTTCGCTTACGCCGAGTCCCCGAAGGACCGCGTGAGCGGCGCCACCGACGAGCGCACGCTCTCGGCCGCCTTCGACTGGCTCGAGATCCTGCGCTCCGGGCTCCCGGCGAAGTAATAGGGGTTTCCCGGGGAGTCCTTTCCGTTCTCCCGTATCCTCTGGGCATGTCACGGCACTGGCAAGCGGGCGCCGCCGCCCTCGCGTCCGTCCTTCTGGCCGCCGGCGCGCGGGCCGACGTGGATCCCTGGGCGGCGCGCGTGCGCGCTCGGTCGGACACGGCGCTCGCCACGTTCCAGGGAGTCGACTGCGTATCGATCCGGGCGCCCGCCGCGGTCGTGTGGCGCCTCCTCGTCGCGCCCGAGTACGCCGCGAACTGGTTCTTCGCCGGCGTGCCGAACGTTCTCCCGCGCGGAGCCCGCTACAAGAAGGGACCCACGGCCGAGAAGGGCGACGTCCTCCTGCTCGAGGCCACGACGCTCAACGGGCCGCGGCATCTCGACCTGACCGTTCTCGCCGCTGCTCCGGGTGAGCTACTCTCGTTGCTCGTCCGCTCCGACGACGCCGACCTTCTCGAGAAGGGCATCGAACGCCTCTCGCTCACGTTCGTCCTCGTCCCGATGCCGGACGGCGTGACGGAGGTCTATCTCGCGATGCACTACGACTCGGATTCGCCCTTCTCGGCCATCCTGTCGCCGTCCGCCGTGCGGCGTCAGCACGAGAGGCGGAGGGCCTCGCTCGTCATCTTCCAGCTGCTCGCCGAGGAGGCCGCGCGCCTCAAGGACCCCCCGCTTCACGACGTGCCCGTCTCCGAGGCCGCCCCGGCCTCCCGCGGCCGGCGCAAATGAAAAGCGGGGGCGCCACGCGCCCCCGCCGGAGGGATCAGGCCGCGGCCGTCGTCAGAGGATGACGCCCTTCAGGGGCACCTTGACGTCGCTCTTGGCTTTGTCGGTCGTCTTGATGAGAAGCTCGCCCTCGAAGACGCCCTTCTTGATCTTCTGGTCGACGGTGAGGACGACCTGCACGCGCGACTTGTCGACGGGCACGATTTCGGCCGAGATGCCCGGCACGTTCGTCTCCACCTTCGTCACCGCGAAGCTCGCGGCCTGCGCGTTGTTGTTGACGATCATGACGTTGCGCTTCACGGCATCGCCCTTCGGATCGAAGTTCCCGAAGTTGATCGAGACCGGCGTGACCGAGACGGCGGGCTTCACGAAGCCCGACACGGTGATCTCCATCTCCGGCTGCCGCTTGACGCCCGTGGCGACCTTCACGGCCCCGGCGAGAATCCCCTCCGGCGCGTCGGGCGCGACCGTCAGGGTGATCTTCCACTGATTCGGGTTCCTGTCCTTGATGAGCTCCTTCTCGGCCACGGGAGAGAGCGTGGCCTTGAGGAAGGAGTTGGGGGTCTCGATCTTCGTCGGCTTGAACTCCGCCTCGTCCGACACGAGCACGACCTCGGACGACGCGGCCTCGCCCGAGAGCGCCGTGATGCGGAAGAAGCCGTAGGGAAGCGCCTCGACGAAGGGCTTCACGTTGAACGAAAGGACGAGGGTCATCTGCGGCGCCGTGGGGTCGTCCGTCATGAGAAGCGCCGTCTTCGACATGGGCCCGGAGAAGTTCTTCGTGTCGACCGTGAGGGTCACCTTCCCCTCGCCGCCGGGCTTGATCACCTTGTCGAATTCCGGCACGGTGCAGCCGCACGAGGGCTTGACGTCGGTGACGTGGAGGTCGGACTTGCCCGTGTTCCTGAGGACGAACACGTGCTTGATGGGCTCGCCCTTCGGGACCGTTCCGACATCCTTCTTGTCCTCCGGGACGACGAGCTTCGGTGCGGAAGAGGTGGAGACGTCGGCCTTGGCGGCCGGGGCCTGTGCGAGGAGACCGGGAGCGCCCGCCACGGCGAGCGCGAAAGCTGCGGCGAGGGCGACGGCCGTTCGGGGATGGATCCTGGAAAACAACATCGGGAGAAGCCTCCTTCGAAAAACGGGCGGGAAGCCGCCCCTGGGGGTGATGAGTATACGTGCGCGACGCCCTTCGAGAGCACGGGCGCGTCAGCGGGGCACATCGAACCTGCCCCGGAACTCCTAGCAAGAGCCGGGCCTACGGCTCCTTCTCCTCTTGCCCCTCCCATTCCTCAGGGATCAGCGTGCCCTCGAAGACGACGCGCGCGTCGCCCGTGAGCGTCACGTCGCGCGCGAGCTCGCCGTCGCGGCGGAAACCGATCCCGAGGGTCTCCTGAGAGCGCGTGGCGACCGAGACGGGGGACTCGAACCCCTTCAGAAAACTCGTCACGATTGCGGACGCGACCGCGCCGGAGCCGCAGGCGAGAGTCTCGGCCTCGACGCCCCGCTCCCAAGTCCGCACGGCGACACGAGAGGGTCCGAGCAGCTTCACGAAGTTCGCGTTCGCGCCCTCGCTCAGCGCGGGATGGCGCCTGAGCGCGGGCCCGAGGACCGAGAGGTCCAGCGCCTCGAGATCGACGTCGTCTTTCACGTACGCCACGATGTGCGGCACGCCCACGAGAAGCACGAACGCGTCGCGCTCGAGCGTCCTTCCTTCCGCATCGCGCGATGGGACCGCGCGGCCCACGGCCACGGGCTCCGGCAGCGCGAGCTCCACGGTCCCGCCGGCCAGAACGCGCGCGGGAACGGCGCCCCATCCCGTCGCGACGACCAGAGAAGGTCCGGAGAGGCCCCGGAGGGCTGCGAACCGCGCCGCGCACCGCGTGCCGTTTCCGCAGAACCGGCCGGCGGAGCCGTCCGCGTTGACGTAATCGGCCACGATCTTCGAGGACGCGTCCCAGGGACGCTCGGGGTAGACGAAGAGGACGCCGTCCGCACCGACGCCCGTGCCGCGGCGGCAGAGCCTGCGGATCGCGGCGGTCTCGCGAGGACCTCTTTTTACGCGCGCGGCAAAGACGAGGAAGTCGTTTCCGGCCCCGCTCATCTTCGTGAACGCGAGAGGCAGCGCGCCGAGAGGCGAGGGCCGGGGCTCTTTCGTCACCAGGCCGTCACTTTCCCGTCCCCATCGGGCTCTCGTTGTCCGACTTGTCCACGGCGGTCACGCCGTACGCGCTCCCCGGGACGCCCGCGTCGAAATACACGGGCTCCTTCAGCCCGGCCGCGATCCGAGTCCAGCCGCCGTTCTCGCCCCGATAGACACGATAGGAGGCGAAATCACCCGCGAGGCTCGGGTTCCACACGAGGCGCGCGCCTCCCTCTTCGGCGAGGACGAGGACGCCCTCCGGCGCGGGCGGCGGAAACACATCCACCGTCGAGACGGGCACCTCGTCCGCCGCCGGGCCGAGAATGAGCGGGAGGCTCGCGACGGGCGCGGCGCGCACGGTGTAGACGTAGTTCCGGTCCGGCGCCGCCGTCGCGTCGACGTACGTCGTCGTCGCGCCGCTCGCCACGCCCAGCGGGCGGTCCTCGAACTCCTCGTCCGCGGCGTCCCTCCGGTAGATCGCGAACCCCGCGATCTTCGCGGGGCGCGCGCCGTCGAGCATCGCGACGGGTGCGAGCCAGTCGAGGCACACGCGCGTCTCCTCGACGGTCGGGACGACGCGGAACGGCCGGTCCGGAGGGACCTGCGGAAGAACCGCGACGAGCGGCGACAGCTCGGACACTTTCTTCCTGTCCCTGGTCACCGTCACGCCGTACCTCAGGAACACGCGCCCGAGGCGTCCCTCGCGGAAAAGCGGCACGAGCGGATCCCTCACGACGACGTCCGCGCCCACGGCCAGAGCGTCGAGCTCCGCGCGCGTGAGCTTCTGGATCGTCTCGGCGCGCGCGCGGAAGCCTTTTTCCTCGCGCTCGCGCTGGGCGGTCTCGGCGGGCATCTCCGGCGGCTTCTGGCCCTCGCGCGCCCCGATCAGCTCGCGGTAGACCGTCGCGCCGGTGAGATTCGTGAGGGTCTCGCCCGCGTTCGTCTTCGACGGATAGGGGAACCGCAGCACGACGTCGGAACCCTCCTGCGAGAGGCGCACCGGCTCGACGCGCGCCGGCAGGACCTGCAGCGGCGGCTCTGGCGCGAGCTTTCGCCCGCAGCCGGTGACAAGGATGAGCGGAAGAAGGAAAAGAAGAGAGATTCTCTTGCTGATATTCGGGGCTGCTGATGCAGCCCCGATAGCAGAAAATCTTCTTCCCGAATGGCCGATGTCAAGGGCGCGCTTCGCGCGCCGCGCAGCGGTCGCGGACCCTTGACATCGGTCATTCGGGAAATACATCTTCATTTCCCGACCTCGGTTACAGCACGAAACGAGAAAGGTCCCGATCCCGCACGAGGCCCTTGAGCGCCCTCTCGACGTAGGCCCGATCCACGGCGATCCGCGCGCCTGCCGCGTCCGGCCCCGCGAAGGAGATCTCCTCGAGCACCGTCTCGAGAATCGTATGGAGGCGCCGCGCACCGATGTTCTCGAGGTTGCGGTTCACTTCGGCCGCGGCCCGGGCCACCTCCTTGAGGCCGTCGTCCGCGAAGACGAGCTCGATCCCGTCGGCGGCGAGAAGCGCGGCCGATTGTTTCGGAAGCGCGTGCTCGGGCTCGGTGAGGATGCGGAGGAAGTCCTCGTCCGTGAGGGCGTCGAGGGCCACGCGGATGGGGAAGCGGCCCTGCAGCTCGGGGATCAGGTCCGAGGGCTTCGCGACGTGAAACGCCCCGGCCGCGATGAAGAGGACGTGGTCCGTCTTCACCATCCCGTGCTTGGTCTTCACGGTCGTCCCCTCGACGAGCGGCAGGAGGTCGCGCTGCACGCCCTCGCGCGAGACGTCGGGGCCGCCCCGGGCCCCCTCCCGGCCCGCGATCTTGTCGATCTCGTCGAGAAAGACGATGCCGGTCTCCTCGACGCGGCGGATGGCTTCCTCGGGTACGGTCGCCTCATCGGAGAGCGCGTCGGCCTCGCGCGCCACGAGGAGGGGGCGCGCGTCGCCCACGGGAAGCTTCACCTTCTTCTTCTTCTGCGCGCCGAAGAGATTCGGAAGCATCGCGGGAAGGTCGATGCCCATCTCCTCGATGCCCTGCGGCGTCATGACGGAGATCTGCGGCGTTCTTTCGTCCGTCACCTCGAGCTCGACCTCGCGGGCCTCGTGCTTGCCCTCGCGGAGGTCGCGGCGGATCCGGTCGCGTCCCTCGGCGAGGACAGCCTTCCCGGACGCGTCCGTGCCGAGAGCCGTCACGAGGAGGTCCACGAGCTTCTCCTCGGCCGCGGCGGCCGCCCGGTCCAGAACGCGCGCGCGCCGCTCGTCCTTCACGAGGCGGATCGCCGCGTCGACGAGGTCGCGCGCGATGGAGTCGACGTCGCGTCCGACGTAACCCACCTCCGTGAACTTCGAGGCTTCGACTTTCACGAACGGAGCGTCCACGAGGCGGGCGAGGCGCCGCGCGATCTCCGTCTTGCCGACGCCCGTGGGGCCGATCATGAGGATGTTCTTCGGCATCGTGTCGCGCTGGAGCTCCGGGCTGAGGCGCTGGCGGCGCCAGCGGTCGCGGAGCGCGATCGCCACCGCGCGCTTGGCTTTCGTCTGCCCGACCACGTGGCGGTCGAGCTCGGCCACGATCTTCCGCGGCGAGAGGTCCTTGAGGAGGATCGGCGTCATGGAAGGGTTTCGACGCGGATCACGTCGTTCGTGTAGATGTCGATGGATGCCGCGATCGCGAGGGACTCCTTCACGATCGCCGCCGCGTCGAGGCCCGAATGCCGGAGCAGCGCGCGGGCCGCGGCCGCCGCGTACGGGCCGCCGGAGCCCACGGCGAGGACGCCCTCGTCGGGCGCGATGACGTCGCCCGTGCCCGAGAGGAGGAGCGAGGTCTTCTCGTCGGCCACGACGAGGAGGGCCTCGAGCTGGCGCAGCATCTTCTCGGTCCGCCAGTCCGTCGCGAGCTCCACGGCCGCGCGCTCGAGCTGGCCGTGGAACTCCTCGAGCTTCCGCTCGAACCGCGTGAAGAGCGTCACGGCGTCGGCCGTCGAGCCGGCGAACCCCGCGAGGACCTTCCCGTCGAGGAGCCTACGCACCTTCACGGCGCCGCTCTTCATGACGGTCGTTCCCATCGTCACCTGGCCGTCGCCGCCGAGGGCGACGACCCCGTCCTTCCTGACGCAGAGGATCGTCGTGTGCGTAAAGCGCGGTCCGCCCATGCCGGGGAGTCTAGCCCGTCACTCGGGCTTCTCGGCCCTCGGGTGGCTCTTGCGGTAGACCTCGATGAGGCGCTCGGCGTCGAGGTGCGTGTAGCGCTGAGTCGTCGAGAGCGAGGCGTGGCCGAGGAGCTCCTGGATGGTGCGGAGGTCCGCGCCGGCCGCGAGGAGATGCGTCGCGAACGAGTGCCGGAGCGCGTGCGGCGAGGCGTGGCGCGGAACGGCCGCCGAGAGGACCGCCCGATCGAGGATGCGGCGCACGCTCCGGTCCGTCAGGCGGGAGGCGCGCGCGTTCAGGAACACGATCCCGGCGTCCCGCGCGGCGGGGGCGAGAGCCGCCCGCGCCTTCAGCCAGGCGCGGAGCGCCGCGGCGGCCGGCTGGCCGAACGGCACGACGCGCTCCTTGCGTCCCTTCCCCACCGTACGCACCTGCCGGGCGGAGAGATCCACGTCCTCGAGGCGCAGCCCGACGAGCTCGGAGACGCGCAGCCCCGTCGCGTAGAGCACCTCGAGCAGCGCGCGGTCCCTCGTCCCGAGAGCGCCCTCGCGCCCCCTCGCTTCGACGACGGCCGCCGCCTCGTCCACGGACAACGTCCGCGGGAGCGTCTTTTCGCGCCGGGGCGTCCCCACCGCCTTCGCCGGATTCGTGGCGACGCGGCCCTCGCGCTTCAGGAACGCGAAGAACGTGCGCAGGGCCGACAGATGCCGCCCCATCGACGTCTTCGAGATCGCCTCGGCGCGCAGGTGCGCGAGATACGACCGCACGGCGAGGGCGTCCACGTCCTCGGCACGCATCTCGGCGGCCGTCCGGTTCCAGAAGACGGCCGAAAGGAATGCCGAGAAGCGGGCGAGATCCGCGCCGTACGCGTCGCGGGTGTGCGGAGAGACACGGCGTTCGTCGGCCAGGTGGCGGTCGAACGCCGCGACATCCGAGGCGAAAGTCGCTCTCGTTACGATGGTTTCCTGGCCAGGGTCCGGACCTCGGCGGCGAGCGCCTTGATCTCGGGCTCGGTGAGCTTCTTGCCGAAGGCCGGCATCTCGGCGTGTCCCTTCGTGATCGAGCGCACGATCCGCGCGTCGTCGATCGAGTCCTGCCACTTCGCGTTCGTCAGGTCGCGCGCCTTCTTCTTCCTGCCCTCCTCGGTCTGGCCCCTGCCGTCGTCTCCGTGGCACACCGAGCAGTGAGTCTGGAAGTTCTCGGAGCGGGCGTCAGCCGCCTGAAGCGGCCGGCCGGGGCCCGAGAGGGCGACGAGCAGGGCGGAGAAGGCGGAGAGGGAGCTCTTCTTCACGCGGGGCCCTCCTTCGGACACGGCAATTCTAGAGGGTTGGCTCAGGCGCCGGCGAGAACCGGTGAGGGCAGCGCCTCCTCGCGCCACCGCGCGACGGAGGCGAGGGCGCGCCGGCCGATCTCCTCGCGGCGCTTCGCCCGGTCCTTGATCGGCGGCACCTCCGCGTCCTCGATGAGGCCGAACGTCACGTTCATGGGCGTGTAAGCCTGCTCGCGCGGGGCGGAGACGTGCTTCGCGAGCGAGCCGAGCGCCGTGGAGAACGGAAGCGCCCGTACCTCGCGGCCTTCGAGGAGCTGCGCGAGCGTCGCCCCGACCATGAGGCCCGTGGCCGCCGATTCGAGGTAGCCCTCCACGCCCGTGAGCTGGCCCGCGAAGAAGACCCGGGAATCCTTCTTCCAGCGAAAGAGCGCGTCGAGGTGCGCCGGGCCGTTGATGTAGGTGTTGCGGTGGAGCATCCCGAACCTCACGAACTCGGCCTTCTCGAGCCCCGGCAGCATCCGGAAGATGCGTCTCTGCTCGCCCACCTTGAGCTTCGTCTGGAACCCGACGAGGTTGAAATGCTCGCGCGCGAGGTCGTCCTGGCGGAGCTGCGCGACGGCGTACGGCTCGCGTCCCACGCGCGGGTCCGGCAGCCCGAACGGCTTCATCGGGCCGTGGCGTAGCGTCTCCATCCCGCGCTCGGCCATGGCCTCGATCGGAAGGCAGCCTTCGAAGTAGACGGCCTCCTCGAAATCGTGGAACGGCACCTTCTCGCCGGCGAGGAGCTCTTTCACGAAGGCTTCGTACTGCGCCCTCGTGAGAGGGACGTTCAGGTAGTCGTCGCCCCCTCCTTTGCCCCAGCGCGAGAGCGCATAGAGCTTCTCCTTGTCGAGCGACGCGAGCTCAACGATCGGCGCCATCGCGTCGTAGAAGTACAGGTGCCCGTCTCCGAGGGCCGCGAGGAGCGATCTCTCGAGCGCAGGCGACGTGAGCGGCCCGGTCGCGATGACGACCCAGCCCTCGCCAGCGTCCGGAAGGGATTCCGCCTCGGCGCGCACGAGCTCGAGGAGGGGCTCGGACGTGAGGCGCCGCGTGACGGCCTCGGCGAAGATCGCGCGGTCCACCGCGAGCGCGTCCCCCGCGGGCACGGCCGCCTTCCGCGCCTCCTCGAGGACGAGCGAGCCGATCGACTCCATCTCCCTCTTCAGGAGTCCCACCGCGTTCGCCGGGTTGTCCGAACGGAAGGAGTTCGAGCACACCATCTCGGCGAGGCGGTCCGTGGCGTGCGCGTCCGTCGAGCGGACGGGCCGCATCTCGACGAGCCGCACGGGGTGGCCCCGGCGAAGGAGCTGGTGCGCGCACTCGACGCCGGCGAAGCCGCCGCCGAGGATCGTGACCCGGGGGGAGGGACCGTCCATCGAACGCATTCTAGGGGCCGGAGCCCCTTAGACTCGGCCCGTGACGTTCGAGGCTTCCCTCTACGACCGCGGCTATTTCGAGGGGCTGCACAAGACCCACTGGTTCACGAACCCCAGGCGCAAGTACGAAGAGCGAAACCGCGACACGCTGCGCGTCGTGGCTCCGAAACCGTCCGACCGCATCCTCGAGCTCGGCTCCGCGCGCGGCGACGTCACGTTCCTTCTCGCCGCGCACGCCCGGGAGGTGGTCGGCGTGGACGCCTCCGGCGAGGCCCTCGCCCTCGCCGAGGCCGGCCGCGCGCGGCGTGGCCTCTCGAACGTCCGCTTCGTGAAATCCGACGTGGCGGACCTCTCGGCCTTCGACGTCGGCTCGTTCGACGCGGCCGCCGCGATCGACCTCGTCGAGCACATCGACGACCCGACGCTCGCCGCCATGCTGCGGGAATGCCGGCGCGTCCTCGTGCCGGGCGGGCGGCTGGGCCTCTACACCCCCGACCGCGCGCACTACGTCGAGCGTTTGAAGGCGCACGACTTTCTCCTCAGGCAGTTCCCGCAGCACATCGCGGTCCGGCGCGTCGAGGCCTATCGCGGCTTCCTCGCCGACGCGGGTCTTCGCATCGCCCTCGACGCGTACTCGGTCTCGCCGTTCCCGGCCGTGCGGTGGATCGAAGCGGCTCTCGCCCCGCTCCCGTTCGTCGGCCCGACGTTTCGCTACCGGATCCTGCTCTCTTCGGTGCGGCCGTGACGGAGAAGTTCGCCCCGAATGCCGAGGTCTACGAGGCGGGCTACTACGAGCGGATGTACCGGTCGCACTGGCTCCTGAGGAACCGGCGGAAATACCTCGAGCGTGACGCGGCGCTCCTCAGGATCGTGAAGCCGTCTCCCGAGGCGCGTGTCCTCGAAGTCGGGTCGGCGCGCGGCGACACGGCCTTCTTCCTCGCGCCGCGCGTGAAGGAGGTCGTCGGCATCGATGCGGCGCCCGCGGCCATCGCGGTCGCGCGCGAGCGCCTCGAGGCCCTCGCCGTTCCGAACGTCCGTTTCGAACGGGCGGACGCCCGCGACCTGTCCTCCGTCCCGGGCGGCCCTTACGACGTCGTCGTTCTCGCCGACTTCGTCGAACACGTCACGGATGACGTGCTCGGTCCCTGCCTCGAAACCGCTCCGCGCGTCCTCGCCAAGGGAGGCGCCCTCGCGATCTACACGCCGAACGCGACGCACTGGGCCGAGCGCCTCAAGGCGGCCGTGCCCGGCCTCCAGCAGGAGGACCACATCGCCGTGAGGCCGGCCGCGCGCGTGGTCGAGCTCGTGACGGGCGCGGGGTTCGCCGTCGAAGACCTCTTCTTCTCGGCCAGCCCGTATCCGCTTTTCGGGGCGATCGACCGCGCGCTCCCGATGGTCGGTCTCTGCCGGTTCCGCACGTGCCTCAGGGCGGTAGTGTCTCTCCCATGAAAGTCTCGTTCGTCACCTGCGACGTCTTCACGGACCGGCCCTTCACGGGGAACCCGCTCCTCGTCGTGCCGGACGCCCGCGGCCTGACGACCGCCCAGATGCAGGCCGTGGCGCGCGAGATCAACTACTCCGAGTCCACGTTCGTCCTGCCGGCGAAGGACCCGAGGCATGCGTATCTGCAGCGCACGTTCGTGCCCGTGAAGGAGATCCCGTACGCCGGGCACCCGACGGTCGGCACGGCCGTCGCCCTGGCGTCGCTCGGGCGGATCGCCGCGGACGCGCCCGACGGAGCCGTGCCGATCACGATCGAGGTCGGCTTCGGCCCGCTTTCTCTCGAGCTCCTCAAAAAGGACGGGCGCGTCAGCCGCGTGAGGATGCAGCAAGGGCGGCCGGAATGGAGGGAGCCCGTGGCGGGCGACGACGTCAAAGGCCAGATCGCGGCGGCGCTCGGCGTGCCTTTCGGCGCCCTGCACCCGTCGCTTCCCCCGCAGGCCGTCGGGACCGGGAACACGTTCCTCATGGTTCCGCTCGGGTCCGTTGGCGCCGTGTCCTCCGCGCTCGCCGACACGCGGATGCTCAACCTCGTCGAGAAGGAGCTCTCGGTCCTCGGCCTCTTCTTCTTCGCGTTCGACGAGGCCGGCGGCAGGCCTCGCCTCCGGGCGCGCATGTTCGCGCCGGGCGCGGGCGTGCCGGAGGACCCCGCGACGGGCTCGGCGGCGGGGCCGGTCGGCGTCTACCTCGCGCTCCACGGCGCGCTGCCGGGCGGCGTCGTGGAGGGGCGCGGCCGCTTCACGATCGACCAGGGGATCGAGATGGGCCGGCCGTCCGAGCTGGACGTGACGGTCCTTCTCGAGAGCGGCCGTCCGTCGGGCGTCCGGGTCGAAGGCGGCGCCGTCCTCATGATGCGGGGCGAGATCGACGTCTAGGAAACCTCGGGCTCGATCGACCCCATCCGGCCGGCCTCGAAGTCCTCGAACGCCTCGGCGATCTCGGCCTTCGTGCTCATCACGAACGGGCCGTAGCGAGCGACGGGCTCCTTCAGGGGCTCGCCCCCGATCAGAAGCACGTCGAGCGGCCCTTCCGCCCGGAGCCGGACCGCGGGTCCGCCCGGCCCGAAGATGGCGCAGTCGCCTTCCCCGGCGCCCGTCTCGTCGCGTCCGAACCGGCCTCGCCCCGAGAGGACGTACGCGAAGACGTTGAACGAGGCGGGCACGCTCTGCGCCACGACGCCCTCGTCCGCGAGCGTGAAGCGAAGGTACAGGATCGGCGTGCGCGTCTCGACGACGGCCCTTGCGCCGAGCGCTTCGCCCGCGAGCACCCTCACGCTCACCTTTCCGTCCGGGCTCACCGCGGACGGGATGCGCGCGGACGGGATCTCCTGATACCGCGGGCGCATGCGTTTGTCCTTTTTCGGCAGGTTCACCCAGAGCTGGAGGCCGTGCATGAGGCCGCCCTTCTTCTGGAACTCCGGGTCGGGCAGCTCGGAGTGGACGACGCCATCGCCGGCCGTCATCCACTGGACGTCGCCGGGCGCGAGCGCCCCGGAATGGCCCCGCGAGTCGCGGTGGCGCATTGCGCCCGCGAGGAGATAGGTCACCGTCTCGAAGCCGCGGTGCGGATGGTCCGGCGCGCCCACGGCTTCGCCGGGCGCCCAGGTCGTCGGGCCCATCTCGTCGAGAAGGAGGAACGGGTCGATCGCGTCGAGCGCGTGGGTCGGGAACGGGCGGCGCACCTGGAAGCCTCCGCCCTCGAGCGTGACGACGCCGGGGACGACCCGGGAAACGGGCCTCGAATCGGGCATGCGCGGCCGAACGCGCCTCACCGAAGGGAAATTCCCGCGCGCCTCGAAGGCGTCTACGCGGCGGCCGACGGGTACACGCGTCAGGCCCTCCGGGCCTTTGGTTTCCCCGCGCGAGCGGCTCTCGCGGAGCCCGGAGTCGTCGTGGGGCGCGCGGCTTCGGCCGGGGCGGATTCCGCGGCTCGCGCGCGCGGCTCGCGCTTTTTCGCGCCCTTCATGGGGGCCGGCGCCCTTGCCTCGGCGATGGCGGCCTCGAGGGCTCCCGCGGGAATGCGCGTCGCCGGCTGGTAGAGCTCGAGATCGGCGGCCGGAACGTCGAGGCCGCAGCCCTCCGTCTCGCAAACGTAGAACGGGCCCGCCTTGCGATCGCGCACGAGGAGGTAGGGCGCCTTGCAGTTCGGGCAGGCCTTCGGCACCGGGCGCGCGCGGAAGTTCTTGTCGCAGGCGGGATAGTTCGAGCAGCCGTAGAACGGGCCGAAGCGCCCGCGCCGGACGAGGATGTCGCCCGTAAGGCACTTCGGGCACGTCACGCCCGTGAGCGTCACGGGCTTCGGCGGCTTGAAACGGCACGCAGGGTAGTTCGAGCACGAGACGTAGTCGCCGAAGCGGCCATGCCGCGTGACGAGGGCGTGGCCGCAGTTCGGGCACGCCTCGCCGGTCGGTATGTCGGGCTTCGCCTCGGCTTTCCCGCCCGCGACCTTCACCGGAACCGTGTTGCGGCAGACCGGATAGGCCGTGCAGCCCAGGAACGAGGACCCGCTCCTCCCGGTGCGGAGCTTCAACGGGCTGCCGCATTCCTCGCAGGTCTGGCCTTCGAGGTCGGACGCGTCGATCGGGTCCTCCTCGACCTCGGGGATGTCCTGCGTGAAGTCGCAGTCCGGGTACCCGCCGCAGGCGATGAAGAGGCCGGCCTTGCCCATCCGCAGCTTGAGGGGATGGCCGCTCTTCGGGCAGGCGTCGCCGGGATCGTTCGTGAGCCTGAAGTCGATGAAGCGTTTCCTCACGTCCGAGAGCGGAAGGCCCGCCTTGAGGGAGACCATCTTCTTTTTCGCCTTGTCCCGGTCCTTGACGAACTTGCCGTCGAACTCCGCGAGGGCCTTTCGCCAGTCGAGCTTCCCCTCTTCGACCTCGTCCAGCTCTTCTTCCATCTTCGCGGTGTACTCGGTCTGGAAGAAATCGTCGAAACCCTCGCGCATGAGGTCCACGATGACCCGGCCGAGCGGCGTCGGCGTGAAGCGCCTGTCCTTCTTCCCCACGTACTCGCGGTCCTCGATCTTGCGCATGATCTCGGCGTAGGTGGAGGGGCGGCCGATGCCGTTCTCCTCGAGGAACTTCACGAGCGAGCCCTCGTTGAACCGCGGCGGCGGCTGCGTCTCGTGCCCCTCGGCGGCGACGGCGACGAGCGACAGGCGGTCTCCCTCGACGAGAGCGGGCAGGCGCACCTTCTCGTCCCCATCGGCCGCCTCACCGTCGCCCTCCGGCTTTTCCCGTTCCTCCGCGTCCGGCTCGGCCTCTTTCTCGTACACGCGCAGCCAGCCCGCTTCCTTGAGGACCGTGCCGGAAGCGCGAAGCCCCGCCGTCTCGCCCTTGCTCTCGGCCTCGATGTCCACCACCGTGACCTCCGAGATGGACGGGTTCATCTGGGACGCGACGAAGCGGTTCCAGATCAGCCGATAGAGCTTCAGCTCGTCCGGGGCCAGGTACCGGGCGACGGCCTCGGGCGGGAGGTCGAGCGACGTCGGCCGGATGGCCTCGTGGGCGTCCTGCACGTCCTTCTTCTGACGGAAGCGCCGTGCCTCCTCGGGGAGCGCGCCGGCTCCGTACACCCGGGAGATGAGCTCGCGGACCGCGACGAGCGCCTCCTCGGCCGTGCGCGTCGAGTCCGTGCGCATGTACGTGATGAGGCCGATCGTGCCGCGGTCGCCGATCGTCTTGCCCTCGTAGAGGCGCTGCGCGATCTGCATCGTGCGCCGCACGCTGAATCCGACGCGGGCGGCGCCCTGCTGGAGCTTGGACGTCGTGAACGGCGGCGGCGACGTTCCCTTCCGCTCCTTCGCCTCGACCCTCACGACCGAGAGCGCCGCGCCCTCCACGTGGGCGCGCGCGGCCTCCGCCTGCCCGGCTGTCGCGAGGCGCGGGTCTGTCCCGTCGAACCTGAGCCTCTCGCCCTTCCACACGACGACGCGCGCCGGGAAGGCGGCCTCGCCTTTCTTCAGCGTCACGGGGACCGAGAAATACGGGACGGGGACGAAGCGCTCTCTTTCGCTTTCGCGCTCCACGATGATGCGCAGCGTCACGGTCTGAACGCGTCCCGCCGAGAGTCCCCGCCAGACCTTCGACCACAGGAGGTCCGACACCTCGTAGCCGACGAGACGGTCGATGATCCGGCGCGCCTGCTGCGCGTTGACGCGGTTCTGGTCGATGGTGCCCGGATGGGAGACGGCGCGTGTCACGGCCGTCTTCGTGATCTCGTGGAACTCGGCCCTGTGAAACGTCACATGGGGAAGGCTCGGCTTCAGGATCTCCTGCAGATGCCAGCAGATGGCCTCGCCCTCCCGGTCCGGGTCGGCGGCGAGATAGATCGTGTCGGCGCCTTTCGCCGCCCTTTTCAGGTCCGCGACCGTGCGCTCCTTGCCCGGCAGGATCTCATATGAAGGGGCGTACCCGTGCTCGCGGTCCACCGCAATGCCCTTCTTCTTGAGGTCCCGGACGTGGCCGTAACAGGCCATGACGGAGAAGTCCCTGCCGAGGAACTTTCCGAGCGTGGCGGCCTTCGCGGGCGACTCGACGATGACGAGAGACTTTCCCATGAACCCGCGGTCACGATGCCACGTCTGTCAACCTTTTGCCCGCGGCCGGCAGAACAGGGCCCCCGGAAGGACCGTCACGAGGCCCTCGAGCTCGAGGTGGACGAGGGCCGCCGAAAAGCGCGCCGCGGAAAGCCCCGTGGCCGAAAGGAGCGTGTCCGCGTCCTTCGGCTCGTCGGTGTCGAGCGCCCCATGGAGCGCGGCGGCGTCGGGCGGGAGATCGGCCGGCAGGGCCGCGGCACCCTTCGCCGGGACGGCCCGTCCGAGGCGCCGCCTCTCCTCGGCGGGCAGCTCCGCGAGGAGGTCGTCGGCGTTCCTCACGAAGATCGCGCCGTCCTTGAGCAGGGCGTTCGATCCGGCGGTACCCGGCGTGAGGATCGAGCCCGGGACCGCGGCGACGTCGCGGCCGTAGCCGGTTGCGCAGCGGGCCGTGATCAACGAACCGCTCCTCTCGGCGGCCTCGACCACGCAGACGATGCGCGCGAGCCCCGCGAGGATCCGATTGCGAACCGGGAAGTTCCAGGGCTCGGGGTCCGCGCCCATTGGAAACTCCGAAAGCGCCGCGCCGGACGCAAGCAGCGACTCGAGGAGGCTCTTCTGCTCGGGCGGATAGCACACGTCCACGCCGCACCCGAAGACCGCGACCGTCCTTCCGCCCGCCTCGAGCGCCGCGCGATGGGCGGCCGCGTCCACGCCGCGCGCGAAGCCGGAGACGACCGTCACTCCGGCCTCCGCCAGAGAGGCCGCAAGGACCCTCGCCGCGTCCAGTCCGGCGCGCGAGGCGCGACGCGCCCCGATGACGGCGACGGCCGGCGCGTCGGGATACGCGGCGCCGCGCGCGAAGAGGACGGGTGGCGGGTCTTGGATCTCGCGCAGAAGGGCGGGGTAGCCGGGGTCCGTCAGGAAAAGGACTCGCGCTCCGCATTCCCGGAGCCGCCGGGCGTCCTCCCGAATCTGTTTCCCCTCATCCGCGTCCAGGAGCGGCCTGACGACCGCGACGTCCTCGCCCGCGATCCGGGCGGCCTCTTCCGGGGACAGCGCGCGGACGGCCGCAGGCGATCCGGCTGAAAGAAGGAGCGTCCGGAGGGCGCGAGCCGCCTTTCCGCGCCCCTTTCGGGCCCAGATGAGTCCTGTCCGGGCATCGTCCGCAGCGCCGTCCATGCGGCACCCCTCTTGCTCAGCGAAGAAGTCTCAAGACCAGTGTCTATAATGCCCGACCTTCCCGTGCCACGCCGCCTTCACCCCGCCCCCGCGATTCTCGTGGCCCTCGCCGCCGCCGCGGCGGGAGCGTGTTCCTCGAAGACCGGCGCGGATTGGAGATCGCAGAGCTCGTACGGCACGACGATGGCCCGTAAGGGTTTCTGGCACGAGGCGCTCTTCCGATACGAAAAAGCGGTGAGGGAGAAGCCGAACGACGCACAGCTCCAGAACAACCTCGCGGTGGCGTACGAAAGCGTCGGAGAGACCTCGCGCGCGCTGGCCGCATACAAGAGGGCCCTCGAGCTCGCGCCGCAGGACCAGAAGATCAAGCGCAACTACGCGCGTTTCGCCGAGTACTACACGTCCGTGCAGCGCGCCTCATCGCTGCCGGCGCCGTCCGGTTCGGCGGTCAAGCCCTCCCCGTCGCCCGCGCCGGAAACCGGAGGGAAGACCAACGAGCCTCCGGTCTTGCCGCCGTCCGTCGGCACCGTGCCCTCCGGCGCGTCGCCCGGCACTCCACCGCCCGCGCAGAACCCGCCGGCCCCGCCGCCGGCGCCGACACCCGCCCCGGGCGGGCCTCCTTCGGCGTCGCGATGAAGCGCCCCCTGGTCGCCCCTTTCGCCGTCTCCCTCCTCGGCGCCGCCGTTCTTTCCTCGGCGTGCTCGAGCGGGACGAAGGAAGTCAAGCTCCGCCTCCCTCTCCGGCCGAAGCTGGCGGTGACCGGGCGCGAGCGGATCTCCCTCGCGCCCTTTCTCGTCGCCTCGAAGCTTTCCGACAAGAAGGACGCTCCGCGCTACAAGGACCTCGACCTCGACGCCGAGTTCAGGCGTTACCTCGGCAAGCAGCTCGGCAAGCGCACGAAGATGACGGTCGTGACGATGCCGGCCGACGTGCGCCTTCCCACCCAGAACCTCAAGGACCTCGGCGAGGCCGGAGACTTCTGGCGCGGCGTGGGCGGCCGCACCGGGGCCGACATTCTCCTGACGGGCGTCGTGGACTTCCGCGTCGAGAACAAGTCGGGCTACCGCGCCGAGGAGTACCGAAGCCCCATCGACAACCGCATCTACTACCGCCAGGTGCTCGTCGAGTCCACGGGCTTCACGTTCGACGTGACCGTCGTGGCGATCGACGGACACACGGGCTCGAAGCTCTTCCAGGAGAATTTCCGCGACACGAAGGAAAAGAACCGGCGGGCCACGGACGAGCTCGTCGGTCTCTTCGAGAACCTCTTTTCCCTCGAAAACCAGCTCCTCGGGCTCTTCGTCGTGCGCGAGCGGGAGGCGAACCGGTATGTCTTCAACTAGGCCACGCTCCCGTTTTCCCCTGGCGTTTCCCGTCGGCCTGCTTCTTGTCGGTGCCCTGTTCCTCTCCCGCGGCGCGCAGTCCGCCGGACAGAACAAGATCGTCTACGACCGGTTCGACTGGCAGATCTACCAGTCCACGCACTTCGACGTTTACCACTACTCGCGAGAGCGCCAGACGCTCCAGAAAGTCGTGTCGATGGCCGAGTCGGCCTACGACGAGCTGTCGCGCCGGCTGAACTACCAGATCCCGAAGCGCATCCCGATCATCTACTACGCGACGCACGCGGAGTTCGAGCAGAACAACATCGAGCTCAACTTCATCCCGGAGGGCGTCGGCGCCTTCGCCGAGCCCGCGCGCAACCGGATGGTCCTTCCCATCGACCTGCCGGACGAGAAGCTTCAAGCGCTGATCCAGCACGAGCTCACGCACGTTTTCCAGTACGAGATCCTGTTCGGCGGCCGCCTCAGCCGCGCGCTCACGGCGAACGTCCAGACCTGGCTCATCGAGGGCATGGCGTCCTACTTCGGCAACGACGAGGACGACAAGGACCGCATGTACCTCAGGGACGCGGTCAACCAGGACCTCATCCCGCCCATCACGAAGGTCAACATCGAGGGCTATCCCGCGTACCGCTACGGGCACGCCGTGTTCGACTTCATCGAGGCCGAGTGGGGCAAGGACGCCGTCCGCGACTTCGTCTTCGAGTTCCGTTCGTTTCTCGGCCGCGACGTCTCGGTCGCCCTGCGCCGCGCCTTCGAGATCCAGCCCGACGACTTCGACCTCAAGTTCCGCCGGTACCTCCGCAAGAAGTACCTTCCGCTCCTCGCGGTCAAGGGCGAGGCCTCCGAGTACGGCGAGCGCTTCCGGGTCGGCCCGTACGGGCGCGAGTCGTTCGAGATCGGCGCGGCGCCCTCCCCCTCGGGAGATTTCGTGGCGACGCTCACGACCTACAAGGGCGACGTCGACATCGCCCTTCTCTCCGTGCGCGATCGCAAGCTCTTCAAGAACCTCTCGGCCGGCCATACGACGAAGTACGAGTACATCGTCGGCCAATACCTCACGGCGGGTCCCGAGAGCGGGCGCGACCTCTCCTTCGCGCCGGATGGCGACCGGATCGCCGCCTTCGGACGGCAGGAGCGGGGGCGCAAGCTCCTCATCTTCTCGGCGCGCGGCGGCGGTCTGCTCGACCGCATTCCCGTGGCGCCGGACGTGCCCCTCGCGCCGGCCTGGTCGCCGGACGGCAACTCCATCGTCTTTTCGGGCATCGAGGGCAACAACCGGGACATCTTTCTCCTCGACCTGAAGACGCACGCGGTGAAGAACCTCACGAACGACGTCGAGTACGACGAGGCGCCCGTCTTCTCACCCGACGGCAAGTTCGTCTACCACTCGAAGGTCGTCGGCGGCTTCTCGAAGATCGTCCGCTTT
>JBGQDL010000013.1:0-45369 GCA_041495865.1 Thermoanaerobaculia bacterium | reverse complement strand
GCTCAGCATGAGGACCGCGACGGAGGGGTACGCCTCCCGCACCCGCGAGACGGCCTGCGACCCCGACATCCCCGGCAGGTGAATGTCCATGAGGACGACGTCCGGCGGGCCGCCCGCGAGGGCGGGCAGGCGCTTCAGCGCGTCCTCCGCCGACCCCCACCCGCCGACCCACGAGAATCCGCGCGTTCCGCCGATGAGGAGGCGCAGGCTCTCCCTCAGGCCGACGTCGTCCTCGACGGCCGCCACGCGGATCACCGGACGCTCGGGCATCGCACCCATCTCTCCAGTCTCGGACCCGGGACGCGCCGGGGGGAGAGCATGTTCATGCTCTGGCGGGTCCCGTCCCGAACGGAAGGGAGAGTCCGCGGATCGCGAGCCGCGTGCCACGACCCGGGCTCGTCTCGACCTCGAGCCGGCCGCCGAGGGCCACGGCGCGGGCCCGCATGTTCAGAAGCCCCCGGCCTTCTTCCTCCGGGTCGGACGGCCGCGCCGCCGGATCGAAGCCGGCACCGTCATCCGCGATCGAGACGTCCAGGGACCGGCTCGAGACGCGAAATACCGCCGAGACCGCAGTCGCCCGCGAGTGGCGGGCGGCATTCGTGATCGCTTCCTTCAGCAAGAGGAAGAGCTGGCGTCGGGGTTCCGGCGGCACGTCGATCGCCGGGGCTTCCGGAGGCAGCTCGAGGTGGAACGTCATCCCGCGGGCTTCGAGGAGATCGGCCGCGAAGTGGCGCAGGCGGTCGCCCAGGCTCTGAAGATCGTCTCGCCTCGGATCGATCGACCAGATCGCGTCGCCCAGCGCGTCGATGACCGAGCGGGACGTCTCGCCGATCTCGCCGAACAGGCGCGCGGGCTCGCCGGCGGGATCGAGGTCCCGGCGCCCGACCTCCGAGAGGATGGAGATGCGGGCGAGGCTCGAGCCCACGTCGTCGTGGAGGTCCGTCGCGAGCCGCGTGCGCACCCGCTCGACGGCGACAGCGCGGCGGAGACTTTGCCGGTGCACGAACACCGCGAGCGCGACGCCGGCGGCGACGGCGAGGAGGAGGAACCACGCGCGGCGCCAGAACGGCGGCGTCACGCGGAACGAGACCATCGCCACCTCGCCCGGTTCGCCGCCGGCCGGCCCGACGGCGCGCACGGAGAACCGGTACGTCCCCGGCGCGAGGCCGAGATAGCGCACAGTCGGATCGGAGCTCGGCGGGCTCCACGAGGCGTCCACGCCCTCGAGGCGCGTCTGGAAGCGCACCCGGTCCCCGGGCGTGAAGCTCGGCGCCGCGAAATCGATGCGCACACGCGTCTCGTCGGGCTTCAGAACGAGGTCCCGAAGCGATCGCGACCCGAGCTCCGGCACCTCGCGGGCGTTGCCGTTCACGCGGAACGAGGTGAGGACGGCCCGCGGCGGCGGGACGGGCGGGTCCTTCGCGGGCACGAGGCGCGACACGCCTTCGAGCGTCCCGAACCACAGCGCGCCGGCCCGGTCCCGAAGCGCGCACGTGACGAGGTTGTTCGCGAGGCCGTCCGCCGTCGTGAAGTGCCGCATGCGCGAGGTCGCGGGATCGAGGCGGTCCACGCCGCGTGTCGTGCCGAAGTAAAGGAGTCCCGCCGCGTCCTCGGCGAGGCACAGGACGCTGCCGGACGCCGGACCGTCGGATGTCCGAACCGCGACCGCCGAGAGGCCCTCTTTCGCCGGCTCGTCCACGCGCAGCGCGCCGCCGCCGCCGTTCGCGATCCACAGCCGGCCCGTACGATCGAGGAGGAAGTCGTGGACGTAGCCCTCGGGCGCGCCCTGCGAAGGAAGCAGCTTCTCGAAACGGCCGTTCCTGAGGCGCACGGCTCCCCCGCTGCCGAAGCCGATCCAGAGATCGCCCGCGCCGTCTTCCAGAAAGGCGATCGGAGCGGCGGCCGGCAGGCCCTCGGCGGCGCCGAAGGAGACGAAGCGCCGCGCCCGAGGATCGAAGCGCGCGAGGGAGGACGGAGCGTCGTATACGCCGGCCCAGAGGGTTCCGTCGCGGCTCTCGTAAAGCGCCGACACTTCATTGGCTCCGAGACCGTCGCGCACCGTGTAGACCGCCTTCGGCGGGCGTTCGAGCGCGGGACCGAAGGCCGTTGCCGCGCGCCGCTCGAGGCCCCCGCGCGTGGCGATCCACCACTCTCCCGAGCGGTCCTTGAGCACCGAATGCCCCCACACCCAACGGATCGGGGCGGGCGCGGCCGGGTCCAGGACGACCGGATGGAACGGCGGGCCGTCCAGGCGCACGAGACTGGAGTTGCCCCCCGCGGCCGCCACCACGTGCCCCTCGTCCTCGAAGAGAGAGCCCACGCGCACGTCGAGGAGCCCGTCCGCCTCTCCGAAGCTCGTGAAGCCGGACGGCGCGACCCGTAGAAGGCCCGTCGACTGCGTGCCGATCCAGAGGTTCCCTTCCGCATCTTCGAGCAGCTCACCGAGGATTCCGTCCCCGAGACCGTTCTTACGGCCATGGACTGCGAGGCGCCCGCCTACCGCGAGGACGAGGCCGGCCGAGGTCGAGATGGCCATGCGCCCGTCGCGCATTTCGAGCGGCCGCTGCCACGCCCCGGGCGCCGCGCCGGGCACGCGCGAGAGAGAGCGCGCCTCTCCGGCGCGGACGGGAAGCACGACGTGTCCGTCCGAGGCGAGAAGAGGCTCGGCCGGCGCGATCGGGCCGCCCGCCGTCCCGGGGCCGAGGACGAAGAGCGCGCCCGGCGTCGTGATCCAGATGCGCCCCGCGCGGTCGATGCAGACGCCGCGCACGTCCTCGGAGGTGGCGCCCGGGAGGGGCACCCGCGCCAGCGACCCGCCGGCCCCGTGAAAAAGGCCGCGCGACGTCCCCACCCACAGCGCTCCATCCGGCGCCTCCCGGACTGAGCGCACGGCGGCATTGCTCGCCGCCGAGGCGAGCCCGAGGGCCTTCGCGCGCGCCTCGACGATTCGATAGAGCTCCCCGCCGCTCCCGAAGAGGATCTCCCCCGAGCGGCCGGCGGAGACGAACTCGACGCTCTTTCCCGGCGGAGCCGCGGCGACCGGTTTGAACACCGGGCGGCCCGCGGGCGTCGCAGCGTCGAGGCGCACGAGACCGCCCGTCGTCGCGACCCAGAGCGCGCCATCCGGCGTCTCGGCGAGCGCGGTCACGCGCTGCTTCGGAAGGCCGTCGTCCGACGAATACACCTTGAACCGCTCCCCGTCATACCGGCTGAGGCCGTTCAGCGAGCCGATCCAGAGGGAGCCGCGCGAGTCCTTGAGGAGCGCCGTCACCGTCTCCTCGGCGAGCCCTTCCGCCACGCCGTGGCGCTGTACCGGCAGCCGCTCTGCGCGCGCGGCGGAGGCCGCGAGAAGGGCGAGGGCGGCGAGAAGAGTGAGGGAGCGGCGCGTCATGGCCTGGCATTCTCGCCCGAGGTCAGGCGCCGAGGCGCCGGGCGATCTTTTCCGGCGTGTCGCGGAGTTTCGCGACGACGCGCCCCTCCGCGTCGAGGAGGACGGGGATCTCGTTTCCCCACCGGGCCGCGAGCGCCGGATCCGAGTCCACGTCCACGGTCTCGAGCGAGCCGCCGAGGCGCTGCACCAGGGGGACGACGACGGCCCGCATCTCTTCGCAGAGATGGCAGCCGGAGCGCGACAGGAGCCGGAGCGCGGGCGGTGCCCCCGTCAAGGGCCGCCGAAAGAGCCTCATGGCGGCGGGAGCGGGTCTCCCGCTGGAGGCGCGGCCGGGCGCGGGAGGCGCGTCACGATGCGCCACGAGTAGTGAAGTCCCGAGACCGTCGCGAAGACCGCGACGAGCTGGAAACACGTCGTCGCTACGACGACCGGCAGGCGATGGACGTTCACGAGGAGGATCGCCACGACGGTCGAGATTTCCAGGAACGTCGTGAGCTTCCCGAGGATCGAGGGCGGGAAGTCGCGGATCCCCAGGGCGAGAAACATGACGAGGCAGATGACGACGGCGAACGCGTCGCGAAAGATCGTGAGGACGAGAAGCCAGACGGGGATGCGGAGCAACGTGGGAGTCCCGGGCAGCGCGAAGACGACGAACGTGGAGACGAGGAAGAACTTGTCGACGATCGGGTCGAGCCAGGCGCCGAGCGGCGAGCCCATGCCGAACGTGCGCGCCACGTAACCGTCCACGATATCGGTGATCGCGGCCGCGAGGAAGATGACGAGCGCGACGCCATGCCGGCCGCCCAGGATCGCCATGATGAGGAACGGAAGGGACGCGAGGCGCGCGAACGTCAGGAAGTTGGGCAGCGTCCAGGGGCGCAGCTCCATGAACGCGACGCCTCAGCCGGCCGAGGGCGTGGGCGACGGCGGGCCGGCGGAAGGCCCTCCGGCCTCCGGCGGGTCGAGCTTGACGTAGACCGCCTTGCCCTTCGGGACGATGAGCTGTTCGGCGGCCATCTGCGTCATCGTGCGTGACACCGTCTCGCGTGAGGAGCCGATCGTGTCGGCGATCTCGCGCTGCGAGGGGCGCACGACGACGGCCCATCCGCCGCCCGCCTTCCTGCCGCGCGTCGCGGCGAGCTCGCGGAAGTAGCGCGCGAGCCGGCTCTTCACGTCGAGCGACGCGAGCCCCTCGATCGTGGCGTTGGCGCGGCGCAGCCGCGCCGAGAAGGCGGCGAGCAGGGCGCGCGTCAGGACGAAGTTCGACTTCAGGAGGTCGAGGAAGACCGCGCGCGAGAGAATCGCGAGGTCGGACTTCTCCTGGGCGATGACGCTCGCCGACCGGGGCGCGTCGTCCAGGAGGGCCATCTCGCCGAAGTGGTCGCCTTCCCCGAGCGTGTTGAGGACCACCTCGCTCCCGTCCGGCGCGACGATCGCGACCGCCACGCGGCCCTTCACGAGGACGTAGAAAGCGTCCCCGGGCTGGCCCTGCTGGACGATCGTCTCGCCGCGGCGGTACGTGCGAAGCGTGGCCGCGCGCGCGAGCGCCGCCCGGTCTTCCGGCGAGATCCCCTCGAAGAGCGGGACCTTCGAGAAGAGCTCGGTGACCACCATCAGAGACCCTCCTCTAGCGGACGAGCCGGAGCGTCGCGTCGACGGCTGCGACCGC
The DNA here is from genome assembly GCA_041495865.1 of Thermoanaerobaculia bacterium. Classification (GTDB taxonomy): domain Bacteria; phylum Acidobacteriota; class Thermoanaerobaculia; order UBA5066; family UBA5066; genus Fen-183. The sequence continues at coordinate 40,309 of JBGQDL010000013.1, read as the reverse complement.
CTCCCGCCCGCTGACCTGCCGGGAGGCCGTTTCAGGGAGTATGCCGCAGGCGGCGAGCGTCGCGGGCGCCACGAGGCAGGAGTCGTCGCGGCGATTCAGCAGGCCGGCGAGGCGCCTGAGGTGCCCGGGCATCTCATTGCGCAGGACCGGCACCTCCGCGCCCACGAGGTGCGTCTCCTTCGACACGGAAAAGAAGCCGAGCGCGATGGCCTTGACGAGCGCGCCGCCCTCCGGCCGGTCGAGGGCGTCGGTCGCGACGTCCGTGCCCGGCTGCACGCGGGCCGTCGCCACCTCGGGCACGAGCGCGACGAGGAGCGCCGCGAACTGGGCGCGCGTGATTCTCGGCACGGCCGCCGCCTTGCGGGCCATGTCCGGCAGGTTCTGGACCTGGAACTCGAGGCGCGCCGCCGCCCGCTTCTCCTCCATGGCGGGGTCGCCCGTCGCCAGCTCGCGGTAGAGCGCTTCCGCCTCGGCGAAGCGCGAGGTCCTGACGGCGAGGGCCGCGAGCGCCTCGGCGAGCACGGCATCGGACGGGGAGAGTGCGCGAGCCTTCTGCCGAGCCACCCAGGCGTCCTCGAGCTTTCCTTCCGCCTCGGCCGCGGACGCGAGCACGTCGTAGCCGGCGGGAGAGTCGGGCGCGGCCTCGACGAGAGCGAGGGCCTCGCGCCGCGCCGACGCGATATCCCCGAGCCGCAGCGCCGACTCGGCGTCGGCGCGAATCGCGGTCACGAGCGCCGCCTTGAGCTCCCGGGCGCGGCTCGTGTAGCGGTCTTCCTCGGGTTCCAGGCGCGCCGCCTCGCGGTACCCGTCGTACGCGTCGCGCAGACGCCCCTCGGCCGCGTCGTCTTCCGCGCGCGCCACGAGAGCCGCCGCCCGCGCCTTTGGCGACGAGGAATCCACCGGAGGCGGGTGAGACGAGCACGCCGTGAGAGCCGCGGCGGCGAGAAGGACGCCGAGGCGAAGCCGAAAGGTCAAACGGCCGGCGTCCGCGCGGGAGCGGCGGGCGCTGCCGCCTCTCTCGCGCCGAGAGACGCGACCGAAGAGATGGCGTGCTTGTAGATCATCTCCTCGCGCCCGTCGACCTCGAGAACGACGGCGTACTTGTCGAAGCGGCGAATCCGTCCCACGCGCTTCTTCTCGGAGAGGAGCATGACCTCGACGAGCGTGTTGTCCTTGCGCACCTGATAAAAGAAACCGTCCTGGACGTTGATGGGCGGTTTGCTCGGTCCGATCATGGTCATCCCCCTTCGTGGGTAACGGAAAAAAGAGGTCGCGCCTTTAGCGCGACGAAATCGACGAGATCGGGCCGGTCGGCGCGCACCGCGACGAGACCGCTCTCGCGCCGGAACCACGCCTCCTGCCGCTTGGCGTAATGCCGGGTGTCGCGGAGGAGCCGCTCCTTCCACTCCGCCTCGGAGAGAGCGCCCGAAACGAGCGCCGCCGTGTCCCGGTAACCGATGGCCGCGAAGGCGGGCGCCGTGAGCGGCACACCTGCCGCGAGAAGGCGACGCACTTCCGCGGGCAGCTCGTTCACGAATCCGGACTGAAACCTCTGCGCGATTCTTCCATAGAGCACCTCGCGCGGCAATGTGAGGAGCACCTTCACGGACGGCTTTTCCCAAGCGGGTCCGGGCCGCTCCCGGAAGAGGCGCGACGGACGCTCTCCGGAGAGGAGCAGGATTTCGAGAAGCCGGATCGCCCGGGCGGCGTCGGCCGCGCCCACCCGCCGCGCGGCCTCGGGATCGAGGAGCCCGACCATCCGCACGAGGAAAGCCGCGCCGCGCCGCGCTCCCACGGCCTCGAGCGCGCGCCTCACCCCGTCGTCGCGGCGCGGCCCTTCGAAGAGCCCGCCAAAGAAGGCGCGCACGTAAAAGCCCGTGCCGCCCGCCAGAATGGGGAGCCGTCCGCGCGCGAGAATCTCCCCGCAGAGGCGCCGCGCCTCGGTCGCGAACTCCCCCGCGCTCCAGGGCTCCCGCGGATCGCGCGCGTCCACGAGGTGGTGCGGGACGCGCGAGAGGAGAGAGGCCGAAGGCTTCGCCGTCCCGGCGTCGAAGCCGCGGTAGACCGCGAACGCGTCTGCCGACACGACCTCGCCCGAGAGCCGCTCGGCCACGGCCACGGCGAGCTCGGACTTGCCCGTCGCCGTCGCGCCCACGATCGCGAGCACGCCGTTCGGGCGCGCGGCGCTCACGGCACGCTCCGGGCGACGCTCTCCGGAAAGAGCGGCCGGATGCGGCCGTGAGCGAAGAGAAGCGCGAGGTCGCCGTCGCGATCGGTGCGAAACGTCCGGACGCCTGCGCCGGCGAGCCGTTCCAGGACCTCGGGGGCCGGGTGGCCGAAGCGGTTCCGGCGACCCACACCGATCAGAGAGAGCCGGGGCGAGACCCGCGCGAGGAACGCCGCGGCCGTGGACGTCCGGCTCCCGTGGTGCGGAACCTTCAGGACGTCGGCGGCAAGAGCCCGGCCTGAGGCGACGAGGTCGCTCTCGGCGAGGGCTTCGATGTCGCCGGCGAGGACCGCCGTGCGCCCCTCGAGCGCCACGCGCAGCACGAGCGAGCCGTTGTTTTCCCGCGCGCGCGGGTACGGGCCGTCCCCGGGGTGCAGCACGTCGAAAGACAGCCCCGCCGCCGTGAAGTGCTGGCCGGCGCCGAGGCGCTCCAGCGTCAGGCCCCGGCGCGCTGCCGCTTCCTCGAACTCGTCGAGAAAGAGGTTGCGCGGCGCCGCGCGTGGCAGGACGACGCGCCCGACCGGAAGGGATATCAGCACCGCGAGAAGGCCGCGCGCATGGTCGGGGTGCGGATGCGTGAGGACGACGGCGTCGAGGGCCACGGCCCCGAGGTCGGCGAGGCGGGGCAGCAGCCGGAGGCGCCCGAAGTCGTACTCGCGGTCGGGGCTGCCGCCGCCGTCGACGAGGACGCGGCCTTCCGGCGTGACGAGAAGCCACGCGTCCCCTTGCCCCACGTCGAGCGCCTGAAGCACGGCCGTGCCGCGCGCGGCCGTGACCGGCGGCGCGAAGAGGAGCGCGAGGGAGATGGCCACGGCCGAGGCGAAGGCCGCGCGCCGGAGCGCCGGACGGCGCGCGAGCCCCGCCACGAGCAGCAGCACCGCCGCAGCCGCGGCCAGCGCGAAGGCAGGCGTCGGAACGACCCTCACCGCGTGCAGCCGGTCGAGGGCCGCGAGGAGCGCGAGGAGGACGTCCGACAGGAAACGCAGCGGGACGATCGCGAGCGCCGCCGCGGAGGGAAACAGAAGGAGAAGAGGGAAGAGCAGGAGGCCCGCGAAGAGGAAGAGGCTCGACAGCGGCACCACGAACGGGTTCGAGAGAAGCGCCACGAACGGGAAGACGTTGAAGACGAAGAGCTGCACCGGGAGCACCGCGAGCTCGGCACCGGCCGTCGCGCCGATCGCGTCCGCGACGAGAGAGGGCACTCCGGCCCGGCGCAGGGCGCGCGCGGCCGGCACCCCGAAAGCGGCGAGGCCGAACACGGCCGCAAAGGTGAGGAGGAACCCGACGTCGAAGAGGTTCGCGGGATCGGCGGCGAGCAGGGCGGCGGCCGCGAAGCCGAGGACGTGCGCGGCCGAGGTCGGCCGGCCCAGCAGGCGCGCCAGGAGGTAGAGGCCGATCATCAAGGCCGCGCGCACGACGGGCGGCCGGCCTCCGGCGAACACCGCGAAGAGAGCCGTCGAAACGAGGACGAGCGCGTCGCGCGCGGCGAGGGACGCGCCGAGGCGGCGCACGAGAAGGCCGAGGAGCGCGGCCACGAGGCCCACCTGCAACCCCGAGATGGCGACGATGTGCGCGACGCCGCCGTCGCGGAAGGCGCTCACCGTCGCCCCGGGCAGGTCCTGCGTCTCGCCCATCACGAGCGCGAGCAGAAGGGCGAGCGCCCCGTGCGCCTCGGGCGCGGCATTGGCGAGGTTCGCGCGGAGTCGCCGCTTCACGGCCGCATGGGCTCGCGCCACGGGAGCCAGCGGCCCCGCGGGCGGGCCGAGGCGTTCGATCTGCGCGGCGCTCTTGAGCGCGAGACGCGGCTCGGCAGGCAGGTCGAAGGGCGACCGCGAAGGGCCGCCCGTCTCCGGCAGCCGGAGCGTGCCGCGCATCCGCACGCGGTCGCCGAGCTCGGCGACGCCGGAAGGATCCTCCTCGCCCGCGACCGTGACGGAGACCCCCGCTTCGAGGCGCAGCGCCGTTCCGTCCGCGGACGCCGAATCGACCGCGAGGCGCGTTCTTCGAAGCGAGCCGCCCGGGGACCACGGCGCGTCGAGGCGACCGGTGACTTCGAGCAGGGCGCCGTCGGCAGCCGGATCCGCCGCCCGCGCACGGACGAGCGCCTCACGCGCCTCGCCGGCCGTGCGGAGGGCCGGGAGAAGGAAGCGCTCACGCGCGTTCCAGAACCCGAGGCTCGCGGCGAGGACAAGGCCCGCGAAGATGCGAACGCCGCTGCCCCGCCCGGCGAGAGCGACGCCGGACGCCGCCGCGAGAAACAACGCGACCCCGAGGGCGCGCGGCGGCGGCACCGCGAACACGACGGCCGCGAGAATACCCGCCGCAAGGGCGAAGGCGAGAGGGAGCGACGGCGCTCCGGCCTCCCTAGACCACGAAGCGCGCATGGCGCTTCTAACCGACCTTCCGACGCGCGAGCAGGGCGACCGTCTCGACGTGGTGGGTCTGCGGGAAGAGGTCGAGGAGCGTCAGCCGCTCGACGGTGTAGCGGGCTTTCAGGGCCGCGAGGTCCCGGGCGAGCGTCGGCGGATCGCACGAGACCATCAGGAGTCGCCGCGGCAGGAGGCGCAGAATGCCAGCGCGCACGGCGGGCGAGAGGCCCGCGCGAGGGGGGTCGGCGACGAGCACGTCGATCGGAGAATTCGGAGAATGAGGATTAGGAGATTTCTGCTTAGAAAGAGAAGAAAGAAAAGACTCCGCCGAAGAACGGACTGCCCGCGCGAGCGGAAGGCCCGAGGAGGACCAAAGAGAAAGATTCTTAGAAAGGGAAGATGACGAGGACGGGTCGATCTCGACCGAGGTCACCTCACCCCCGCCCACCTCGTGTGCGAGTTCGATCAGCGGGCGTGTCATGAACCCGACGCCTGCATAAAGGTCGACCGCGCGAATTGGCCGCGCGCCCTTCTCTTCCTTTCCAAGCACCGCGCGAAGCGCGGAATCTTCTCCGGCGCGAAGCGCCGTCCGAATCTCTTCGAGAAAAGCATCGAGGAGATACAGATTTCCTTGAAAGAAAGAAGACACGGACACGTCGAACGAGGCGCCGCCCGCCACGATCAACAGAGACGACGGCCCGTCCGAAAGCAGCGCCCGGCCGCCCGCATCGACGACTCGAAGCCCGTCGAACGGCCCCCTCCCGATCTCTTTCACCTTCGAAGAAATTTGCAGGCCCTGACGCGCGCCGAGGCGTACCCCACCGAGGCGCAACCCCCCGAGGCGCAGCTCGCCGAGCAGCCTGTCCCCGGAGCGGCTTTCGAGCGTCCAGAGCTCCCCTTCCACCGGTCCGAGCATCGAGAGGTGCTCGCGAATCGCGGGCAGCCGCGCGAGCAGGGCCTTCGAGACGATCTCGCACGTCTCGAGGTTTGCGACGGCCGTAGAGCGCGGCGCGAAAAAGCCGAGCCGGCCCTGAGAATCGAGATGCAGGCGGTTTCGCAGGCGGTAGTTCCGGGCCGATCCGAGCCAGCGCGGTTCGGGGAGATCCTCCGCGCTGAGGCCCGCGAGGCGGCGCATTGCGTCGAGGACGAGGGCCGTCTTCAGCTCCCGGTGGTGCTCGAGGCGCGCGGCCGGCCAGTCACACCCGCCGCAGGATGCATCGCGCGCGCGCGGGCAGATCGCGGCGTCGGGGCGCCGCGTCTCGCCCGGCGTGAGAACCTCTTCGAGGGCGCCGCGCACGAGGCGATCCGAGACCTCCGTCACACGCAGGCGCACGCGGTCCCCCGGCAGGCCGCCGGGCACGAGCGTGACGACGCCCGAGAGACGCGCCAGGCCTTCGCCCCCCGGCACGACCCGCTCGATCACGGCCTCGGCGCGGTCCCCCGGCCGAACCTCAGCCATGGAGCAACGTCAGCGGCGGAAACCCGGCGAGCGCCCGCACTTCGCGGCGCGTCAGCGCCTTGCGCATGCGCTCGACGACGTGCGGAGCAAGACCGGCGACATCGCCGAGCGCATCGTCCACGCGTGTCTCGACCAAGGTCCGGAAAGAGGAATTCATTGCTTTCAGACCCGCCCGCACGAGCGACGTCTCGATAGATGACAGCTTGTGTTCGATTTCTTCGAAGGGAAGATCGGGCGGAATCTCTTCGACTTTCGCGGCGGCGGCATCGAGTGCCGTTCGAAAAGCGCCGGAAGATTCTTCGAATGGTCCCGAGCGCACCGGAGCGCCGACGTCGGATTTGGCGCTTGCCTTTTCATTCCCCCTTCTAAGCAATTCCAGAGCGATCCCCGATGCTTCGCCATCGCTCGCAGTACGCGGGTCTTTCTCCTTCCGAAGCAAGAATTTCTTCTCTTTTCCCTGCGCGCGCAGCGCCAGAACGAGCGCGGCGAGCTTTTCACGCGTTGCGGCCGCGTCCGCGGCCGCGGGGGGGGCGGCGATCTCCTTGCCGACGAGGCCCCGGCGCTCCATCTCCCAGCGCTCGGACACGGCATCGGCGCAGTACGCGAGCGAGGAGATCTTCCCGGCCTGCCCTCGCGCGCGGCGCCTCTCGAACGCCTCGCGCACGGCGCGCACGACCGTGTCCACTGGCACGCCCGTTTCGCGCCAGCCACGGATCAGGCCCCAGTCCTTCGCGGACACGAGGAAGGGCGTGCCGCGCTCGGCGATGAACGCATCCTCGATCCGCGTCGCGTAGCCGGCCTCATCGAGGTCGGGATCCGCCGGGCGCGGCGCCGACCCGGCCTGAGGGGTTTCGTTCATGGGGAGGCGCCTCAGAAGAGGACGACGTCGCCGGAGACGACCGTCTCCTCGCCATGCCCGGCCCCCAGCCGGAGCGCGCCGTCGGCGTTCACGCCGCGGAAAACGCCGGACACGGTGCGGCCCGCGTCCAGGACGGACAGGGCGTCGCCCGGCGCGTGCGCGGAGACGGCCGCGAACGTTTCCGGCAGAGACTCCCCTCCAGGCACTCCGAGCGGGGCGTCGAGGATGTCGAGGAGCGCCGAGAGCGGCACCACGCCGGCGAGCTTGCCGGCAGGGACTCCGGCGTCCTCGAGCGACGTGGCGTCCCTCAGCCCGCGGGCGTCGAGGTCTTTCCGCGTGCCGCGCACATTGAGGCCGACGCCGACGACGGCCCAGCCTTCGCCTTCGTCGTTCGCGCGCGCCTCGACGAGGATGCCGCCGAGCTTCCTGCGGTTCACGAGGAGGTCATTCGGCCACTTGAGCCGCACGTCGAGGGCGAAGGCCCGGGAGAGGCCGCGCGCGAGCGCGATCCCCACTCGCACCGGCAGGCGGACGCGTTCGGGCCCTTCCGGCCATGGGACGATGACGGAGACCGCGAGGGCTCCTGGAAGAGGGGTCCAGCTCCGGCCCATGCGGCCGTGCCCGGCGGTCTGCTCTCCCGCCACGATGATCGTCGGCCGGAGGTCCTCGCTCTCGGCGAGCATCTTCTCCACGATCGACTTGGCCACGTCGTTCGTGGACGGCGTCGACGGCAGATAGATCACGTTCTCGATGTGCGTGAACGATCGGCCCTCGAGGGGATCGGCGGCGCCGCTCATCCGTCCGGCGTCCCCACGAGGTTGCCGGAGAGGCGCGTGTGACGCTCCGCCAGATCCTCGAGTTGCTGCTTCGTCTTCGCGACGACCGCCGCCGGAGCGCGCGCGAGGAAGCTTTCGTCGGCGAGCCGCGCGCGAATCTTCTCCGCCTCGGAGCGAAGCTTCTCGATCTCGCGGCGCAGCTTTTCCCTGTCTTCGAGAGAAATCTCCTTCTTCGGCAGGTCCACGACCAGCCCGAGTCCCGCGACGGCGTCGCGGAACGCTCCGGCGATGTCCACCTTCGAAGAAATCTCCACGGCCTTGAGCCGCGCGAGATGGCTGAGGAGCGGAACGTGACGTTGCAATTGCTTAGAAAGGGGACTTTCGGGAAGCTCGAGCCCCACTGAGAGGGCTTCGGTCTGCGCGAGGCCGTTTTCGGCGCGGAGATTCCGGATTCGCGTCGTGACCGCCCGCATGACTTCGACCGTTTCGACCGCCTGCGGGTCGGTCCACGCCGGGTTCGCCTCCGGGAACTTCGCCATCGTGAGGCGCAGGCCGTCGCCGTTAAGGGCCTCCCGGATCTCGCAGGAGACGAACGGCATGAACGGGTGCAGGAGCGCGAGCGAGTCGAGCAGCACGCGCGTCAGGACGCCTCGCGTCTTCACCTTCTCGTCTTCCGACACGTCGACGCCGCGGAGGACCGGCTTGATCATCTCGACGTAACCGTCGCAGAACTCGGACCAGAAGAACTGATAGAGCGCGTGCGCGGCCTCGTCGAAGCGGAACGCCTCGAGCGCGGCGTTCACCTCTCCGGTCGCCTCCGACAGGCGAGCGAGGATCCAGCGGTCCACCGTCCCGAGGGAGGTGAAGTCGAGGCGGTCCGGCGGGACGGCGGCCCCGCCCTCGAGCATCTGAAGGGCGAACCGCGCCGCGTTCCAGACCTTCGTCGCGAAGGCGCGGTAGCCCGCGACGCGCGTCTTGCCGAACGGGAGGTCGCGCCCGGTGCCCGAGAGCACGGCGAGCGTGAACCGCACCGCGTCGGCCCCGAACTCGTCGCACATCTCGAGCGGGTCGACCACGTTGCCTTTCGTCTTGGACATCTTCTGGCCCTTCTCGTCGCGCACGAGCCCGTGCAGGACGACGTCCGCGAAAGGCGCTCGCCCGTCGAAGAAGGAGCCCGCCATGATCATCCGGGCGACCCAGAAGAACAGGATGTCGAAGCCCGTGACCATCACGCTCGTCGGGTAGAAGCGCTCGAAATCCGGAGTCTTCTCGGGCCAGCCGAGGGCCGAAAGCGGCATGAGCCAGGAGGAGAACCAGGTGTCGAAGACGTCCGGGTCGCGCCGGAGAGCCCTCGAGCCGCAGGTCCCGCACACGGCAGGATCTCTCTCGCCCGGCTTCGGCACGACGATGTGCCCGTCCGGGCAGTACCACGCCGGAATCGCGTGACCCCACCAGAGCTGGCGCGAAATACACCAGTCGCGGATGTTCCGCATCCACTCGTCGTACGTCTTTTTCCAGAGCTCGGGCACGAAGCGCGTCTCGCCGGCGTCCGTCGCCGCGATGGCTCTCTCGGCAAGGGGCGCCACTTTCACGAACCACTGCAGGGAGACGAGGGGCTCGACGATCGTGTCGCAGCGCTGGCAACGCGCGAGAGGCATGACGTAGCTCTTCTCGCCGCGGCGCAAGCCGGCCACCTCGAGATCCCGGAGGACCTTTCGGCGCGCCTCGAAGCGGTCGAGGCCGGCGTACGCCGCCCCGGCGGCCGCGGCCATCTTTCCGTCGAAGCCGATCACGACGATCGAGTCGAGGGCGTGCCTTTTCCCCGCCTCGAAGTCGTTCGGATCGTGCGCCGGCGTGACCTTCACGACGCCCGTGCCGAACTTCGGGTCCACGAAGGCGTCGGCGACCACGGGGATCGAACGTCCCGTCAGCGGCAGCGTCACGCGTCTTCCGACGAGCCCCGCGTACCGCACATCGTCCGGATGAACCGCGGCGGCGGTGTCGCCGAGCATCGTCTCCGGCCGGGTCGTCGCGACGACGACCTCTCCCCCGCCGCCTTCGAGAGGGTAAGCGATCGACCACAGGTGGGCCGAGGTCTCTACGTGGTTCACTTCGAGTTCGGAGAGCACCGTCGCGCAGCTCGGACACCAGTTCACCATCCGCTCGGCGCGATACGCGAGGCCCTCGCGGTACAGCGTCGTGAAGACATGCCGCACGGCTCGCGAACGGACCTCGTCCAGCGTGTAGTAGACGCGCCCGAAGTCGCATGACGATCCGAGTCGCCGGATCTGGTTCACGATATCGCCGCGCCGCGCCTCCGCCCACTCACGACAGAGCGCGACGAAGGCCTCGCGGCCGAGGTCGTGGCGGGTCTTCCCCGTGCGCTCCTTGAGGTCGCGCTCGACGACCATCTGCGTCGCGATACCCGCGTGGTCGACCCCGGGCACCCAGAGTACGGCGCGGCCCTGCATCCTCCGCCAGCGGCAGAGCACGTCCTCGAGGGTGCGCCCGAGGGCATGCCCCACGTGCAGGCGCCCCGTCACGTTCGGGGGCGGAATCACGAGCGTGTACGGAACGGCGTCAGGCCCGGCCGCCTCGGGCCGGAAGAACCCGGCCTCCTCCTGGGCGCGATACCAGCGCATCTCGAAGGAGGCGGGTTCGAAGTTCTTGCCGAGCTCTCTCCGCGTGGTCATCGGGGAACGCGCAGGATCGCACGAGGGCGCGGGTTTGGGGAAGAGAGTCCGGGCCATGCCCTTCCCTGAGGCATCTGCACGGGGGCAGGTCCTCTTCCAAAGGGCTACATTTCGAGTATGAGCACCACTCTCGACGTGCCCCCTGTCCGCTCCGGCTCCGCCCGCCACCCGTTCTGGGACTGGTGGATCGACCGCAAGACCCGCTGGGTCCGTGACGAGGAGAGGCAGATGGAGGAAGGCCTCTTCCGCGCCCTCGCGGCTGGAACGGGGCTGCCGGCGATTCACCAGCGCTCGACCTTCCCGTTCCACAGCGTGAAGGACGGCGCCGACCGCTTCCTGGGAACGTCCCGGGGCGGCGAACGCCCCTACGCGCGCATCTACACGCGCCTCGGGAACCCCACGACTGAGTACCTCGAGCGCGTCCTGTTCCGCCTCGAGGCCGAGCATGTCGTCGAGAAGGCACTCGCCGAGGACGAGACAGAACCCACGATCGGATGCCTGATCTGCTCGTCCGGCATGGGGGCGATCTCGGCCCTGGTCCTTTCCCTCGTCCGGTCGGGCGACGCCGTTCTCGCCGGGAACATCTACGGCTGCACGGACAGCTTTCTGCGCGGCCTCGCCAAGTTCGGCGTCGGCTCGGTTTTCTGCGACACGGGCGACGTGGCGGCCGTCGCAGCCGCGCTCGACGCGCATCCGGAGGTCGCGGCGGTTTTCCTCGAGTCACCGGAGAACCCGACGCTCCGCCTCGCGGACATCGAGCGGATTTCGCGCCTCACGGAGGCGCGCGGCATCGTACTCGTCGTCGACAACACGTTCTGCTCGCCTTACCTTCAGCAGCCCTTCCGCCTCGGAGCCGATTTCGTCATCCACTCGCTCACGAAGTTCGTGAACGGCCACTCGACGTCCGTCGGAGGCGCCGTCCTCGGGCCGTTTCGCTTCATGAAGGAGACCCTCTTCCCCTGGTACAAGGACCTCGGCGCGACCCCTTCGCCCTTCGACTCGTGGCTGAACTCGATGACCGTACAGAGCCTCGCGGTCCGCCAGCAGGCCCAGTCGGACTCGGCCGCGGTGGTCGCGTCGTTCCTGAGGAATCACCCCTGCGTTTCGCGCGCGATCTGGCCCGGCTTCGCGGACTTCCCGCAGGCCGCGCTCGCGAAAAAGCAGATGCGCAACGGCGGCTCGATCATCAGCTTCGAGGTCGCGGGCGGCGCCAAGGCGGGCGAGAAGCTGATGAACTACTTCGCGCGAAAGGACACGCCGATGGAGCTCGCCGTGAGCCTCGGCTCGACCATCTCGTACATCCAGCACCCCGCCTCGATGACGCACGCGATCGTGCCGGAGGCGGATCGCTTCCTGCGCGGCATCACGCCGGGCCTCATTCGCCTTTCGGTGGGCCTGGAAGGCGCGGACGTTCTCATCGACCATCTCGAGCGCGGGCTGACTCTCGCCCACGAGGCGAGCTGACGGGAAGGCCCGGCCGGGAGCGCCGCGGGCTCAATGGCCCCTCATGGTCTCGCGGCGAAGAAGCAATACCGGGCCTTGTAGGCGATGCGAGCCTCCTTGCCCAGATGCGCCTGGTCGCAACCTTCAGAAGGGGCCTTCCCGCCGACCGTGGACAGCCGCTGAATGCTCAGTGTCCGGCCGAAAACGCCCATCCCGGAACTGGACTTTGCGCTCAGCAGCAGCCACGGGATGGCGCCGGCGTCCGGACCATCGTCGCGCGCCTTGACTTCGCCGATCACCTTGCTTCCGTCGGTCGATTCCCAGGTCGGGCCCGCGTAGTGCTTGCCGATCTTCTTGCCATCGCCGTCGAAGAGATCGGCTTCGGGAGCCTTGAAGACCCATTCGAACCGCGCCGGATCGGCCTTGCTGGCGCTGCACTCGTAAATCTGCACGCCGGTGGCATGCGTCTCGAGCGACAACACCTGTGCCGCCGGGACTTTGAGGGCCTCGGGGACCACGGGAGCCGTCCCGGCTTCGGGGGCGGCATTCGCGATAGAGATGAGAAGGCTGCTGCCAGCGGCGATCAGGAGCGCCGCGAAGGCGGGACGCGACCGAGGGACGATCATTTCTTTACCCCCGCGCGATCTTAGCCGAAGGGCACGCGATGCGGGGCGCGAGGTCCGGTGGTGCCGACGAAACTAATCGGCCTCGTCGAGCTCCTCGAGGCGCTCCTTCACGAGGCGCTCGGCCAGCTCGGGCACGACCTCCCAGGCGATCCGGCGCACGATGCGCTCGCCGGAGAGCTCGAGGACGCGGCGAGCGATGCGGTCGATGTCGTCGTCGGAGAGCCCGGCGGCTGGCGCGGCCAACGCCGAGGCCTGCGGGATGAGGCTCTTGAGGTCGGTGAGGCTCGCCTCGGCAGCGAGGGCCTCCAGATCGCCCGAGGCGTGCTCGGGCGACGAATCCGCGGCTGCAGCCTTTGCCGCCGGCGAGTCCCACAGATCCGGCCGGGTCTCGCTCCGCCCGGATGCCTCGAAGGCGGCGATGTCCGCCTCGAGATCGCGGTGCGGCGGCTCGTCGTCGAGCGCGCCGAGACCCATCTCGTCGGGCGTCGGGGACGGCTCTCGCGGTCTGTACGCGATCGGTTGCGTGGGTGGATCGGGAGGCGGCGGAGGCGCGACCTCCTCGGGAGCAGGAGGAGGCGGCGGCGCGATCTCGATCTCCCTGCTTCGGAAAGTCGGGATCACCATCGTGGTGTAGGGATCTCTCTCGGGAGGAGGAAGCTCCTGCGTCTCCCCCATCTCGACCGCGAAGAACGGCGCCTGTTCGGAGAGCGAGGGTTCGGCGGACTCCTCGGTCGCGTCGACGGGAGGAGGCGGAGGAGGCTCCGGAGCGGGCGGAGGCTCCGGGGGCGCGGCAGCACGCTCCTCGCCAGCCCTCGTCACGAGGTCGCGCACGAGCGAGGCGAGGCCCTGCGAGTCGAAAGGCTTGGTGACGAACGAGTCGGCGCCCGCGAGCTCGGCGCGCGGCTTGTCGAACGGTTCGAAGGTCCCCGTGAGGAGGACCACAGGCACGAAGCGGCCGCCCAGACGCCGCTTGACCTCCTCGCACAATTCGTACCCCGTCTTGCCCGGGATGACGCAGTCCGCGAGAACGATGTCCGGCAGAAAGGAATCGAGGAGCGGCAGCGCCTGGTCGCCGTTGCCGACGGCCTTCAGCTCGAACTCCGTTCCCGAGAACGTCAGCTCGATGACCTTCTGAATGGTCAGACTGTCGTCCGCCAAGAGAATCCGGTGCCGCATTCGATCTCCTCGCAGAAGCCTGTGTCGACCCAGTTTACACCGGCCGCCTCGCGCGGGCCGACTCGAGAGCCTGATAGACGCGGGACTCGGGGCGCCGCGCGATCGCGCCGGCGAGAGCGCGGGTCGCCGCCGCGACGAGGGAGAGATCGACGCCCGTCTGGTAACCCATGCCGTGGAGGAGATAGAGCAGGTCTTCCGTGGCCACGTTCCCCGCCGCCCCGGGCGCGTACGGACAGCCGCCGAGGCCGCCCGCCGAGGAGTCGAATATCCGGACGCCCTGCCGAAGACCTTCCGCCACGTTCGCGAGCGCCGTTCCGCGCGTGTCGTGGAAATGGAGCGCGAGGCGCGCCAGCGGCACGCCCGCGTCCACACAGCGTCCGACGATCTCGGGCACCTGCGTGGGGACGCCGATGCCGATCGTGTCGCCGAGGGACACCTCGTCGCACCCCGCGTCGAGCAGCCGCCGTGCGACGCGGGCGGCCGTGGCCGGCAAAACCGCGCCCTCGTAGGGGCAGCCGAATCCGCACGACACGTACCCGCGCACGCGCATCCCGGACTCCCGAGCGCGCCGTAGCACGGGCTGAAAGCGCGCAAACGACTCGTCGATGGAGGCGTTGACGTTTTTCCGGTTGAAGGTCTCCGAGGCCGCCGTGAAGACCGCGATCTCGCGCGCGCCCGCCGCCTCGGCCCGGTCGAGCCCCTTCTCGTTCGGAACGAGGACCGGATACCGGACTCCGGGACGCTTCGCGATCCTTCGAAAGACTTCCTCGCCGTCGGCGAGCTGCGGGATCGCCTTCGGCGAAACGAAGGCCGTCGCCTCGACGACGGGCAGCCCGGCGAAAGAGAGGGCGTCCACGAACGCGACCTTCACGTCGGTCGGAACGGTTTCCACCTCGTTCTGAAGGCCGTCCCGCGGGCCGACCTCGACGACCGTGACGCGCGCCGCGCTCATGCCATCTCCACGAGGACGTCGCCGAGACCGACCATCTGCCCCTCCGAGACCAGGACGCGTTCCACGGCGCCGTCCCTCGGGGCACGCACAGCGTGCTCCATCTTCATGGCCTCGACGATGACGAGGACGTCTCCCTTCGCGACGGATGCGCCTCCCGCGACGCGCACGGCCACGATCCGGCCCGGCATCGGCGCCTCGAGCGACGGCGCCTCTTCGGCGCACCGGGCCACCCGGCCCGGCCGCGCCGACGAGAGGCGATAGGTCTCGCCCCGAAACCAGACCCAGGCCACGTCGCCCTCTCGAACGGCCGTCGCGCCCGGCGGCAGGTCCGCGCCCGTCGCCTCGCGCTCGTCCCCCGTCCTGAGGTCGCGCAGCCTCACGCGCCGCCGCCCATCCGAAACCGGCCGTCGAACGGGTTGGCCCACGAGCCGGAGGTGGAGCTCCCTCCGACCGCGGTGCGAGAGAGAACGGACGCCGCCGCCGCGAAGACCTCCTGCGGGGGCGGGGAGGCGGGAAGCGAGAGGGTCTCGACGAGGCCGGTGTGCAGCTCGCCCCGGACGACGGGGCCGGCTTCGAGCAGCCGCCGCAGCCACGAGAGATTCGTCGTGACGCCGAGGGCGACGGTCTCGCCGAGCGCCGCGACGAGCCGCCGGCGTGCCTCCTCGCGGTCCCGGCCCACCGCGACGATCTTCGCGAGCATCGGATCGTAATGGACGTCCACGGCCTGGCCCTGCGTCACGCCCGAGTCCACGCGCACGCCCGGGCCCGAGGGCTCGACCCAGACGAGAAGCCTCCCCGCCTGTGGAAGGAAGCCCGCATCGGGATCCTCCGCGTAGACGCGCGCCTCGAGGGCATGCGCCGAGGGCACGGAGGGCAGATCGGGCAGCGGCTCGCCGGCGGCGATGCGGAGCTGCAGGACGACCAGATCCACGCCGAAGGCCTCTTCCGTCACGGGATGCTCGACCTGCAGCCGCGTGTTCATCTCGAGGAAGTAGAACGAACCGGAAGGCTCGAGCAGGAACTCGACGGTCCCCGCGTTCACGTAGCCCGCCGCGCGCGCCGCGTCGCAGGCGGCGCTCGTAAGACGCGCGCGGAGATCCGCGTTCACGGCGGGCGACGGGCATTCCTCTATCACCTTCTGGTGCCGCCGCTGGAGCGAGCACTCGCGCTCGCCCAGCGCGACGACGTTCCCGTGCATGTCGCCGAGAATCTGCACCTCGATGTGGCGGGGAGTCGGGAGAAATTTCTCGACATACACGGTGTCGTCCCCGAAGGCCGCAGCCGCCTCGCGGCGGCAGGAAGATATTGCTTCGGAAAGAGAGGCGGCATCGTGCACGACGCGCATCCCCTTTCCTCCGCCTCCGGCTGAGGCTTTCACTACGACCGGGAGACCGAGAGAGAGGATTTCTGAGAAGGTGCCAGAGGCGGCGGGTGGCCTGGACGCCTCTCGACGCGCGCCGCCTCTGCGGTTGCCCTCTTCAGCATTCGAAGAAATCTTCGTTTCCCCTCTTTCTCTTTCACTCGCAGAAATCTTCTGGTGCTCTTCGGACCCTCCAATCAGCGCCCCCGGAACTACCGGGACACCTGCCGCCCTCATTCTTTCTCGAGCAGAAATCTTCGATCCCATCGCTTCCATGGCGGCCGGGGGAGGCCCGATCCAGACCATTCCCGCGTCCGCCACCGCGCGCGCGAAATCCGCATTCTCCGAGAGAAAGCCGTAGCCGGGATGCACCGCGTCGCAGCCGGTCTCGCGGGCCGCCGCGAGGACTCGCGGGATGGAAAGGTACGACTCGCGCGCGGGCGCGGAACCGAGGCGCACGGCGGCGTCCGCGAGCGCGACGTGGCGCGCGTCGCGGTCCGCGTCGGAGTACACCGCCACCGCCGCGAGGCCCGCGGTCCGGCAGGCGCGGATCACGCGCACGGCGATCTCGCCGCGATTCGCGACGAGCACGCGGCCGAGCCGCCGGGGTCCCGTCACTGATTCTTCGCGCCGGGCTCCGCGGCCCAGGACGGCTTCCGCTTTTCCAGGAAGGCGGCGAGGCCCTCGCGTCCTTCAGCCGACCCGCGCCGCTCGCTCATGCGCTGGATCGCCAGGTTCGTGGCCTCCCGGAGCGGCATCGTCGCCGCCGTGCGCGCGAGCCGCTTGGCCTCGGCGACGGCTGCCGGACCGCCGAGCAGGATCGACTCGAGAATCGACTTCGCGGCGGCGCCGAGCTCCTCCTCGGGCACGACGCGGTGCACGAGGCCCGCCCGCAGGGCCTCTTCGGCCGAGATGCGCTCCCCGGTGATGAACCAGACGCGCGCACGCGACTCGCCCACCTTGCGCACGACGTACGGCGAGATCACGGCCGGGATGACGCCGAGCCTCACCTCGGGCGTGCCGAACATCGCGTCGGCGGCGGCCACGACGACATCGCACACCGCCACGAGGCCCGTTCCCCCGCCCAGCGCCGCTCCCTGGACACGCGCCACGATCGGCTTGTCCAGCTCGTCGAGCGTGTGGAGAAGCGCGGCCAGCTCGGCCGAGTCGCGGGCGCTCTCCTGCATCGTGAAGCCCGACGCCTTCTTCATCCACTCGATGTCGGCGCCGGCGCAGAAGGTCTTTCCCGCGCCCGAAAGCTCGACGACGCGGATGGACGCGTCGCTGGCCAGTTCGCGCGCCGCGCGTTGCAGCGCGGCCACGAGCGCGCCGTCGAGGGCGTTCCTCCTGGCCGGACGGTTCAGGACGAGGCGTGCGATTCGCGGATCGGACGCGCGCTCGAGGAGGAGCCCGGACTCGCTCATCGCGCCACCTGGATCGACCCGGGAAGGTCGAGGGGCACCGTGAGAATCTGGTCCTTACCCACGCGCAGGGAGACGCGCGCGACGAGCCGGCCTTCCACGCGGCCGCCTCCGGTCACCGCCCCGCCAAGGGCGGAAATGAGATCCGCGCTCGAGGCGCTGATCGGAAGCTCGACCGCGTTCTCGCGGCCGGCATGGAGCCTCACGCCGCGGCGCTCGCCTTCGGCGAGCTTTCGGTCGCCCACCCACACGGCGTAGACGAGCTCCTTCACGTCGAGCGGGAACGACAGGGGGTTGAAGAGCGAGGCCGTGGCCTGCCCCTCGACCTGAGTGAGGGAGAACCCCGTGAAGCGCGCCCCGGAAAAGCCCGCGAGGGACCCTCCCGTGGGCGCCGAAGAGCGCACTTCCGACGTTCCGATCCTCAGGATTCCCGCCGCGCACACGGGCACCTGCGCTCCATCGCCCGCGAGCGAGCCGCTGAGGGTCACGTCGAGCGCGAGGGGATGCAGGCGCGAAAGAAGCGCCTCGGGGACCCGGGCGAGGTCGAGGTCCACCAGGAGCGCGACGGCATTCCCGGCGGGTCCCGGCTGGACCATCGCCGTCAACGAGGCCCCGACCGGAAGCGGAGTGTTCGCCACCGCGATCTCTCCCGCGAATGTCTGCTGGCCGCTCCCGACCGCGTTGGGAAGCGACGTCCTGAGGAACGCCGTGAGCTTCGTCCGGGTCAGGGAGGTGACCTCGAGGGCGTCCACCGTGCCGCAACGGAGGCGCTCGTCCCCGCGCGACGAGAGCGGCAGGATTGCGGCGAAAAGCAGCGGAAAAAAAGCGCGCCGCATGCCTACATCCGGAACACGCCGAAGCGTGTTTCGCGCAGCGGGCCGTTCGCAGCGGCCGTGAGTCCGAGCGCGAGAACGCGGCGCGTCTCGACCGGATCGAGGATCCCGTCGTCCCACAGGCGCCCCGTTGCGAAGTAAGGGTTCCCCTCCGCCTCGTACTTTTCCAACGTCGGCTTTCGGAACGTCTCCCGCTCCCGATCCGTCATCTTCGCCCGTCCCTCCCTCACGCGCTGATCGTCCTTGACCGTGGCCAGAACGTCGGCCGCCTGCTCGCCACCCATGACGCTGATCCGGGCATTCGGCCACGTCCAGAGGAAGCGCGGCTGATAGGCGCGCCCGCACATCCCGTAGTTACCCGCGCCGAACGAGCCCCCCACGAGCAGCGTGAACTTCGGGACGGCGGCGTTCGCGACCGCATGCACCATCTTCGCGCCGTCCTTCGCGATCCCTCACTGCTCGTACGTCTTTCCGACCATGAAGCCCGTGATGTTCTGAAGGAAGACGAGCGGCACCTCGCGCTGGCACGCCATCTCGATGAAGTGCGTCGCCTTGAGCGCCGACTCGGAGAAGAGAACGCCGTTGTTCGCGAGGACGGCCACGGGGAAACCCGAGACGTGACCGAAACCCGTGACGAGCGTGGCCCCGTACCGCGCCTTGAATTCGTGGAAGCGCGACCCGTCGAGGAGGCGCGCGAGCAGCTCGCGCACGTCGTACGGCCTGCGGAGGTCCCTCGGGACGACGCCGTAGAGCTCGTCGGCGGGATAGCGCGGCTCCTCGGGGGCGACGCGTCCCGTCGCCGGGGCCCGCGAGCCCCCGAGGTGGGCGACGATCTCGCGCACCTTTTCGAGCGCGTCTGCGTCGTCCTCGGCGAGATGGTCGGCCACGCCCGACAGGCGCGTGTGTACGTCGCCTCCGCCCAGCTCCTCGGCGGTCACATCCTCCCCCGTCGCGGCCTTCACGAGGGGCGGGCCCGCGAGGAAGATCGTGCCCTGGTTCCTCACGATGACGGTTTCGTCCGACATCGCAGGCACGTACGCGCCGCCTGCCGTGCACGAACCGAGCACCGCCGCGATCTGCGGGAGGCCGGCCGCGCTCATTCGCGCCTGGTTGTAGAAGATGCGCCCGAAGTGGTCCCGGTCGGGGAACACGTCCGCCTGCAGCGGCAGGAACGCGCCGCCCGAGTCCACGAGGTAGACCGCCGGGAGAGCGTTCTCCATGGCGATCTCCTGGGCCCGGAGATGCTTCTTCAGGGTGACCGGGTAGTACGTGCCGCCCTTCACCGTGGCGTCGTTCGCGACGATCACGACCTCGCGGCCCGAAACGCGACCCACGCCGGTCACGAGGCCGGCGCCGGGCGCGGCGTCGTCGTACAGACCCCAACCGGCGAGCGGCGCGACCTCGAGAAAGGCCGTGCCCGGGTCGAGGAGGCGTTCGAGGCGCTCGCGCACGGGAAGCTTGCCGCGCGCCACATGCCGGGCGCGCTCTTTCTCGCCGCCACCTTCCCGGGCCTTCGCGAGCTCTCCGGTCAGGCGCGCGGCAAGCGCGCGGTGATGGGCGGCGTTCTCCCGAAACTCGGGCGAGGACGGAGAGAGTTGCGAGACGAGGACTTCGCTCACGCCCGCTCGCCCGCGAGGCGGCGGATGGCGTCGACGGTCGCGCCGGTAGTCGTTCCTGGAAGGAAGATGTCGCGCACACCCCGGGCCTTGAGCGGAGCGATGTCCTTCTCGGGGATGATGCCGCCCACGACCACGGCGATGCTCTCGCCGCCGCCTTCCCTCAGGGCGTCGATCACCTCGGGCACGAGAACGTTATGGGCGCCGGACAGAATCGAGAGGCCCACGACGTCGACGTCCTCCTGGACGGCCGCCGCGGCGATCTGCCGGGGCGTCTGGCGGAGGCCGGAGTAGATGACCTCCATGCCGGCGTCTCGCAGAGCGCGCGCGATGACCTTGGCTCCGCGGTCGTGCCCGTCGAGGCCGGGTTTCGCGACGAGAACGCGGATGGGCCTCTCGCTCATTCGCGCGATTCTACAGGGAGGCGCGGTGTAGACTGGAGTTTTGAAGAGTCATGCCGCAGCTGGGCGATCTCCTCGTCGAAAAGACGCTCATCACCGACGGGTTGCGGAACCGCGCCATCCACAGGCAGGTCCACCAGCGTGGACGGCTCGGCACGGCGCTGCTCGAGGAGGGAACTTCCGAAGAGATCATTCTCCACGGCCTCTCCGTCCAGCACAGGGTGCCTCCCGCCTCGCCGGAGGCTCTCGAGAAGATCCACGCGGACGTCCTGCGCCTCGTGCCCGGCCGCGTCGCCCAGCGCCTGCACGCCGTGCCGTTCCGCAAGGACGGAAGCAGCCTCGCGGTGGCGATGCGCGATCCCGGCGACCTTCCGGGCCTCGACGAGCTCCGCGCGCTCACGGGCCTGCGCATCGTTCCCCACGCGGCCCTCGAGGTGCGCATCTACGCGCTTCTCTACCGCTACTACGCGGCCGACGTGGAGCCGCGTTACCTCTCGGCGGCCGCGTTTCTCCGCGAGACGCAGCCTCCGCCCGACGCGGGAGCCGACACGCCCACTCAGCCGATGCGGCTGCCGCGCCCGAAGAGCCGCCCCGACCAGCGGGCCGTTCTGCCGCCGCCTCCCGACCTCACCGCGCCCTACCCGCCCCGCGCACGGCGCCTCGACCAGGGGGACCCCTGGCAGTCCGCGGCGGACCTCGCTCCCGAGGCGTCGCCCACGCTCGCGGGGCGGAGCATGGAGACGGAGGTCTACGAGCATCCGTTCGAGGCGCTCGCCGCGGCGCCCGACCCGAGGGCGTTCCCGCGCCGGCAGCAGGAGCCCGCCGCCGACACCGCCGAGGGGCTCGCGGGAGAGGGCCGGCTCGTCGCGCGGCTCGGCGCGGCGCGGAGCCGCGACGACATCGCCGATGCCGTGCTCGACGAGTCCATGCGCCACGTCCGCCGCGCGGCCCTCTTCGTCGCGTACCCCGACCACGTACGCGGGTGGGCGGCGCGGCCCGCTTCGCCCGCGTTCCCGTCGCTTCGTCTTCCCGACACGGAGCCTTCCGTCTTCGCGACGCTGCGCAACACGGAGGGGTTCTACGTCGGCCCGCAGCCCGACCTGCCCGGGACGGCCCTGACGCTCGAAGCGCTCGCGTCGAACGGCCTCGGGCACATGGCTGTCGTGCCCGTGAACCTGAAGGGCAAGACCGTCCTCTACCTCTACGGCGAGGGCGAATCCGACGACCGTCCCCCGTCCGTGCAGGCCCTGAAGCGCCTCGCGGCGATGGCTGCGACGGCCCTGGAGATCGTCCTCCTCAAAGGGCGCCTCGAGCGCCTTTGAGCACCCCAAGCGACTCGATTTGAACGAGATGCCCGAGGACAGGTAGACTCGCACCACGTGATCAAGAACGACATCATCAACGCCGTCGCGCAGGCGGCCAGCGTGCCGCGCCAGAAAGCGACGCAGGCCGTCGAGACGATCATCGACGTGCTGCGCCAGGCGCTCTCTCGCGGCGAGCGCATCGAGCTGCGCGGCTTCGGTGTTTTTCTCGTCAAGCCCAGGAAGCGCGGCATCGGCCGCAACCCGAAACGCCCTACCGAGGAAGTGCAGATTCCCCCCGGCTTCACGATCCGCTTCAAGCCCGGCAAGGAGCTGCGCGACATGACGGGTCCGGCCGAGGCGCCGGCCGCGAAGGCCGCGCCGCCCGGCCCGCCCGCCTCCGGCACGCCCTCCTGATCGCATGGAAGCGGAGGGGGTGCTCGCGCCGGCCGCCACGCCGCGGCGGAAGGAACGGTGGTGGCTGCACGGGCTGCTTCTCTTCCTGACGTTCGCGACCACGAGCTATGCGGGCGCGGGTTTCGCGATCAACTTTCGACCGGCGCTTCTCCGCATGGGGGCGACGCCGGGCGACGTGCTGGCCCATCTCCTCGAGGGCGCGTTCTCGTTCTCACTTCCTCTCCTCGGGATTCTCGTCGCGCACGAGCTGGGCCATTACCTGGTGTGCCGCAAGTACGGCATCGACGCTTCACCCCCGTACTTCATCCCGTTTCCGTCGCTCGTGGGAACCATGGGCGCGTTCATCCGCATCCGCGAGCCGATCCGCGACAAGCGCCAGCTCTTCGACATGGCCGTCGCGGGGCCGATCGCCGGCTTCGCCGTGGCCCTTCCCCTGCTCGCGTGGGGCGTCTCGCACTCGCGGGTCAATTCCTCCCCGGCGCTCGGCGATGGCACCGTCATCTTTCAGTACCCGATTCTCGTCCAGCTTTTCCAGAAGCTCTTCGTCGGCGCCACGTACACCAGCGTGGACGTGATCGAGCATCCCGTCTTCCTCGCCGCGTGGTTCGGGCTCTTCGTGACGGCGTTGAACCTCCTGCCGCTCGGCCAGCTCGACGGCGGGCACGCGATCTACGCCGTCTTCGGCCGCCTCCAGCGCGTCCTCGCGCTGCCTCTTCTCGCCGTCCTCGCGCTCCTCGGGCTGAAATGGCCTGGTTGGTGGGTGTGGGTCCTCTTCACCCTCTTCACCGGCTTCCGCCATCCCCCGGTCCTGAACGAGGACGAGCCGCTGGATGACCGCCGCAAGCTCGTCGCGGCGGGCGTGCTCCTGATCTTCGTCCTCTGCTTCGCTCCGGTGCCGATCGAGATTCTCTAGAGCCCCCGAGACGCTTCACTCAGATCCACTGCGGCGCGGCCACCGTCCTCTCCCCGCCGGCGTCTCCGGTATTGACCGTCGCGGCGGGCTCGAAGAGGAGGACGTGGACTTCCTTCGCGGCCACGGGCCGGTGCTCTACGCCGCGCGGAATGACGATGAGCTCGCCCGCGCGCACCGGAACCGAGCGGTCGCGCAGCTCCATGACGAACTCGCCCTCGACGACGAGAAAAAGCTCGTCCTCTTTCTCGTGCCGATGCCAGATGAAAGGCCCTTCGAACTTCACGAGCTTCACGTGCTGGCCGTTCAGCTCGGCCACGATCTTCGGATCCCAGCGGGACGTGAATCGCGCCAGCTTCTCGCGGATGTTGATTCTCTCGATCATCATGGCTCCTCTGTATCGCGCGGGACCGGCTTAGAGGTCCCTGGGATAGAGCTTCGGCTCGCCCTTCAGCTTGACCGCGCCGAAATCGCGGACGTCCAGGGTCGCGATGGCGGCGGCCTCGAGCCTTTCAGCGACCGCCATGACGACCGCATCCACGAGACCGAGCCTCAGCGCGCGGTACCGCCGACAGATGCGGCGCGCTTCCATGAGATCTCCCTCGTCGCCCCAGGCCACCGCGAATCGTCCTTCGGCGAGATCCGCCAGGAAAACTTCCTCTACCTTCGCTCCGAGACGTTTCCCGACGAGGTAGTCCACCTCCGGAAGAATCGCCCATGGAAGAACCCAGGAGTCCGGGTCGGACTCGAAGAGGGCTCGAAGGGTCCGGTGGTTCCGATCCCGCGAGTCGACGAGGGCGTAGACAGCTCCGGTGTCGGCGACGATCATCAGGAGCGGCCGAAGCCGGCCAGCAGCTCCTCGGCGCGTGCGCCGGCGTCCCCGGCGCTTCCGCGCCCCGCTCCGAGGCTCGTGGGAAGGCGCCTGCGCCCGTGCCGCTTCGCATATTCGGAGACGGCCTCACGGATCAGCTCGGCGGGCGCCCGGCCCGCCTCGCGGGCAATCGTCTTGAGCCTCCGGTATTCGCTCGCATCGAGATAAACCGTGGTCTTCAGAGTCGTCGACATATGGTAACCATATAGGGTGATACCCTTTCCGTCAAGAGTGGCGAAAGGAGGCGGGCCGAAGCCGGCCGGCGCTCACGCCGATCGCCTCCTCCGAAGAGCGCCAAACACCTCGCCGAGTTCCGGCGCGCGGAGGAGCATCGCGAAGGCGAGAAAGGCGCCCGTGCCGAGCGCGGCCGCGGCCCCGACCCAGCCAATCCGGAGCGGCAGCGCCCAGATCATCCGGTAGGGCACGAGCCTCGCCGAGACCACCCACACGACGGCCCCCATCGCGAAGCTCGCGAGAACGAGCCGGAGAACGGACGCGAAGATCGCGCGGCCGCCGATCCTGCCAAGCCGCTTCCTGAGCAGGCCAATCAGCACGAGAAAGTTGATCCAGAAGCCGGCCGCCGTCGCGAGCGCGACGCCCGCGTGTTGCATCGGCCCGGCCAGCGCGACGCAGAGGATCCAGAAGACGGCGAGGTCGAACGTGGCGACGAGAACGGGTGTCCGCGTGTCGTGGAGCGCGTAGAACGCCTGCGTGAGGATCTTCACGCCCGCCGCCGCGAAGAGCCCGAGCGCGAAATACCCGACCGCGAGCGCCGTCTTCTCCACGTCGGCCGTCCCGAAGCGTCCGCGGCGGAACACGACATCGATGAGCGGAGTCGCGAGCAGCACGAGTCCCACCGTCGAGGGAATCGTGATGAACCCGATGAGCCGCAGCGCGAACGCGATCGTGCCGCGGTACGCCGTCCGGTCCCTCTCGAGCGCCTGGTCCGACAGGGACGGCAGGATCGCCCGCGTGATCGAGACGACGAACCCGCCGAGGACGAAGTCCGTGACGCGCCACGCGCAGAAGTTGTACGTCACGAACGCGTCGCCGAGCGCCGCGAGGGTGCGCGTCGACACGAGAAACGAGAGCTGACCGACGCCATAGCCATAAAGGCGCGGGGCGATCTGAAGGGCCGTCCGTTTCACTTCCTTGTCGCGAAACGGCGATCCCGAGAAGCGCAGGCCGAGCCGCCGCACCGCCGGCCCCTGCAGGGCGACCTGCAGGAAGCCGCCGACGAGGACTCCGACCGTGAGCGCCGCCAGCGGCGAAACGCCGGCGGGCGCGAGCGCCCACGCGGCCGCGACGATGGCGAGGTTCCAAGCGATGGGCGTCGCCGCCGAGAGCTGGAAGAAGCCTTTCGCGTTCAGGTAGGCCTCGAGGAGGGCGGCTGCCGACACGAGAAGGACGTACGGGAACATCCAGCGCGTGAGGCGAACGGTCAGCTCGAACTTCCCCGGGGTCGACTTGAAGCCGTTCGCGAAGAGCGCGACGATCGGGTCCGCGAGCAGGATTCCGAGCGCCACGAGCCCCACGAGGACGAAGAGCAGCAGGACGAGGACGCGGCCGGCGTAGACGCCCTCCTCGCCCGGCCGCTCCCGCTCCACCTTCTTCGCGATGGGGACGAACGCTCCGGGAAGGCCGCCCTCTCCCACGATCGCCCGGAACGTGTTCGGGATGCGAAAGGCCGTGTAGAACGCGTCCGACGAGGCCGAGGCGCCGAGAAACCGCGCGATCGTCGCGTCACGCAGGACGCCCGCGAGCCGGGAGACCGCCGTCCACGCGGTGATGCCCCAGGCCGACCGGACCAGCTTCCGCGTGTCGCTCAAACCGGACCGATTGTAGGATCCGGGGCGATCGGAGGACGGACATGGCGGGATCCGTGAACAAGGTCATCCTCATCGGGCACCTCGGCGCCGACCCGGAGATGCGCGCCACCACGGGCGGCGTGCCCATCGCGCGCCTGCGCATCGCCACGACGGAGACGTGGAACGACCGCGCCAGCGGCCAGAAGCAGGAGAAGACCGAGTGGCACACGGTCATCGCGTTCGACAAGCTCGCGAGCATTTGCGAGCGGTATCTGTCGAAGGGGCGCCTCGTCTACATCGAGGGCGCGCTGCAGACGCGGACGTGGGACGACAAGGAGTCCGGCCAGAAGCGCTACGCGACGGAAATCAAGGCGCGGGACATGAGGATGCTCGGCGGGCGCCCCGAGGGCGCGGGCGCGCCGGGGGCCTCGGGTTCGGCCGTGCCGGACGCCGGCGCGCCGGGGGGCGACGCGGACGACGACGTGCCGTTCTAGAAGATTCTGCTAAGAAGAAGAGGGAAAGAGAGGGGTTTTTTCTGATCTGCGGCGGCTGCTGACGCAGCCGCCGATAGATGCAGTCTCTTTTATTGTTCTTTCTAAGAAAATCTGAAATCTCCTTCTTCTCTCTTCGGCCTGGGCTTACTGAGGAGATCGCTGAAGGCGGCTGCCTCTTCTGCCAGCTTCTTCCAGGCCGCCTCGTCGAACCGCGGACGCGGCGCGTCCGCGAACCTTAGGCGAAGAGCCGCGAAGCGGGCGTCGCGCGTCGCGTCGCCGCCGAGCCCGGAGACCCGCGAGGCGCAATCCTCCCAGGCGTCGTGGGGCCCCGAAACGATGAGCGCGTCACAGCCCGCCCGGGCGGCCCGCTCGGAGCGATCGGGCAGCGTCCCGTCGAGGGCGCCCTTGACGAGATCGTCGGCGAACGCCACGCCCTCGAAGGAAACCGCGCCGCGCAGGATGCCGAGGATCTTCGGCGACCAGGACGCCGGCGTGTCGTCGCCCGTGAAGCCCGGGTACGCCGCGTGGCCGACGACGACGCCGTCCGCGCCCCGAGCCAGCTTCGTGAAGGGCGCGACGTCGGTGACCATGAGGTCCACGTCGTGCGCGTCCACGACCGGCCGGACGAGGCGCGTGTCCTTGGCCGCGCGCCCGAGCCCCGGGAAATGCTTGACCGCGGTCGCGAGGCCCGCGCGGGCGAGGCCGTGCAGGAAGATCAAGCCAGAAAGAACGACGTCCTCGGCGTGAAAGCCGAAGCAACGCCCCTCGAGGATGACGGCTCCGGCGCCAGGCTGCGCGAGGTCGAGCACGGGCGCGAGATCCACATCGAAGCCGAGGAGCCGTCCCGCGCGCCCCATGAGGTACGCGTTCTCGTGCACGCGGTCCGTGCCGGCCGCCGCGCACGCGGCGGCCGAGGCGAACGGCGTCCCGAGAAGCGGGCCGAGGGGATCCTCGCTCCCGCCTTCCTCGGAAATGAACAGGAGAGGCGCGGGCGAATACAACCCCCTCAGCGCCTCCAGCAGCAAAGCAGCTTGCGGAGCCGACAAGAGATTCTGCTTAGAAAGAAGGATTCCGAGCGGGCGCAGCGCGGCGAGTAAGCCGCGCTCTTCGGCTGACAGCGAAGGGCCGGCGAGGCCAAACACAAACCGCGAGGCCGCTGACTCAGCCACGCCCCTCTTCCCCTTCCAAGCAGATCTTTCTTTTCTCTTTTTCTCTTCTTCCGAAGCAAGATCTCTCTCTTCTCTTCATTCCTCCCCCCGCAGCCGATGTTGGAGTGAGGCGAGAAGCTGGAGCGCGGCGAGCGGAGTGAGCTGGTCGATGTCGACGCGTCCCAGGGCGTCGAGGACGAGCTCGCCCTGGCCGCGGAAGAGGTCCAGCTGCGCGTCCTTCGGGGGCGGCTCGCCCGCGTGCTCGGCGAGCCGGGGCCGCCCGCCGACGTCCATCTGCTGGCGCTCGAGGTTGCCGAGGATCTCGCGCGCCCGCGCGAGCACGCCTTCCGGAATGCCCGCGAGGCGCGCGACCTGCACGCCGTACGAGCGGTCGGCCGTCCCGTCCGCCACCTTGCGAAGGAAGACGACCTCGCCGTTCCACTCCTTTGCGGTCATCGTGCGGTTCTTCACGTCCGGTTTCACGAGCGCCATCTCCGTCAGCTCGTGGTAATGCGTCGCGAAAAGGACGCGCCGGACGCCCGTGTCGTGGAGGTGCTCGGCGATGGCCCACGCGAGCGAAAGCCCGTCGAACGTCGACGTCCCGCGCCCGATCTCGTCGAGGATGACGAGGCTGTGCGCCGTGGCGTGTCTCAGGATGTGCGCGGTCTCGGCCATCTCGACGAGGAAGGTCGACTCGCCGCGCACGAGCGAGTCCGACGCGCCGACGCGCGTGAAGATGCGGTCCGTGAGGCCGACCGTGGCCGACACCGCGGGCACGAAGGAGCCCGCGTGCGCGAGGAGGACGACGAGCGCGTTCTGCCTCAGATAGGTCGACTTGCCGCCCATGTTCGGTCCCGTCAGGACCACGAGATGCTCGCCGTCCCCTCCGAGCGCCGCGTCGTTCGGGACGAAGGCCTCGCGCGGCCGCAGGGCCTCGACCACGGGATGGCGGCCGCCCTCGACGAGAAGGACGGGCTCGTCCACGATGCGCGGCCGTACCCAGCCCCCGGCGCGCGCCGACCGCGCGAAAGAGACGAGGGTGTCGAGGAGGCCCAGGCGCGCACAGGCCGCGAGGATGCGCGGCGCCTCCGCCACGACGTCCGACACGAGCGCGAGGAACAGCTCCTGCTCGCGGGCGGCGAGGCGCGCGTCGGCCGACCGGAGCTTCTCGTCCGCCTCGACGAGCTCGGGCGTCGCGTAACGCTCGACGTTCGCGAGCGTCTGCCGCTTGAGCGCGTCCTCGGGAATGCGCGCGCGCGCCGAGCCGGGCACCTCGAAGACGTGGCCGACGACCTGATTGAACTTGACGCGGAGCGTCGGGATGCCGCGCGCGGCGCGCTCGCCGGCCTCGACGCGCGCGAGGATCGACGCGGACTCCCGGCGCAGGGTTCGCACCTCGTCCACCCGGGCGTCCACGCCGTCGCGGAAGATCCCGCCTTCTTTCGCGTGGAGGGGCGGTGCGGGCACGACGCGCGCGGCGATCGACTCGCCGAGGGCGAACGGTACGCCTTCGGCCGAAGCTTCGCCGCCCGGCGCGAGGAGCGGCGCGCGCGCCGGCGCGAGGCCGGCGGCGAGACGGCCGGCGCGCACGAGCCCGTCGCCGAGGGCGAGAACATCGCGCGGCGACCCTGCGCCGACCGCGAGGCGGGCGAGAAGGCGCGGCAGATCGGGGATCTCGCGGAAGGCGGACGCGAGGCTCTCCAGGCGGGCCGCGTCTTCCTGCAGCTCCTCGACGGCGTCGAGTCGCGCCTCGATCGCGGCCCTCCGGCCGAGCGGTCTCTCGATGAGCCGTCGAAGCGTTCGGGCGCCGAAGGAGGTGCCCGTGCGGTCGAGGAGCGAAAAGAGAGTCCCCTTCGGGCCGCCCTCGCGCGCCGAGCGGAACAGCTCGAGGTGCCCGGCGGTCACCGCATCGACGACCAGCCCGTCGTCGGGCGCCTCGGAACGCAGCGAGCGCACGTGATCGCAGGCGGCTCGCTGCGTGGCGCGCGCGTAGAACAGGAGCGCCGCCGCGGCGTCCGCGGCCGCCCCCGCGCCCGTCAGGCCGAACGGCTCGAGCGTCGCTGTGCGGAAGTGCCGCTTCAGGAGGTCCACCGCGCCGGCCCCGCGCGGCGAGTCGTCCGCGAGCGGCGAGAGTGCGGGCGCCTCGGCACCCGACGACGCGAGCGACGCCACGAGCAGCTCGGCGGCGAGCCGGTCGGACGGGAAGACGACGAGCTCCCGGGGCGTGCGGCGCAGCAGCCACTCCGCGAGGGCCGCCCGCTCCGGCAGCTTGACGACCGCGAAGTCGCCCGTGGAGAGGTCGAGCGTGGACACGGCGGCGCCGTCGCCGTTCCAGGTCACGGCGGCCATCTCGTTGGGCCGTCGGGCGTCCAGGCGGTCCGGATCCACGATCGTCCCGGGCGTGACGATCCGGACGATCTTTCGCTCGACGAGGGCGCGGCCCCTGACGGGGGCTTCCATCTGCTCGCTGATCGCGACCTTCTTCCCCGCCGCGACGAGCCGCGCGAGGTACGACTCGAGGGCGTGCTGCGGGATGCCGCACATCGGGGCCTCGACGTCACTGTCCTTGTGTCGGGCGGTCAGGACCAGTCCGAGGAGAGGCGCCGCGTACGTGGCGTCCTCGAAGAACATCTCGTAGAAGTCACCGAGGCGGTAGAGGAGGAGGGCGTCTCCCGCCTCCCGCTTGAGAGCCCAGTACTGCTCGAGCATGGGCGTGGCGCGCATGTGGAGGCGGAGATGCTAGCATCGGGAGAGGCGGCGGATGCGCATCCTTTCGCTCGACACAGTCTCGCCTTTCCCGTCTCTCGCCATTGGAGACGGCGTGTGTCCGGAAGGCGTGCGGTCTCTTCCCCCGAACGCCGCTGAAGGCCTCCCGCTCGCCGTCGGGGCTCTCCTCGACGAGGCGCGGTGGACGGTCCTCGAGCTCGGCCTCCTCGCGGTGCTGTCGGGCCCCGGCTCCTTCACGGGACTCCGCGCGGGTCTGGCGTTCGCGCGGGGCCTCGCACGAGGTCGCGGCATCCCGCTCGTCCTGGTCCCCACGTTCGCGGCCGCCGACGAGGCCGTGCGGGAGCCCGCGGACGCGCTCTTCCTCCTCGACGCCGGCCGCGGCGACGTGCATTCGGCTTTGCGCACGGACGGCTTGGTCGCGGATGCGGGCCCACCTCGCCCGAGGGCCGAGGTCGAAGCCGGCGCCGCCGCCCACGGGCATTTCGTCGTGGACCTCGGACGAGAGGCTCTGCCGCTAGCAGCCGCCGCCCTGCGGATCGCCGTGCGGCCCGAGACCGCCTCGCGCGCGGTCCATTACGGAAGGCCCAGCGCCGCCGAGGAAAAGTGGGCTCGCCTGGAGGCACTTGACTTAACGTGAGCGCACTTCCCGAGCCCTTC
This sequence comes from Thermoanaerobaculia bacterium, assembly GCA_041495865.1. Lineage (GTDB taxonomy): Bacteria > Acidobacteriota > Thermoanaerobaculia > UBA5066 > UBA5066 > Fen-183. The sequence continues at coordinate 9,765 of JBGQDL010000013.1, read as the reverse complement.
GCGGTGCGAGATGCGCGTCGCACCGACCTCGACGGGGTCGCCAGCCTCGAGCGCCTGTCGTTCCCCGTGCCCTGGAAGAGGGACTACTTCGAGGTGGAGATCGGGGCTCCCTGGCGCTTCAACCGGGTGGCCCTCTCCGGCGGCGCCCTCGTCGGGTACGTCTTCTGCGCGTTCGCGGGTGGCGAGGTTCACGTGAACAAGATCGCCGTCGCGCCGTCCTTCCGCCGGCAGGGGGTCGCATCGGCGCTCATGGACGAGGTTTTCGCCTTCGCCTCCCGCGTGAACGCCGAAGAGATGTACCTCGAGGTGCGGGTCTCGAACCGGTCGGCGCGGGTTTTTTACGCGGGACTCGGGTTCGCCGAAGCCGGGCGCCGGGCGCGTTACTACCTGGACGGCGAGGACGCCCTCGTGATGGTCCGAAAGCTGGCGGGACCGCGCCGCCTTGACGGCCCCCCGGCGATGAAGGGAGACTCCGGTCGCTGACCAATTTCACCAGAGGAGGTGGCGATGCAGGCCCTGACGGAGGAGTTCAAGCACGAGCTCGAGAGCCAGAACGAGGAATTTCGATCTCTTCTGCGCGATCATCACGACCACGAGAAGCGGCTCGCCGAGCTCGCGTCCAAGACCTTTCTTTCCACGGACGAGGAGATCGAGGAGAAGCGCCTGAAGAAACACAAACTCCACCTGAAGGACCGGATGGAAGAGATCGTGCGCGAGCACCGCGCGCGCGTCTCGGCGCACTAGGCCCCCTTTGACCGATTCGCCTTCGTCCGCCCCGCGGCGCGGGGTGCGCCGGGGGATTTATGTGCTGCCCGCACTCTTCACGGCGGGAAACATCCTCTGCGGGTATCTTTCGCTCGATGCCTCCACGCAGGGCGCCTTCGAATACGCCGCGAAGCTCATTTTCCTCGCGGCCATCCTAGATGGTTTGGACGGGCGCATCGCCCGCTGGACGAACACCACGTCGGCGTTCGGCGAACAGCTCGACTCCCTCGCGGACATCGTGAGCTTCGGCGTCGCCCCTGCTTTCCTCGCCTACCGCTGGGGGCTCACGGACTTCGGCCGCGCGGGACTCGTCGTCTCGTTCCTGTTCGTCGTCTGCGGGGCCTCGCGTCTTGCGCGCTTCAACGTCCAGATCCACGTCGTCGACAAGCGCTGGTTCGTCGGCCTCCCGATCCCGTCGGCCGCGGGCGCCCTCTGCGGGCTAGTTTGGGCCGTGCCAGCCTCCGCCCTCACGGACCCGCTCCGCGCCGTTTTCCTCGGCGTCACGGCGGTGCTCGCGTTCCTCATGGTCTCGACGTTCCGATACCGGTCGTTCAAGGACGCCGACGCGAAATCGCGGCGTGGCCGACTCTATTTCCTGCTCTTCGCCGCCATCCTCGGGTTGATCTTCTGGCTCCGCCAGTACGCGCTCGCGGGCCTGCTCGTGACCTACGCGGCCTCCGCGCCCGTCCTCAGGCTCGCCGGCCTATTTCGTCGCCGCCCGAAGGAGACGGCGGCGTGACCACGGGCTCCCCCAGGAGCGCTTGACCTTTCAGCGCCGGCGCCCGCGAAGCCTCGGCTTCACCGCGCGCGTCGGGGCCACGGGTGGCGTCGCCAGAGCCGCCTCGACTTCGGGCCCGCTCGTCACCTTCCCGTCCGGCAACGTGAGCTGCCAGCTCAGGAAGGCGCGCGGATGCGCCCCGGCCACCCGAATCGCACCCGACTGGTTCGTTTCGCCGGACGCGAAGATGTTCTCGAAGAGCCGGCACACGACCGCCTGACTCGAGCTCGTGAGCTTGTACCCCTCGGAGGCGGAGGTGAGCTGCTCGTAGCGGTCGAAATCTCCCGGCTTCACCGCGGAAATGGTGCCGCCCTCGACGCGGATCTGGACCCAGCTGTTGTAATGCGAGAGGTCGGTCGGCGTCGGGCCCGCATTCGTGGCCCGGAGGGTGAACTCGGTGTGGCCCGGCCCCGACTCGCCCGGATGCGCCTCGACCACGAGCCGCGGTTCGACCGGCTTGCCGGTGAGGAGCGCCCGCACCGCTGTGTAGCCCACGAGATAACCGTCCTTCGGCACGCCGCCCAGGAGAAAGACCCGCCCGCGCAGGTTCGGGGCTGTCCATCGCCCGGCGCTCGCCAGAAAGCGCAGCCCTTCAGCCATCGTCGGATACTGGAAGCGCGCGTGGCCGCCATCCGCCGCGAGAGACGAGCGTGTCGTCCCAGCGCGCGGCTTGAAGGTGCAGACGGTTCCAGGTTCGGAGGAGAAGAGCTGTCCGAAGTCGAAGTCGAGAGCGCGATCTTCGGAGAGCTCGTCGATCTTTCCGTCCGGCAGGACGCGTCCGGTGAAGGTGGTCCCGTCGCCCGTGCGGCCGTATCCGCCGAAAGCCACGAGAAGGCGGAACGGAAGCGGAAACTCGCGTGCGAGCTCTTCGGGCCACTCGCTCACGATCTGGCCGCCGAGCTCCTGCCGACGCCCGAACGCCAGCACCAGGGCTTCGCTGGCCGCTCCGGCGAGCGGCTTCCACCTCTCCGGACTCGCCGACGGAGGAAGCGTGACGGAGACCGGAATGCCGAGCGTCTTCTTGACCACCGCGAGCGCCGCGCCCAGGTCCTTCGCCTGTTCCGGCGAGGGCCAGACGTGGAAGTGGACGCCTTCCACCCGGCCCCAGCCCTTCGCATCCGCGAGAATCCCCGCGAGCGCGCCGGCCCAGTCCGCGCCCGCCGCGGCCCCGCGGCCGACGACGTTCGCCGCCGCGCCCTCCTCCCCGAGCACGGTGAGCACGAGGGGCCGCTTGAGCGGCGCGGGAGGCGGCGGCAGCGGCGTGACGGCACCTCGCGAGGACAGCGTCGCGGCGGGCACGTAAAGGCGCACGACCCGCATCGCCTCGAGCTCGGCGTCGACATCGTCGGGCACGAAGGCCGGGGCCTCCGCGAGAAAGAGAGCGTCACCGCGTGGGGCGGCCGGCGGCTCGCCGGACGTGGCTCTCTCCGTCTTCCGGCACGAAACCGCCGCCAGAGCGAGCGGGACGGTGAGCAACCCGGCGAGGAAGCGGCGGGCCGTTCGGCCCCGGGCGAGAGTGCCGCGCCGGCAAGGAGCCGGAAGAATCACGCGCGGGATGATAGCGCGGGTACGGTGAAGCCCACGACGAGCCCGCCCCCCGCTCGCGGATGTGCGAAGACGCTTCCCGCGTGGCTTTCGGCCGCCCGCCGCACGGCCGCGAGGCCCATGCCCGAGCCCCGGGACTTCGTCGAGAAGGTCGGCTCGAACAGACGGCCCGCGACCTCTTCCGGCACTCCCGGCCCGTCGTCGGCGCACGCGAAGCGCACGGCGGGCGCACCGGCGGCGAGCGTGGCATTCGCGGCGGAAAGCCGGACGTGGCCCGGCGCGGCTCCGATCGCCTCGACCGCGTTCACGACGAAGTTCGTCAGGGCGTCGCGCACGAGGTAGGGGTCCGCGGCGAACGGGTGGAGGTCCGGCGCGGTGTCGACCTCGATCGCGAGCGTCGCGTGTGTGCGGAAGTCGGCGGCGACCTCCTCGAGGAGGGCGCCCACCGCGGCGCGGTCGAGAACGCGGCGCTCCACCGCCGCCGGATCCCCGAACCGCCCGAGCCGCCCGATGCGGTCCGTCAGGATTCCGACCTGGCGGAGGATTCCCGCCGCGACCTCGCCGAACGCGCCCGGAGGCGGCGCCTCGTGCTTCGCCTCGAAGCGGCGGAGCCGCTCGGCCGCGAGCCGGATCGGGGTGAGCGGGTTCTTGATGTCGTGCGCGATCGAGCGGGCGGCCTCGACCCACGCCGCGAGCCGGTCGGCCCGGAGAAAGTCCGTGAGGTCCTCGAGAAGGAGGATCACGCGCGGCGCGGGCTCCTCTCTCGGGAGCGTGACGATCGCCAGCCGGAAAAAGCGCGCGCCGTTCGGCCCCGGCAGCGTCACGCGGGTCTCGTACGGCGACGGGAGAGACGCCGCCTCCTCCAGCGCGGCGCGCAGGGGAGCCCAGCCGGGACCGGCGAGCCTCTCGGAGAGCCGCCCTCCCGGGAGAAGACGGTCCGCCGCGGGATTCGAGAGGAGGACGGTTCCGTCGCCCCGGCGGAAAAGCAGGACCGCCGCCGTGAGGTTTCCGAGAAGGCCCACGGCCGAGGCCCGTTCTCTCGCCAGCGACTCCGTGCGCTCCTCGACGCGAGCCGACATCTCGGTAAACGCGTCGACGAGACGTGCGAGGTCCACATTCGCCGGCCGAACGAGCGGCGGCAGCGGTCGCCCCTCGCCGACCTTCGCCGTGGCGGCGATGAGCTCCTCGAGCGGCCCTCCCAGCGTGAGCGCCGCCCGGCCGCCGAGGCCCACGGCCGCGAGCGCGACCGCCACGGAGAGCAGGAGCAGCGCGTCGGCGGCCGACCGCACGGCCTCGTCCTCGGCGACGACGACGGCGAGCGCCTCGCGCCCGTCCCGCGACACGGCCTCCGCGGCCTCGACGACGCGCGGCGCTCCCGGCGCCAGCGCGCCGCGCGACGAAAAGGCCGTCGGCCTGCCCTCGGCGAGCTCCTGCGCGATCGGGGAGGCGAGCCTTTCGCGCGCCACCTCCGCGGCGACGGGCAGCGCCCGCGAAGCGGCCACGAGCGTCCCGTCGCGATAGCGAAGGAGGTCCCAGCCGATGACCGCGGCGGCCCGGTTCAGCGCCCCTTCCGGCGTGGCGCCGCCCCCCTCGTCGCCTTCGAGAAGTCGCCTCCCCTCGGCGACCACGTCGCGCGAGCGCCGCGCGGTCTCGCGCGAGGCGTGGCCCTCGAGCGCGATCCTCACGAACACGACGCTCAACGAGAGCGGAAGCGCGCCGAAGACCAGGACGAGCGCGACGAGCCGGGCCCGGAACGTCGCGAAAAAGTGCCTCGGAATGCGGAGCGAGACGCGCCGGCCGGGCACGCCTGCGAAGAGCAATGGAACGAGGACGACGAGAGCGGCCTCGCCCGCCGCCACCGCCGCCCCCGTCACCGCGAGGAGGGAATCAACCGGCGCCGCGAAGCCCGCGAAGCCCGAGGCCGCGGCCCAGAGGTGCACGCGGCGCAGTCCGTCAGGCGTCGGGACGGTGTCGACGGCCTCCCCGGTCCGGCGGGCGCGCTCGAGGATCCCGGCCGGCATTTCGACGCCCTCGCCGTGCGACCCCGTCGTCCGGCCGGCGGCATCCCACTCCACGCGCTCGACGGCGACGCGATCCGGCACGTCGCGCGAGGCGACGGCCGAGAGCAGCGGATCCCGGTCGGATTCGCCCGGCCATGGCACGTGCCGGAACTCCGCGGGGAAGCCGGCGGGGATCACGGCCGCCGATACGACATCCGGCGCCCGGCGCCCCGGGCGGATCACGCCGAAGGACGACACCGTCGCGTCCAGCGGGCTCCGGATCGTGAGCGTGTCGCCGAGCTCGGGAAAGCTCGCGTCGGCGCCCCGCGCCCAGAGGGCGCGGGCAAGATCGTCGCGATGCGTGCGCTCCCCCGCGGGAAGCCAGGGCTCCAGCGACGCCGAGGCGACGCGGCGCTCCCAGCGCCGCAAAGCCATGGCCCGAACGCCGGCCGTGTCGCCGTGGGCGAGCGCCTCCGCCCGCGTGATCGCCGCGTCCGCGTGCCTGAGTCGGCCGTCCGCGAGCCCGGTCGCGAAGAGGAGCGTCGCCGCCGCGACGACGAAGAGGGCGGTCGTGGCGCGCGACAGGAGATCGGTCTCCGAAAGAGGCCGGGCACGTGCCGCGAGGGCGAACGCCAGCGCGACGGACGCGACCGCGAGACACGGGGTGTGGAGCGGCGAGCCGGCCGATGCGAATGCCAAAGAGAAAGCGCCCAGCCCCAGCGCGGCCGCGACGCGCGCGCCCCGCCTCGCCTCGCCGGCCCCGAAGAGAAGCGATGCGGTGGCGAGCGCGGCGGCGGCGACCGCGAGGAGGCCCGTCTGGGCGAGGAAGTCCGGCAGCCCCTGTGGCTGGAGGCTCATGGTGTCGAAGAGTCCCGGCGCGACGAGAGCGGCGGTGCGCCCGAGGAGGCCCGGCGCCATCGCCAGGGGCAGGGCCACGACGATCCACGCGGCGCGCGGCCTGGCGGCGCGGCTGCGTGCGCGCCGCCCGAGCGCCCGCGCGAAGACCAGCGCCGCGAGGCCCGTGAGAAACGCGTCCGCCGGCGTCGCGAGGAGTCCGAGCAACGGCGCCGGATCCCACCCGACGCCGAAGGCACCGGAGGCGCCGAGCGGGGTTCCGAGAAGGAGGGCGAAGCGGGCGGCCACGAGGCCGGTCGCTTGCCTGCCAGCCGCGAATCCGAGGACGGCGGCGAGAACGGCGAGCGTGAGCGCGGGACCGCGGGCGCGGGCACGCGCAGCGTCCTCCTCCGCGGCCTCGGGCTCGGATGCCTCCAGGGAGAGCGCGAGCAGCCGGTCACGCCTCTCGGCGGCCGAAAGGCGCAGCCTGAGGCGCGTGGGGCCGTGCCCCAGCCCGAGGAACTCGATGAGGTCGGGCCGCAGGATTCCGGTCGGATAGCGGCGCGTGACGACGAGCGTGCCGCGCGCCCCCCGTTCGCCCCGGGGAGCCGTCCAGCCGAGGAACACGCGTGTGACGTGGAACGAGGTGATGAAGCCCGACGCCGCCGCGCCCCGCTCTGCCTCGAGCCCCGCGGCCTCGCCCGCCCACGCGACGGGACGGCCTGTGCGGTCGAAGAAGACCGCGCCCCAGCCCGCTCCCTCTGGAAGGGAAGCGCTCAGGATCGAGAAGAGCCGCGCGGGCCGCACCTCCGCGCCGCCCCCGTCCGCGATCGCGGCGAATTCCGGCCCCGCGTGAATCCCCTCGGCGGTTCGGCGAAGCGTCTCGCCGTCACGTTCGAGAGCCTCTTCCGCGGCGCCGAGGAAGAGCCGGGCACGTGCGCCGCGCGCGGCGGCGCCGGCCGGCGCGAGGCGCGCGGCGAGCGCCAGCGCGAGAGCCGCAAGCGCAGCGGCGAAAAGGCCGCAAACGGCGAACCGGCGCGCGCGCGGCGTCAACGGTGTCAGCGCGCCATCGGGATCCGCACCCCGTGGCGAGCGGCGGAGGCGAGCGCCTCCCCGTAGCCGGCGTCCGCGTGGCGGACGATCCCGGTCCCCGGGTCCGTCGTGAGAACCCGCGCGAGGCGCGCCGCGGCTTTCTCGGTCCCGTCCGCGACGACGACCATCCCGGCGTGAAGGGAATAGCCGATCCCCACGCCGCCGCCGTGGTGGATTGACACCCACGTCGCACCCGCGGCCGTGTTGAGGAGCGCGTTCAGGAGAGGCCAGTCGGCGATCGCGTCACTGCCGTCCTTCATGGCTTCGGTCTCGCGGTTCGGCGAGGCGACGGAGCCACAGTCGAGATGGTCGCGCCCGATGACGATCGGAGCCTTCACGCGGCCCTGGCGCACCAGCTCGTTGAACGCGAGGCCCGCCCGCGCCCGCTCCCCGTAGCCGAGCCAGCAGATCCTCGCCGGCAGGCCCTGAAACGCGACGCGCTCGCCGGCGAGCGTGATCCAGCGCTTCAGCGCGGCATTCTCCGGGAACAGGCGGAGAACCTCCCGGTCCGTCTCCGCGATGTCGGCCGGATCGCCCGAGAGCGCGACCCAGCGAAACGGTCCCTTGCCCTCGCAGAAGAGGGGGCGGATGTAGAGCGGCACGAAGCCGACGATGTCGAAGGCGTTCACGACGCCGGCCTTCACCGCGCCCGCGCGCAGATTGTTGCCGTAGTCGAACGTCACGGCGCCTCGAGCCTTGAGCGCGAGCATCGCCTTCACGTGGGCGCCCATCGAGGCGATCGCGCGGCGGCGGTACGCCTCGGGGTCGGCCGCGCGCAGGCGCAGCGCCTCCGCGTACGGAAGGCCATGCGGAACGTAACCGTTCAGCTCGTCGTGCGCGGACGTCTGGTCCGTGAGGACGTCTGGCACGAGGCCGCGCGCGAGGAGCCGGTCGAGGAGGTCCACCGCGTTCGCGCGGACGCCGTAGGAACGGGCTTCGCCGCGGTCCCGCGCAGAGAGCGCCCGGTCGATCCCGGCGTCGAGGTCGTCGACGCGCTCGTCGACATAGCGCGTGGCGAGGCGTTTGTCGATGCGCGCCCCGTCCACCTCCGCGACCAGAGCCGTCCCGCCGCACATCGTCGCGGCGAGCGGCTGCGCGCCGCCCATGCCGCCGAGGCCCGCCGTCACGACGAGGCGCCCCGCGAGCGAGCCGTCCCGGGAAGAGAGGTCGCGGCGCGCGGCCTCGGCGAAGGTCTCGTAGGTGCCCTGCAGGATGCCCTGCGTGCCGATGTAGATCCACGAGCCCGCCGTCATCTGGCCGTACATCGTCAGGCCGAGGGCCTCGAGCCGCCGGAATTCGTCCCACGTGGCCCAGTGCGGCACGAGGTTGGAGTTCGCGAGAAGGACGCGCGGGGCATCCTCATGCGTGCGAAAGACCCCCACCGGCTTTCCCGACTGGACGAGGAGCGTTTCGTCGCCGCCGAGGCGGCGCAGCTCGTCGAGGATCGCCGCGAGACAGGCGGGACTCCGGGCGGCCTTGCCCGATCCGCCGTAGACGACGAGATCCTCCCGGCGCTCGGCCACGTCGGGGTCGAGGTTGTTCAGGAGCATCCGGTATGGAGCCTCCGTGAGCCAGGAACGGCATGTGAGGGTCGTCCCTTTCGGGAGCGCCGGCGGCGAGAAGACGGCGGGGGCCGGGGGGCCGGACATGACCGTCATGTTAGCCGGGCGGGCCCCTGACGCAACGCGTCAGATTCTCCTTGACAGATATTACGCGACGCGTTATCTTGCCCCCATGAGCGCTCCACGTCGAATCGTCCGCTATCGCAACCGCAAGCTCTACGAGGCGCGCGAACGCCGTTTCGTGACGCTGGGCGACCTCGCGAAGGCCGTCGCCGAGGGCGACCGGGTGGAAGTCGTCTCCGCGGATACGGGCCAGGACATCACGGCCCAGATCCTCTCCCGGGCCCTCGCGTCCGGGCGGGCGCCCGTCGCGGCCTCGACCGACACGCTGACCCGCCTGCTCCGCGCGGGCAGCGAGGCGGCCGAAACCGTCGCGGAAGCGGTCGAGAGGGTCGGGGGCACCCGCGTGGCGGAGTCGCTCCGCCGGGCCTCGCGCCCCGAGCGCCTCGGCCGGACCCTGGCCCCGCTCACGCGCCGGCTCGAAGGCGCCCGCCAGGACGTCGAGAAGATCGTCGGCGGGCTCGTCGAGAAGGGCCGGATCACGTGGGAAGAGGGAGCGCGCCTGCGGGAGGACGTCGGCCTCGTCTTCGGCGAGAGCCTCTCGGACATCGTCAGCAGCGTCCGCGAAATTGCGGGGCGCCTGTCCCCGAGCGCGCAGCCCGAGCTCGCCAAGGAGATCGGCGACCTCAAGACGCGCCTCGCCCAGCTCGAGTCCCTCGCAAGAAACGCCTTTCCCGCGGAGCTTCCGAAAGAGATTTCCCCGCGCGGCGGCGCGGCGCAAACCGGCACCCGTCTCAAGAAGAAGACCCAGAACAAGAAAAGGAGAACCGCATGAAAGCCACCACACGCAAGACCTCTCCGAAACTCCCGTTCCACGTTCCTGCGCCCGTCGAAAAGGTCCTGAAGACGGCGAGCCACCGCTTCGACGCTCTCAGCCTCAAGGCGAAGAGCGTCGCGGCCGAGACCGAAAAGAAGGTCAAGGTCGCCGCGCGCGACCTCAAGAAGACCGGCCAGTCGCTCGCGAAGGACCCGCGAGCCTTCGCCATGGAGGTCATGGAGTCGGGCCGGGATCTCGGCCACATGCTCCGCACGAACGCGGGGAAGGTCGGGGGTGACGTCCAGGTGCGCG
>JBGQDL010000012.1:0-46381 GCA_041495865.1 Thermoanaerobaculia bacterium | reverse complement strand
GGCGCCGGCGGCCGCGCTTGCCGAAGCGCTCCTCGAGCGCGCCCGCGTAAGACCCGAGGCGGGCCGCTCCGTAATCGCCGCTCGCGTCCTCGACCACCCGTGCCGCCAGGAGCCCCGATTCCACGGCCGTCCGGATTCCCTCCCCGCTCTCCGGCCACGCGAGGCCGGCGGCGTCTCCGACGAGAAGCATTCCGTCGGCCGCGACGCGGCGCTTGCTCGCGGGTGCCAAGAGATACGCGTGACCCCTGTAATCTCCGCGGAGATCGGAGGGGATCTTCTTCGTCGTCTTCAGGAAGTCGACGAACTCGGAGAGGTGCCGCGGCAGGGCGTTCCGGTCCTCGCGGCCGAGGCCGACGTTCAGGTACTCGCCTTTGCGGAAGCACCAGCCGTAGCCCCTGAGGTCACGGCAGAACCAGAGCTCCGGCACCTCGGCGGCGACGCCACAGGCGCGGCTCTGGCTCTCGTCCAGCTTCAGCTCCAGCTCCTGTGCCGCCACGATCGACTCGGGACCGATGTCGCCGTTCAGGGTGCGGGCGACGGGACAGAAATGTCCCCCGGCACCGATGACGAGCGGCGAGGCGATCGTCTCGTTCACGATCCACCTTCGACCTTCGCGCCGGAGCGACGAGAGCGCCGTGCGGGTCAGGAGACGTGCCCCCGAACGCTGCAGGAGATACGTGTCGAATTCGCAGCGCCGGATTCCCCAGCTCACCGTCCTTTCCCAGGTCGTCTGGCGCCCGCGCCCGCCGATGAGGCCCGTCCGAAACGCGGTGATCGCCTGCAGCGTCCGGCCCCCGCGCCGGTACTCCTCCGAATCGATCCCCAGCTCTTCGAAGACCTGCGGCGTCACCCAGCCGGCGCACGGCTTGTCGCGCGGAAACGCGGCCTTGTCGAGGACGAGGACGTCGAGACCGGTCTCGCGCAGCTTCCACGCACACGTGGAGCCGGCCGGCCCGCCGCCGACGACGACCGCGTCAGCCGTTTCCATCGGCCGACGCGCGTAGAGCGTAGAGCGATGCGCGCGCCCACGGCACGTCGTTCACGCCGGAGCGCGCGAAGGCGATCTGGAAGAGCTGCAGAGAGCCGGCCCGGAACGCGGCCTCGGCGCCGACGAGATAGAGACGCCAGGCGCGAACGAAGCTCCCGTCGAAGCGGGAGGAAAGTTTCGCGGCGGCGGCCTCGAAGCGCGTCCGCCAGGCGTGCACCGTCTTTGCGTAGTGGAGCCTGAGATTCTCGACGTCGAGGACCGAGAGTCCCTTCGGCTGAAGGACGCCTTCTAGAACTTCCGCGACGGTGGGCGGATAGGCCCCCGGGAAGATCCGCTTCTCGATCCAGGCGTTCAGCGGCTCGGGCCGATCGCGGCCGATGAAGTGGAGGAGCCCGCGTCCCGCCGGCGCCAGCGTGCGCGCGATCACGTCGCCGAGCACCGGGTAGTTCTCGAGCCCCACGTGCTCGAGCATCCCGACGGAAACGAAGGCGTCGAATGTCCCCCGGGCCGCTCGATAGTCCTCCTCGAGAAACTCGACGCGATCATCGAGCCCTTCCTCCCTGGCGCGCCTGCGAGCCCATCGGACCTGCTCTTGGGACACGTTGTAGGCTTTCACCGTGACGCCGTGATGGCGCGCCATGAAGAGCGCGAGGGCGCCCCAGCCGCAGCCCGCCTCGAGGACCGCCATGCCGGGCTTGAGGCCGGCCTTCCGGCAGACGTACTCCATTTTCGCCCGCTGCGCCTCTTCGAGCGTCGCGTCCGGAGGGTCGAAATAGGCGCACGTATAGACCATCTCGCGGTCCAGCCAGAGCTCGTAGAAGTCGTTTCCCACGTCGTAGTGGTGGCGCGCGTCCTCGCGCGAGGATCCCGTGGAACGCGAACGCGCCTTCCGTCCCCTCTCCGGCGGGCCGGAGCGCGCGCGGATGCCCTCCTCGTTGATGCCGACGAGGTCTCCGATCAGGTCGATCCGCCCGGCGGCGTATCCCTCGCCGAACTGGAGCTCCGGATCGCGCGCGAAGGCGAGAAGCGCGCGGCGGTTCTTGAAGACGACGGTGCCGACAGGCGCGGCGTCCGACGACGACATCTCGGTGCCGTCCCAGAGGCGGAAGCGCACGCGCGCAGGGCGAAACCCGACCGCGACTTTTCCGAGGAGCCACCGGTCGAATGCGGCCGCTCGCGAGCGGGTCGCGGCCCCCGCCTCCACGGGACCCGCGGGGGAAGTTCCGGAAACCGGACGCGTGCTCATCGCAGCCCTCCTGTCGCGGACTCGAGCTCGAAGTGTATGCCCCGAGTGGGAAAAAAGGACGCCCGCCGGTGCGGCCGCGGACCTTGCGCGGCGTACAGTCGCTCCTGCGCCGCCCGGCGCTCACGAGATGCGCTTCGAGCACTTCGACCACGGAGCCGATGTCGGCGTGCGGGGGTTCGGCGCCACGCCCGAGGAGGCTTTCGAAGGGGCGGCCTCGGCGCTCTTTTCTCTCGTCGCCGAGGACCTCGCCTCCGTGCGGAACGAGAGCACCGAGATGCTCACCTGCGCGGCCCCGGATCTGGCCGAGCTCCTCGTGGCCTTCCTGAACGAGCTGATCTCCCTCTCCGACGTCCGCCGCCTCGTCTTCGGGCGCTTCGAGGTGGCGATCGAGCACCGCGGTGAACGCGACCTGCATCTCGCCGCCTGGGCCTTCGGGGAGCGCTACGATCCTCTGCGGCACCGCAGCACGGTGGAGCCGAAGGGCGCCACCTTCACCGCTCTGGAGGTGTCCCGCGGGCCCGACGGCTGGCTCGCCCAGTGCGTCGTGGACGTCTGAGAACGGAGCGAGAACATGCCCGCTTCCACGCTTCGCGAGGTCGAAGAGAACGTCTGGGAGCTCGCGAAAACGGGCCGCATGCGCGTTCCCGGGAGGATCTACGCGAGCCGCGAGCTCGTCGAGGCGCTGGACGACAAGGTGCGGGAACAGCTCGGGAACGTGGCCGCGCTTCCCGGCATCGTCGGCGCCGCGTGGGCCATGCCGGACGCCCACTGGGGCTACGGCTTTCCGATCGGAGGCGTGGCCGCTTTCGACCCGGACGAGGGAGGCATCGTCTCGGCGGGAGGCGTCGGCTTCGACATCTCGTGCGGCGTGAGAACGTACACGACCGGCCTCACGAACCGTGCGCTGCGCGATCGCCTCGAGACTCTCGCCGACGACCTGTACCGCACCGTGCCCGCGGGAGTCGGCTCGGAGGGTGCCCTTCACCTCTCGATCGAGGAGCTGGACGACGTGCTGCGCGGCGGCGCGCGCTGGGCCGTCGAAAGGGGATATGGCGATCCCGAGGAGCTTTCGAGGGTCGAGGAGCGCGGCGCCGTGGCGGGCGCGGATCCCCGCAAGGTCAGCCGGCGCGCGAAGGAGCGCCAGCTTCGCGAGGTCGGGACGCTCGGCTCGGGGAACCACTACCTCGAGCTCCAGGTCGTGGACCGGATCTTCGACGCCGCGGCCGCCCGGGCCTTTCAGATCGAGGAGGGAGAGGTCCTCGCGACGATCCACTGCGGGTCGCGCGGCCTCGGCCACCAGATCGGCACCGACTACATGCAGCTCCTCGGCAAGGCGGCGCCCGCGCACCGCATCGAGCTTCCCGACCGCGAGCTGGCCTGCGCGCCGATCCGCTCGCCGGAGGGGCAGGATTACCTCGGCGCCATGCGTGCGGCGGCCAATTGCGCGCTCGCGAACCGGCAGGTGATCGGCCACCTCGTGCGGCAGGTCTTCTCCCGGCATGCGCCGGAGGCACGGCTTCGTCTCCTCTACGACGTCTCGCACAACACCTGCAAGGAAGAGACGCATGCGGTCGGGACCCGGCCGCGGCGGCTCTTCGTCCACCGCAAGGGAGCGACGCGCGCCTTCGGGCCGGGTCACCCCGACCTTCCCTCCGAGTACACCGCGGTTGGCCAACCGGTGCTGATCGGCGGAACGATGGGCACGTCTTCGTTCGTGCTCGCCGGGACGAAGGAGAGCGAGGCGCGTGCCTTCAGCTCCTCGTGCCATGGGGCGGGGCGACGGATGAGCCGCACGCAGGCCCGGAAGCAATGGAAGGGGACTGCGCTGATCCGGGAGCTCGGAGAGCGCGGGATCGTCATCAGGGCTCACTCCGCCTCCGGCGCCGCCGAAGAGGCGCCAGGCGCCTACAAGGACGTCGAGGAGGTGGCGAAGGTGGCGGAGGACGTCGGCCTCTCGAAGCGCGTCGCCCGCCTCCGTCCCATCGCCTGCGTCAAGGGCTGACGCGGATTCGCTCGTGCTGGAGGATCGCGCAGACCTCTTCGTCGGTCGTCTGCGAGAAGTTTTCGTAGAAGCACCCGACCGCGTCGAACGGCTCCGGCACGAGAACACAGACGACTTCGTCCACGCGGGCCTCGAGCTTCCGGAGAGCGGAGGCCGGCGCCACGGGCACGGCCACGACGATCCGCGAAGGCTCGAGCTTTCGGAGGGCCTCGATGGCCACGAGCATGCTCGACCCGGTCGCGACGCCGTCGTCTACCAGAACGACGACCTTCCCGCGCGGGTCGAGAGACTCGCGCCCATGGCGGTAGCGCCGTTCACGGCGCTCGAGCTCGCGCCGCTCGTGGGCGGTCACTTCCTCGAGGGCTTGCCACGAAGGCTGGAGAAAGTCCATCACCTCGTCGTTCAGAATCCTCATGCCCCCGCTCGCGACAGCGCCCATCGCCAGCTCTTCCCGGCCGGGCACGCCCAGCTTCCGGACGAGGAACACGTCGAGCGGCGCGTTCAGCGCGTCGGCCACTTCCGACGCCACGGGCACCCCTCCTCTTGGAAGAGCGAGGACGAGGACGCCGGGGCGTTCTCGGTAGGCGGAAAGGTGGCTGGCGAGCTGCTTGCCGGCGTCGACGCGATCCTTGAACATGGCAACACCTGGGAACAACGTGGGGCGCAGCGCGTGTACGCTGCGATGAGGCAATTGCATCACGGCGACTCTGCGAACGAGCACCTAATGACCTGACAGCGCTGACTTTGAGCCCTCAGTCGAAGCCGACCGGGAGCCGTGAGAAGCTTCGTACCGGGCATGTTGGCGAAACCTCGATTCCCGGGCGACGGCGACGGATGGGACGACCCCCCGCTCCTCGGGGAGATCCTCAGCCTTGAAGCGCTCGATGAGCGCGCGACGAGCCTGGCCGCCCACCTGACGCTGGCGCGCGACTCGAGGGGGCGGGGCCGCGGCGTCCTCGGACGGCTCGAGGAGAACATCGAATGGCTGCGTCACGCCTACGTCGTCCTTGCCGACGACGTCCATGTCGGGGAGCCCATCGCGCCCGCGGCCGAGTGGCTGCTCGACAACTTCCACCTCCTGGAGTCCGAGGCCCGGGCCGTCCGCCACGATCTCCCGCCTCGTTACTACCGCAAGCTCCCGAAGCTCGCCTCGCGCGAGCACGCCGGGACGGCCCGGCTATACGCCATGGCGCGCGAGCTCATCCGCTCCGGGGACGGGCGTCTCGATCTCGAACGGTTGACGCGCTTCATGAAGTCGTTTCAGACGGTCGCCCCGCTCACGATCGGCGAGCTCTGGGCGTGGCCCAGCATCCTCAAGGCGGCGCTCCTGGAGAACCTGCGCCGGCTCTCCGACGGCGTGCTCCTCAGGCGCCAGGGACGCCGCGCCGCCGACGAGTTCCGGGCCCGCCTCGAGCGCGACGATCGAGCCGCGCCGCTGCCGAAGGTGCTCGATCCGGCGTTCGTCGCCCAGCTCCTGTCGCACATGCGCGAGTTCGATCCGCGGCTCTCTGCCCAGCGCGCAGAGTTGACGAGACGTCTCGCTGAGCAGGGGACGAACGCGGAAGACGCCGTGAGGGAGGAGTACAAGGGGCAGGCGACCGAGCAGGCTTCCATGAGCAACTCGATCACGAGCCTTCGCCTCGTGTCGACGATGGACTGGAGCCGGTACGTCGAGAGCGTCAGCCTCGTCGAACAGATCCTGCGGCGCGATCCCGCAGGCGCCTACGGGCGCATGGACTTCGAGAGCCGGGACCGCTACCGCCACGCCGTGGAAGAGCTGGCCGATCCCTCCGGCGAGGCGCAGGTCCGCGTGGCGCTCCGCGCCGTCGAAAGCGCGCGCCGGGCGGGGGAGAGGCCGGGATCGAGGGATCGGGTGACGCACGTGGGCCATCACCTGATCGGACGGGGACGACGCGACCTCGAGACGGACGTGGCGTGGCGCCCGACGCTTCTCGGCCGGGTGAGACGCGTCCTCTTCGCTCACGGCACCGCTGTGTATCTCTCGTTCGTCGTCGCGCTCACGCTGGTGGGCGTCCTCGCCGGAGTGGCTCCCCTGTGGGCGCTGGGCGCCTCGCTCGAGGCAAAGCTCGCCGCGGCGCTTCTCTTGCTGATCCCCTCGAGCGAGATCGCCATCGCTCTCGTCCAACGCCTTGCGGCAGCGCTCGTTCCTCCGCGCCGGCTTCCGCGGCTGGACCTCGGCGGCGGCGTGCCCGAGAGCGCCCGGACGATGGTCGTCGTCCCGACACTGCTCTCGAGCGTGGATTGCGTGCGGGACCTGATCGACCACCTGGAGGTGCAGGCGCTGGGGAACCTGGACGCGAACGTCCTTTTCGCCCTCCTGGGCGACTTCCGCGACGCCGAGACCGAGACGCTTCCGGACGACGGCGAGATCCTGGCCGCGGCACGCGCCGGAATCGAGGAGCTGAATCGGCGTCACGCGGCTGGACGCCCTGACCGCTTCTTCCTCTTCCATCGCGCTCGAAGCTGGAACTCGAAAGAGGACCTCTTCATGGGCTGGGAGAGGAAGCGCGGGAAGATCGAGGAGTTCAATCGTCTCCTGCGAGGGGCCACCGGAACCCGATACGTACACGTCGTGGGCGACCCGACTGTGTTTTCGTCCGTTCGCTACGTGCTCACGCTCGATGCCGACACGCGCCTCCCTCGGGGGGCCGCGCAGACGCTCATCGGCATCCTCGCCCATCCGCTCCACCAGCCTCACATCGACCCCAAGGTCGGACGCGTGACCGAGGGGTACGGGATCCTGCAGCCGCGCGTCAGCATCCTGCAATCCGGCGCCGCGGACACGCTCTTCGCCCGCGTCTACTCCGGTCACACCGGAGTGGACCCCTATTCGCGAGCCGTCTCCGATACGTACCAGGACCTCTTCGCCGAAGGGATCTTCACGGGGAAGGGGCTGTACGACGTGGACGCCTTCGTCTCCTCGCTCGAGGGGCGCGTGCCGGAGAATGCGCTCCTCTCGCACGACCTCTTCGAGGGCCTCTACGCGCGGACGGCGCTCGTCTCCGACGTCGAGGTCGTGGACGACTATCCCGCGAACGTCCTGGCCCACGCGCGGCGGCAGCACCGCTGGGTTCGAGGCGACTGGCAGATTCTCCTGTGGCTGTTCCCGTTCGTGCCCACCCGGCACGGCATCGTACGAAACCGGCTTCCGGTGATCAGCCGCTGGAAGATCGTCGACAACCTGCGCCGGAGCCTGGTTTCGCCGGCGCTCCTCGCGCTTTTCTGTGCCGCCTGGACGGTGCTTCCCGGGAACCCGCTTCTCTACACACTCTTCGGCCTCGCGGTGATCGCGCTCCCGCTCTTTTTCGCCCTGATGAGCGGCTCGCTCGTGACGCGGGGCGACGGACCCGCCCGCGTCCATCTGCGCGGAGTCATGGAAGACCTCGCCGCGGCGGGGGCGCAGTCGCTCCTGACGCTGGTTCTTCTCGCCCAGCAGGCGTGGGAGACGGTCCACGCGATCACGCTGACGCTCGTCCGCCTGCTGGTCACCCAGCGGCGCCTGCTGGAGTGGGAAACCGCGGCGACGCAGGCCGCGCGGGCGGCCGGGCTTCTCAGCGAAGGAGTGCGCTCGTTCGTTGTGGAGATGGCAGCGAGCCCGCTCGTGGCGGTGTCCATCCTCGCACTCACGGCCGCGACGAGGCCCAGGGCGCTCGTGCTCGCGCTGCCGTTCGTTCTCGCGTGGATCGCGGCGCCATTCGTGGCGTACTGGCTCAGCCGGCCGCGCCAGACGCCGGGCCGAGGGCTCGAAGCCGACGAGCGCGCGTATCTCCTCGGCGTCGCTCGCGCGACCTGGAGCTTCTTCGAAGAGTTTGACGGCGACGAGGACCACGGCCTGCCTCCGGACAACTATCAGGAGGAGCCCGGACCCGCGGTCGCACATCGTACGTCCCCGACCAACATCGGCATGGGCCTCCTCGCGGCGCTCGCCGCGCACGACCTCGGGTTCCTCTCGCTCCCGAAGTTGGCGGATCGTCTCGATCGGACGCTCTCGACCGTCGAAGGACTCGAGCGGCACGAGGGCCACCTCCTGAACTGGTACGACACGCGGACGCTCGCGCCGCTCCTGCCGCGCTACGTCTCGACGGTCGACAGCGGCAACCTCGCGTGCTCGCTCGTCGCGTTGGCCCAGGGCCTTCTCGGCCTGGCACGCTCGCGAAGCGATTCCAGCGAACCGGACCCGGGGAGTCCGGGGGCGCGGCCGAGGAGCGCCCCCGGCCGATTGGATGCCCGGCTCGTCTCTCTCGCCGGCCGCGCCTCGAGAATCGCGAACGAGATGCGCTTCGGCTTCCTCTTCGACCGCGAAGCCCAGCTGTTCGCGATCGGGTACCGCCTCACCGACGCCAGCAGGCGAGGGCGTCTGGA
The DNA here is from genome assembly GCA_041495865.1 of Thermoanaerobaculia bacterium. Lineage (GTDB taxonomy): Bacteria > Acidobacteriota > Thermoanaerobaculia > UBA5066 > UBA5066 > Fen-183. The sequence goes on along the minus strand of JBGQDL010000012.1, from coordinate 37,762 downwards.
CCCGTCCTCCTACGACCTCCTGGCTTCCGAGGCGCGCCTTGCGAGCTTCTTCGCGATTGCCAAAGGAGACGTGCCGCAGAGCCACTGGTTCCACCTGGGCCGTCTCGTCGTGAGCGTCGAGGGCGTGCCCACTCTCGTGTCGTGGAGCGCCACGATGTTCGAGTACCTGACGCCGCTTCTCCTGACACGCAGCTATCCCGGTACGCTCCTGCACGAGTCCTGCCGCATGGTGGTGAGGCGTCAGAGGGCCTACGCGAGAGAGCGCGGCGTGGCGTGGGGGATCTCCGAATCGGGCTACGCGCTGGTCGATCGGCAGGGCAACTATCAATACAAAGCGTTCGGCGTTCCCGGTCTCGGGCTCAGGAGAGGGCTTGGCGACGAGCTCGTCATCGCGCCCTACGCCACGGCGCTCGCGGCCGTCGTGGACCCCTCCCGGGCCGTCGCCAACCTGAAGCGGCTCGCCGAGGAGGGCGGGCAGGGCAAGTGGGGCTTCTACGAATCGATCGACTACACCGAGCGGCGGCTTCCTCAGGAGGAGCGCGACGGCAGCGCCCCCGGCCAGGTCGTCAAGGCGCATTTCGCGCACCACCAGGGAATGACGCTCGCCGCCATCGCCAACGCCCTTCTCGAAGGCGTAATGGTCGAGCGTTTTCACGCCGATCCCCGGGTGAAGGCCACGGAGCTGCTGCTTCAGGAGCGGGTCCCGCGCGAGGCTCCGATCATCGATCCCAGGCCCGCCGAGGAGTCGCACGCGCAGGCCCCTGTCGCCGCCGCCCCGCCCCGCCGTCTCCGTTCGCCGCACACGCCGTTCCCGCGCGCGCACTTCCTCGGGAACGGGGCCTACGTCACGATCGTGACGAACGCTGGCGGTGGGGCGAGCCTCCACCGGGGCCGTGCCGTCACACGGTGGCGCGAGGACCCGACGACGGACCCGGGGAGCCAGTTCATCTACCTGCGCGATGTCCACACGGGCGCGGTCTGGTCGGCGACGCATCAGCCGACCTGCCGCGAGGCGGACGATTACGTCGTCGACTTCCTGTCCGAGAAGGCGGTTTTCAGGCGGCGCGATCACGACATCGAGGCGCGGCTCGAAATCGGCGTCTCGCCCGAAGACGACGTGGAGGTGAGGCGGATCACGCTCAGGAACCGGAGCGAGAGACTCCGCGAGATCGAGCTGACGAGCTACGCCGAGATCTCCCTCGGGTCGATCGCGGAGGACGCGGCGCATCCGGCCTTCGGCAAGCTCTTCATCGAGACGGCCTGGGCGGGAGAAAGCACCGCGCTCCTCGCACACAGGCGGACGCGCTCGGCGGGTGAATCGAATCTGTGGGCGCTGCATGTCCTCAGCCTGGACGACCGCTTGCGGGCGCCGATCGAGTGGGAGACGGACCGGGCCCGCTTCCTCGGCCGTGGGCGCGGACCGGACGATCCGCAGGCGCTCGACGGCCGGGCGCTTTCGGGAACGACGGGCGCCGTCCTCGACCCGATCCTCAGCCTGAGGACGCGCGTGCGGCTCGTGCCGGGAGGCGTCGCGCGTCTCTGCTTCGCGACCGGGGTCGCGGAGGAGGAGGGTCGCGCCCGCGCATTGATCCAGAAGTATCACGACCCGGGCGTCGCGGCGCGCACGTTCCATCTCGCCCACACCCACGCGCTGGTCGCGCGGAGCCACCTCGGGATCGAAGAGGACGAGGCGCAGCTCTTCGACCGCCTCGGCTCGCGCGTCTTCTTCTCCGACGCTTCGCTGCGCGCCGACGGAGACGTCCTCGCGAAGAACACGCTCGGCCAGGCCGGTCTTTTCGGGCACGGCATCTCGGGCGACCTCCCGATCGTTCTCGTGCGCGTCGTCGAGCCCGACGACCTGCCTCTCGTCCTGCAGGTCTTGAAGGCTCATGAGTACTGGCGGCTCATCGGGCTGAAGGCCGACCTCGTCGTTCTGAACGATCACCCGGTGAGCTATCTCGACGAGATGCACGAGCAGCTCACCGGCCTCGTGGACGGGGGATCGTGGGCCTCGTGGAAGAGCCGGCCCGGCGGAGTGTTCCTCCTGCGCGGCGACGGGATGCCCGAGAGCGAGCGCGTGCTCCTCCTCACGGCCGCGCGCTCGGTCCTGTCCGGAGAGCGCGGCGGGCTCGTCGAGCAGCTCGATCGAACCGGCCCCGAGCCCCTGCGGTCGCTGGACGAACCCCTTGTCGACGAGATCGCGATGGACCCGGCCGAACCGGAGCCTCCACCTCTGGCGATGGCCAACGGCCTCGGCGGCTTCTCACCCGACGGCCGGGAGTACGTGGTCGTGCTCCCGAGCGACTGCGAAACGCCGCTTCCCTGGGCGAACGTCATCGCGAACCCGCGCTTCGGCACGATCGTGACGGCGTCGGGCGCGGCGACGACGTGGTCGGAGAACAGCCGTGAGAATCGGCTGACCCCGTTCGCCAACGACCCGATCACGGACCCGACGGCGGAAGCAATCTTCGTCTGTGACGAGGACACCGGCCATATCTGGGGCGCCACCCCCGGGCCTTTGAAGCGAACGCCGCGGTCCCCGCGTTGGATCGTGAGACATTCCGCCGGTGTGACGCGCTTCTCGCGGTCCGCGGGCGGGATCGCGCAGGAGCTCGCCGTTTTCGTCGCGCGGCATGATCCGGTGAAGCTCTCGGTCCTCACCCTCACGAACCGCGGCTCGACCCGCCGCCGGTTCGCCCTCGTCGACTACGTGGAGTGGAGCCTCGGGCCTCCCCGGCCGGGCGAATCGCGTTTCGTCGTAACCGAACGGGATCAAGAGACCTCCGCGGTCCTGGCGCGGAATCCGTACAACGCGGACTTCGCGGGGCGCGTCGCGTTCGCCGCGTCGAGCGAGCCCATCACCTCGGCGACCGGCGACCGGCTCGAGTTTCTCGGTCGCAACGGGTCCCTGTCGCGCGCCGGGGCGCTCGTCCGGCTCCCGTTATCGGGGCGCTTCGGAGCGGGGCTCGATCCTTGCGCGGCACTCCACGTGTCGGTCGCGCTCGAGCCCGGAGAGACGAGGCGCGTCACGTTCGTGCTCGGGCAGGCCCCCGACCTCGCCTCGGTACGCGAGCTCGTGCGCCGGCACACGGCGCCAAACGCCGCCGAATCGGAGCTTGGGAACGTCGAGGCGTTCTGGGACGAGACGCTCGACGCCGTCGTCGTGAAGACGCCGGACGACTCCTTCGACCTGATCATGAATCGCTGGCTTCTCTACCAGGACCTCTCCTGCCGCGTGTTCGCGCGGAGCGGCTATTACCAGCCGAGCGGGGCCTTCGGGTTCCGGGACCAGCTCCAGGATGTCCTCGCGCTCACGTGGTCGCGCCCGGAGCTGACCCGCGAGCACCTCCTGCGCGCGGCGGCCCGCCAGTTCGTCGAGGGAGACGTCCAGCACTGGTGGCATCCGCCGGCGGGCCGCGGGACGCGGACGCGATGCTCCGACGACCTTCTGTGGCTGCCGTGGGCGGCGGCTCGCTACGCGCTCGCCACGGGGGACAGCGGGATCTATGACGAGGTCGTGCCGTTCCTCGCGGGGGCCGCGCTCTTACCGGGCGAGATCGAGGCCTACGGATCGCCCTCGGCATCGGGCGAGGCGGGAACGCTCTTCGAGCACTGCGTGCGTGCCATCGATCGGGGCCTCACCCTCGGGCCACACGGGCTTCCGCTCATCGGGAGCGGCGACTGGAACGACGGATACAACCGCGTGGGCGCCGAGGGGCGGGGAGAGAGCGTCTTCGTCGGGTGGCTGCTTCATGCGGTCCTCTCCGATTTCGCGCCGCTCGCCGAGGCCCGGGGCGACGCCGCCCGCGCGTCTAGGTACCGGAAGGAGCGTGAGCGGCTGTCGGCGATGCTCGAGCTCGCGTGGGACGGCGATTGGTATCGGCGCGCCTACTTCGATGACGGAACGCCGCTCGGCTCGGCGCAGAACGACGAGGGGCGGATCGACTCGGTCGCACAGACCTGGGCGGTCCTCTCCGGGGCCGCCCCGCGAGAACGCGCCGAAAGGGCGATGGACGCGGTCCGCGCGCACCTCGTGCGCCGCGCTTCGCAAGTCATCCTGCTCCTCTCTCCGCCGTTCGACAGGACCGCGCTCGATCCGGGCTACATCAAAGGTTATCTTCCGGGCGTTCGCGAGAACGGGGGCCAATACACGCACGCCGCGGAATGGGTCGTCCTGGCGCTCGCGCGCCTGGGCCATGGACACGAGGCGGTCGAGGCGTTCCACTTGCTCAACCCCATCAATCACACGCGCTCCGCCGCCGAGCTCGAGCGGTACAAGACGGAGCCCTACGTCCTGGCCGGCGACGTCTACGACCATCCGCAGCATCAGGGGCGCGGCGGCTGGACCTGGTACACGGGGTCGGCGGCGTGGATGTACCGTGTTGGCCTCGAAGGCATCCTCGGGCTGGCGCGGCGAGGAGACACCTTCTCGGTGCACCCGTGCGTGCCCGGCTCGTGGCCGGGATTCTCGATCGTGTGGCGCTTCGGATCCACCCGCTACGAGATCGCGGTCGAGAACCCAGAGGGGCGCATGCGGGGGGTGTCGCACGTGGAGTTCGACGGCCGCCCGATCGACCCGTCCGCGATCCCGCTTGCGGATGACGGTCTCTCTCATCATGTGACCGTGCGCATGGGCGCGGCGTCGAAGATCGCCGGGGCCGTCGGCTATGGGTCCGCGAACTCCTTCGTGGCCCGGTAGGCTACGGGCTCGAGGCGCGCGCGCTCTCGACGGCGATCCATTCGAAGACGCAGGGACCGCCGATCAGCTTTCCCAGCACCGCGTAGCGATCTTCCTCGTCGGCGTCGATGAGCAGCTCGATCCCGGACTCGCTCGCCGCCCCGAGGCTCAACGTTCTCGACAGGAGGCAGCGCGTCTCCTGCTGAGCCAGGTTGCGGTAGGCGTGGATCCTCAGCTCGATCGCGCAGTCCGGCCCCGACCGCTCGGCCACGGCCCAGGACAGCGTGAAGACCCTGGGCCCGGAGCCCAGCCAGACGTAGTCGGTGTGGAAGATGGTCGGGTCGCCGCTCGCGCGAGGGGCAGTCACGACCGCGCGGCTGCAGAACGGGGAGCTCCCTCCCGGAAGGTACGCGAAGGGGTTCAGAGTCAGTCTCGCGCGTTCGAGCTGCGCCCGGTACGCGGCGACCCCCTCGGCCATGAAGGCCCGGGTTTCCTCGAGACCGCGAAAGCGAATGGCCGGCCTTTGAGTGGACACCCTGTCTTTGCGAAGCACGAGGGCCGCGGAGCCGAAGGGCTCCTTTCCCCACAGGAGATGGATGTGACTGAGCTCGCCCAGCAGGGCCGAAGAGAGGGACTCGCCCTCCTTGAAGCAGAGGTCCGCCACGTTCGTCGGAAGGGGATGGTTCGCCTTGTGCGGCGCGAGGCGCGCATCGAAGACCTCCTCCGGCGTGAACGGAGAGTCGGCCAGCAGATCCTCGAGGTATTTGGCCGAAAACAGGAAATTGCCGGGGTGTGCGATGACCTCGGGGCCGAAATGGAACTCGGTCGTCAGGACGTAGATCCCACCGCGCCGGAGGACCCGGTAGGCCTCGGAAAGATGGCGCAGGAAGTCTTCCCGCGCTCCGATGTGTTCGAGCGCGCAGGAGGAGTAGCAGAAGTCGAAAGACTCGTCGCCGAAGTCCAACTGCCGCATGTCCATCCGCAGCGCCTGCAGCTTCGAGTCCTCCACGGGAAAAGGCTTGTTCGCGCGGATGAACTGGTCCGGGTCCGCCGTGCGGGCGTCCACCCAGGAGCCTTCGGGAGCGTAGAGGTCCGTGACCACGAGCCGGCGGACGCGCCTGGCCACGGCGTAGAGCAGCCGCTCCCTTCCTCCGCCCATCGACAGGCCCGTGTGCGTGCCGTCGAGCATCCCCTGGCTTTCGAGCACGCGCAGGATGATCGCGAACTCCCACTGTTTCCGGTGGAAGCGGGGGACCTCCTGCAGCTCCTCGCGGATGATCCGCAGCAGGGCCGGGTCGAACCAGTCGGCGGCATCGCAGACCTTGCTGAACATCGCCGCCTCAGCGCCCCGGCGCCGGGAGAAGGCCGTGCGCCCGCTGCGCCAGCACCTCCTCGAAGAGGTTGACGTGTTCCCGGGCCGAGTTCTCCCAGCTGAAAGTCCGGGCGCGCCTGAAGCCGCGCTCGATCAAGTCCGCCCGCAGGCGCTCGTCGAGCAGCACTTCCTGCAGGGCGGCCGCCATTCTCGCCGGATCGAGGGGGTCCACGTACCGCGCCGCGTCCCCGCACACCTCGGGCAAGCTCCCGGCCGTGGACGCGATGACCGGACAGCCCCGGGCCATGGCCTCCAGAGCCGGAAAACCGAAGCCCTCGTAGAGCGAAGGGGAGACGAGCAGGGAGGCCCGGTCCAGGAGCTCCAGCTTCTCGGTTTCCGAGACGGCACCGTGGAAAGTCACCGCGGCCCCGAGAGCTCCTCCCCGGGGAGCCTCGACGCCCACGAACACGAGCCGCGCGCCGATCCCCGGCGCGAGGAGCCGATGGGCCGCGAGCAGGGCCTCGGTGTTTTTCATCGGGCCCGCCCGCCCGACACAGAGGATGAGGGGCGGTTCGGTTCGAGCGGCTTCCGGCTGCCGGCGGGTGGGGACGGGAACGCCATGGGGGATCACGCGGATCTTCTCCCCGCTGAGTCGGTAGTGCCTCTCCACGAGGTCCTTCGTGGTGAGCGACGGGGCGATCACGGCGGCGGCGGCCCGCAGAGCGGGCCCCAGAAGGTATCTGTAGAAATAGCGCTGCCGCGGATGATGGGCCGGGAACATGAGCGGGATCAGGTCGTGAACCATGACGATCCCGCCCGGCCCGACGAGCGGCGCTTCGATCTGACTGGCGCCGAACACCAGCGCGCTTCCGCCGCCGAGCGCGAGCCGGTTCGCGTAAAGCCAGCGAAAGAGATGCCCGGTGGAGCCCCGATCGGGGGAGACCGCTTTCCCCACCCGGCGGACGGTCATGTGCGAGGGGAACGCCGTGTCCGCGAAGTGGGGCCAGGCGTCCCGGCTCACGAGCACCGTGTAGCGGAAGGAGCCCCCGGCCCGCGCCAGCGCCTTGATCAGGTTCACGCCGTAGACTCCGATGCCTCCGAGCGAGTGTCCGATGCTCGTGGCGTTGATGATGACCGTCGGCTCCATCGGCGTCGCTCAGGAGGTTCCACGATGGGCCCGATAGGCCGCGGCGACCTCCGTGGGCGCGCCGTCCATTGCGATGAGGCCACCGTCGAGCCACACGAACCGCTCGCACTGGCGCGCCAGGAAATCGAGGTCGTGGGAGACGAACACCGTGGTCGTGCCCGCGGCCATCAGCCGGCGCATCCGCGCCACACACTTCTCCATGAAGAACTCGTCGCCCACGCCGAACACCTCGTCCACGAGCAGGACCTCGGGCTCGACGTCCGTGGCGAGGCTGAAAGCCAGCCGGGCGTACATCCCGGAGGAGTAGTTCTTCACGGGCTCGTGGATGAAGCCGTCCAGCTCGGCAAAACGGATGATCCCGTCGAGCCTGTCTTCGATCTCGCGCCGCGTGTAGCCCATGAGGGCCCCCGCGAGGTGGACGTTCTCCCGGCCGGACAGATCGGGCTGAAAGCCGATCCCCAGCTCGAGCAGCGGGACCACGTGGCACGTCGGGTCCACCCACACGCGCCCTTCCTGCGGCGTGATCACGCGTGCGAGGACGCGCAGGAGCGTCGACTTGCCCGCGCCGTTGCGCCCGATCACGCCCAGGTGCTCCCCGCGGCTCACGGCGAGGTCGATCCCCGCGAGCGCCCGGTGGACGCGGGGGCTCTCGCGTCTGAGCAGACCGACCAGCGCGTGTTTCAGGCTTCGTTCCTCGATCGTGCCCCTGCGGAAGCTCACGCTCACGGCCTCGAGTCCAAAGACGTCCCGCGCGCCGCTCACGACGGCCTCAAAGGTAGAAATAGAAACGTCCCCGGTTCCGGCTCACCATCAGCACTCCCGCCAGGAGGCTGACGCCGGCCGCCGCGAAGGACACCGTCCAGTCGCGCAGCCCGGGCCAGGCGCCGTGATAGATCGGCTTCTGAAACAGGGCCGCCAGGTAAGTGGCCGGATGCCACGAGAGCATCGAGGCCTGGAACGATCCTCTGGGAAACAGGTCCGCCCGAAACAGAATCGGAGCCGAGAAGAAAGCGAACATGAGGCCCATCTGTACGACAGGCCGGATGTCGCGGTAGAAGGTGAAGAGCGCGGCGCACACGAGACCCAGGCCCAGGCCGAGGAGCGACCAGGGGAGCGCCGCCAGAGGCAGCACCAGGCAGTGGAGCGTCCACCGATCCTTGATGGCGGCCAGCACGAGGAACAGAACGGCGAAAGAGAACAGGAACTCCGCGCTGGCCACGATCCAGCGGGCGAGGGGCAGCGCGAAGGGGGAGACCGGGAGCTTGCGCAGCAGCCAGTCGCCCTGCACGATGGAGTCCATGCAGGTCAGGACCACCTTCTCGAAGTAGCGCCAGGGCACGAGGGCGCTGAAGAGGAACACCGCGTAGTCCCGCATCCGCATCCCGTTCACGACCGAGAAGACGAAACTCAGGACCCCGAGGTAGAGAGCGGGTTCCAGCAGGTTCCAGAGGAATCCCAAAGCGGTGTAGCGATACTTGAGCTTGAGCTGGCTCTGTGCGTATAGCCATGTGAACCGCCGCGACGCGTGGTCCACAGCTAGACGTCCTCGCGCGAGCCGAGGCGCGCCTGCGGCTCGGGCGCGAGCAGCTCCTCGAGGGCGGACACCACCCTTTGCGTCGCGTCCTGCTCCATGCAGGCGCTCGCGCGCATCCCGGTCAGCGCGCAGGGGATCACCTCGTTGCGCCAGCAGGGGATGCAGGGCAGGCTGTCCCTTGCGTCCACGGTGCGGCACGAAGGGTAGTCGCTCGTACGGACCTCTCCGTCCGTCGGCCCGAAGAGGCCGACGCAGGGCAGGCCCAGGGCCCCCGCGAGGTGAATGAAGGCCGAGTCGGGGGACACGAGCGCGCGGCACCCGCTCGCCAGAGCCGCTGCGTCGCGGAACGTGAGCCCCTCGACTTTCAGGGCGCTCGGGAAGTCGTACCCGGTGATCGCGCGATTGTCGAACAGCAGCACCGCATGGTTGCGGCAGAGCGCCTCGACCAGGGACGGCATGTTAGCGTAGTCCCGGTAGCTCTCGTGCGAGCGCAGCTGTACGCCGATCACGCTTCGCCCCAGGAGACCGTGGTCGGCGAAGAAGCGCTTCTGCTCGGCCCGCTCTTCTTCGGTGAGGAAGTACCGGGGCCGCGCATCCATGCGGCGCAGCGCCCCGCCCCGCACGCCCAGCGCCCGCGCGAAGATCTCGATGCGGTTCCGGCGGACGCGCGGCGCCGTGAGGCTCTCGGTGCGCGCCGCCGGGCAGTCGGTGAGGTTCAGCCAACACTGGTAGCTCCGCGGCTTCAGCTCCGCGTGGATGTCGAGCAGGTCGACGTCGGCGTTGCCCAGGAAGAGGGGGAAGAAGCGACGGGGTACCGCGAGGTGGAGCGGCCGCTCGGGGCGAAGGAGCCTCAGGGCGTGCAGGCCCGGCGTCATCATGAGCAGGTCCCCGATGCCGCCCATGGCGCGCGTGACCAGGGTTCCCGCTTCCTGGGGCCGGGGCGCGGGCCGCGACCGGGCGCGTCCGGGCCCGCGGCCCGTGCGGAGGTACTGGGCGGCGTACAGACCCGCGAGGAGCCCGCGTTCCAGGGGGAAAGAGACGAGACGGGTCTTGAGCTTCTGCGCCAGACCGAGACACAGCCAGTGCGTGACAAAAACCAGCTTCTCGAACGGGCTGGGCTCCCGGTTGAGCAGCGTCCCCAAGGTTCCTCGGTAGGTCCGACGCAGCAGCCGCAGGATCGTTCGGCGCTCGTCCAGGTTCGTGTAGAAGGCCCTGAGGCCGTCGAAGAGGAGGCTCTTGAAGAAGAAGGCCTCGCCCGTGAGCAACGATGTCCGGCCGAGCGCCAGGATCAGGTCGGGGACGACATTGCGCTCCGAGACGAGATCCAGCCGCTCGTAGAGCGCCGCCAGCTCGGCGTGTGCTTCGTCCACCTGGCCGCGCGCACACAGGAGCGCGCCGCGCTGGAGCACGAACCGAGGGTAGAGGTCGGGGAAGGCCCTGGCATCGAGCCCCAAGGCCTCGTCGCAACAGGCAAGGGCCTCGTCGACCCGGGAGGCGTCTCGAAGCGCGTCCGACCACTCGAGCAGCCGTTGGAACAGCTCACGTGGGAACTCTTCCCGTCGCCGGCACCAGGAGACGAAGATTCGGAGCACGTCCTCGACGAAGGCGCGCTCCTCGTGGATCAGGGCCACCGCCTCCCGGGGCGTGGAGCGGAGCCGGGCAAGACCCCCGCGCACGGCTTCGCTCAGGATGAAGCGGCTGGCGTAGCGGGAGCGGTCGTGCTCCGGAATGCGTCCGAAAACCGCTCGCACACGCTCCGAATCGCCGTTGAAAGCCATGTGCTCGAGCTGTGCGGGAGGGGGAATCCCGTCTCGGGTGATGGGAGTCTCGGCGACCCGGCCTTCCGCGCTCATCAGGGAAGCATGACACAGCCCGTCAAGGACCGGAGCGACGGTCCCAGTAGACAACTCAGAGGTTTTTTTCGCACTTGGGGCGCTTGCGAACTGATCCGCCACTTTCTTCCTCGCGTCACTCGGACACGGGTGCAAGATCCGGCGGCGGGAACCGAGTGGCGCTCCGGACGGCAGGCGTTGACGGGAGGGACTGGAGATGGCGCACGAAGAAAGTGAGCTTTCGGGCCGGGACCTCACCGAAGGCGTTTCGATCGAGGACGTGGCCGAGGGCCTTCCCCTCCTCGGTCATGCGGGCGGGGAGCCCGTGGTCCTCGCCCGAAGCGGAGGGAAGTTCTTCGCCGTGGGCGCGACGTGCACGCACTACAGCGCGCCGCTCGCGGACGGGATCGTCACCGGCGGAAACCTCCGCTGCCCGTGGCACCACGCCTGCTTCGACCTGCGCACGGGGGAGGCCGTCCGCGCGCCCGCCTTCGCGCCCGTTGCGTGCTACCGCGTGGAGGTGAAGGGCGGACGCGTGCGCGTGGGCGAGCGCCAGCCGGAGCCGCCGGTGAGATCCGCCGCGACGGGAGGTCCGTCCTCGGTCGTAATCGTCGGCGCGGGCGCCGCGGCATACGCCGCAGCCGACACCCTCCGCCGCGAAGGCTTCCGCGGGAGGGTGACCCTGATCGGCGCCGAGGAAACCGGCCCGGTGGATCGCCCCAACCTGTCGAAGGAGTTCCTCACGGGCAAGGCGCCCGAGGAGTGGATCCCGCTCGCGATTCCCGAAGGAGTGGAGCTGCGGACGGGCACGCGCGTCACGCGGATCGACACGGACGGCCGGCGCGTCCTCCTCGCCGACGGCTCCGCCGTGCCGTGGGATGCGCTTCTGCTCGCGACGGGGGCCGAGGTCGTGAGGCTCGAGGTTCCCGGGTCCGACCTTCCCCACGTCCACACGCTCCGGACGTTCGCCGACAGCAAGGCGATCATCGAGGGCGCACGGACCGCGAAACGGGCGGTCGTCGTCGGCGCCGGGTTCATCGGGCTCGAGGCGGCGGCCTCGCTCCGCGAGCGTGGCCTCTCGGTGGACGTGATCGCGCCGGCCTCTCCGCTGGAGAAGGTCCTCGGGCCGGAGATCGGGAGGTTTCTCAAGGCTCTCCACGAGGAGCACGGTGTGGCCTTCCACATCGGCGACGCCGTCGCCTCGATCTCGAAAAGCGCGGTGCGGCTGAAGAGCGGCCTCGAGCTGGCCGCCGATCTCGTCGTCGTCGGCATCGGGGTCCGCCCCGCGACCGGTCTCGCAGAACGCGCGGGCCTGCGCGTCGATCACGGCCTCCTCACGGACGAGCGCCTCGAGACGAGCGCGAAGGGGATCTTCGCGGCGGGTGACGTCGCGCGCTGGAGAGACGCGAGGTTCGGCGGCACCCTTCGCGTCGAGCACTGGGTCGCAGCCGAGCGGATGGGGGCGGCGGCGGCGCGCGCGATCCTCGGACGGCCGGACGCCTTCCGCGATGTCCCGTTCTTCTGGAGCGCCCATTACGACGTGACCCTCGCGTACGTCGGCCACGCGGAGCGGTGGGATCGGATCGACGTCCACGGCAGCCTCGCCGCGCGCGATGCCACGCTCGCCTATCGCGATGGGGACACGACGCTCGCGGTGGTCACGGTCGGACGCGACCGGACGAGCCTCGCGGCGGAGGTCGCTTTCGAGGGCGACGACCGCGCCGCCCTCGGCGCGTTCGGAAGGACGATGTAGCTCGCCGCCACTGGATGCGCGCGTCTCAGGCCCGGCGCTTCGCGATGAGCCTTTCGCAGCGCCACCTTAGGTAGTGCGCCATGGCCCAGAAGTGCCTGAACGCGGGATTGCGAGTCTGGCCGTGGAAGTAGCGGGTGTAGATCTGCTGCGCGATGACGGCGAGCCGGAACAGGCCGTAGACTTCGTAGAAGGTCGTATCGCGCGGCGCGAGGCCGGACTTCTCGAAGTATGCCGCGACCGCCTCGCGGCGCGTGAGCATCCCGGGAAGATGAGTGGGCTGGCGCCGTGTCCTTCGCGCGACGAAATCGTCGTCCGCCTGCACCCAGTAGGCAAGGCTGTTGCCGAGATCCATGAGCGGGTCGCCCACCGTGGCCATCTCCCAGTCCAGGATGCCCACGATGCGCGTCGGGTCGTCCGGGTCGAGGACGACGTTGTCGAGCCGAAAATCGTTGTGGATGACGCAGGTCGCGACGTCGTCCGGTGTCTGTGCGTTCAGCCAGTCGATGACCCTTCGGAAGCGCGGCACGTTCCAGGTGCGTGCCTTGCCGTAACGGTCGGTCCAGCCCGCGATCTGCCGCCTGACGTAGCCCGCTCCTTTGCCCAGGGTCTCGAGCCCCGCGACCCTCGGGTCGACGCGGTGCAGCTCCACGAGCCGATCGATGACGCTCTCGCACATCCTTCGAGACGTCCGAGCGTCGAGGGCGAGGCCGTCAGGCATGCGCGCGCGGGGAATGATGCCCGCGATGCGTCGCATGACGTAGAACTCGCTCCCGATCACTCCTTCGTCGCCGCAGAACGCGATCATCTCGGGCACGAAGGGATAGACCGGACGAAGCGCTTTCTGGACCCGGAACTCCCGCGCCATGTCGTGAGCCGATTTCGCCTTCGTGCCGGCGGGCGGCCTTCTCAGCACGAGATCGTCGCTCTCGTACTTCAGCCGATACGTCCAGTTGGAGGCGCCGCCGGAGTATTGCGTGGCGCGGGGCGCTCCCGTCAGGCCCGGTACGCGGGGCTTCAGCCACGCGTCCACGGCGGCGACGTCGAGCTCCTCGCCGGGGCGGATGCCTGAGGCGTCCCCGCCCGGGAAACGGGACGTCACCGCGCGTTCATCCCGTAGCCGCGGAGGATCCGGCGCGCCACGACCTCGAGGTGTACCTCGTCGGCCCCGTCGTAGATGCGCGCGGCGCGCTCGTGGGCGTACCACCACGCGAGGGGCGTGTTGTCGGTCATCCCGAGCGCGCCGAGCCCCTGAATCGCGCGGTCGAGGACTCGCTGCATGGTGCGCGCGACCGTGAACTTGATGAGGGAGATCTCCTCGCGCGCGGCCTCCGCGCCCTCCTTCTCGATCCGCCAGGCGGCGTGGAGCACCATCAGTCTCGCGGCGTGGATCTCGGCGCGGCTCTCGGCGATGCCCTGCTGCACGATCTGTTTCGACCCGAGAGGCCTGCCCGGAGCGAGCTCGCGTTTCGCGACGTGCCGGCAGAGGATGTCGAAGGCCCTTTCGCAGACGCCGATCCAGCGCATGCAATGGTGGACGCGCCCGGGCCCGAGCCGCTCCTGCGCGAGCGCGAAGCCCATGCCCTCGGCGCCGAGGAGGTTCGCGAGCGGCACTCGCGCGTCCTGGTAGCTCACCTCGCCGTGGCTCGCCCAGTCGCCCCCGCGCTCTCCCATCACCGAGGCGTTCCCCAGCAGCGTGAAGCCGGGCGTGTCCGTGGGAACGAGGATCATGCTGGCCCGCCGGTACGGGTCGGCGACGTCCGGGCCGGTCACCGCCATGCAGATGGCGAACGCGGCCCCGTCCGCGGACGAGGCGAACCACTTGTGGCCGCGCAGGACCCATGCGCCGCTCTCTTTCCGCGCCGTCGTTCCGAGCCACACCGGATTCGACCCGGGGAACTCGGGCTCGGTCATCGTGAAGCAGCTTCGGATCTCGCCGCGGACGAGCGGCAGAAGGTATTTCTCCTTCTGTTCCGGCGTGCCGTGCGCCATCAGGAGCTGCATGTTTCCCACGTCCGGTGCCTGCACGTTGAAGAGGTAGTGCCCGATCGGGCTCTTTCCGAGCTCTTCGCTCATGTGCGCGAATTCGAGAAGCGACAACCCGGCACCGCCGAATTTCTCGGGCACGTGCCCCGCCCAGAGACCGGTCTGGCGCGCGCGCTCCCGCGTCACCTTCAGGACGGGAAGAAGGGCCGCAAAGCCCTGCCGCCGGAGGGCCGGCTCCAGGGGATAGACCTCCTTCTCCATGAATGCGCGGACGATGCCGCGGACGGCTTTCACGTTCGGAGATTCGGAAAAATCCATGTCGCCTCCCGTGGCTCAACGCGCCCATTTTCGGACACGTCCGCGTGGGAGCCCAATTCCGGGAATTCCAGCCTGGGCGGCACCTCGTCTTTGGGCCTCATCGGCAGAGGATCGTGTAACGTGACCGCGCTTCCATGCACGAACCCGAGGCGAGCGCGGCCGCTCCGAGTCCCTGGGCCGATCTCTGGCTCCTCGACCCGTCCGTCGCCTTCCTGAACCACGGCTCCTTCGGAGCGTGCCCGCGCGCGATCCTCGACCACCAGTCGGCGCTGCGCCTGCGGCTCGAGAGAGAACCCGTCGATTTTCTCGTGCGCGAGCTGCCGGACCTTCTCGCCGGGGCGCGCGAGGCGCTCGCCGGGTTCGTGTGCGCCGAACCGGAAGACCTCGCGTTCGTTCCCAACGTGACGGCCGGCGTGAACGCGGTCGTGCGCTCGCTCGCGTTCGAGCCGGGGGACGAGATTCTCACGACGGATCACACGTATGCGGCGTGCAAGAAGATGCTCGATTACGTGGCGGCGCAAACGCGTGCCCGCGTGACCGTCGCGCGCGTCCCGTTTCCGCTGGCTGGCGAGGACGACGTGATCTCTCCCGTGCTCCTCGCCCTCACGTCGCGGACGCGCCTCGCGCTGCTGGATCACGTGACGAGTCCCACGTCGATCATCTTCCCCGTCGAGCGGCTGGTCGGGGAGCTTGCCTCGCGCGGCGTGGACACTCTCGTGGACGGCGCCCACGCGCTCGGCATGGTGCCGCTCGACCTCTCGCGCCTCGGCGCGGCGTACTACACGGCGAACGCCCACAAGTGGATCTGCGCGCCCAAGGGAGCCGCGTTTCTTCACGTGAGGAAGGACCGGCAGAGGGGCCTCCATCCGGCCGCCATCAGCCACGGCTATGACTCGGGAGCAGTCGAATCGCGGTTCAGAAGAGAGTTCGATTGGACGGGGACGTTCGATCCCACCGCGTGGCTCTGCGTTCCCGAGTGCCTGCGGTTTCTCGGCGGCCTCCTGCCCGGTGGGTGGCCGGAGCTCATGGGGAGAAATCGCGAGCTGGCGCTCGGAGCGCGCGCCGCGCTCTGCAACGCGTTCGGGGCCGGGCCTCCGTGCCCGGAGAGGATGGTCGGCGCGATGGCGTCGGTTCCGCTTCCGGCCCTTGCGCCCGGCTGCGTAGCCGGACGCCTCGGCCACGAAGAGCTGGCCAGCTGGACCCGCACGCGTGGCGTCGAGGCGTGGTTCTACCCCTGGTCCGCACCGGGCGGGAAAGTGGTCCGCGTCTCGGCGTACCTCTACAACATCGAAAGTCAGTTCGTCAGGCTTGTCGACCTCCTCGGAGAGGCGATGCGTGCCGATTGAGGCCGGGCGGATCGACGCGCGGCTCTCCACCTTCGACACGGCGATGGTGGTCGTCAGCCTCGTCGTCGGCATCGGAATCTTCCGCACGCCGGCGATCGTGGCGCGCGAGGCGGGGACCTCGGGCCTGTTCTTCGCGGCCTGGGGCCTCGGCGGGCTCATCAGCCTCATCGGCGCGCTCACCTTCGCGGAGATCGGCTCGCGCCACCCGAGGGCGGGCGGCTACTACCGCGTCGTGGCCGACTGCTATCACCCGGCGCTCGCGTTCATGCTCAACTGGGCCCAGACGCTCATGCAGGGCGCCGGCGCGGCCGGGGTGGCGTTCATCGGAGCCGAATACCTCATCGGTCTGGTGCTGCCGCCCGGCCG
The DNA here is from genome assembly GCA_041495865.1 of Thermoanaerobaculia bacterium. Lineage (GTDB taxonomy): Bacteria > Acidobacteriota > Thermoanaerobaculia > UBA5066 > UBA5066 > Fen-183. The sequence continues at coordinate 21,493 of JBGQDL010000012.1, read as the reverse complement.
GCGCTCTCCGGCGAGCGTCCCGGCCTTCGCGTGCGCCTTGATGCTCGTCCTGCTGCTCGTCAACGCCCTGGGCATCCGCATCGGAGCGAGGACGCAGAATGTCCTCTCGGTGCTCAAGATCGCGATGATCCTGGGCCTCGCGGCCGCCGCGCTCGCCTTCGCGCCTCGGGCGGACGGAACGGCTCCCGGCGCGAGATCGCAGCCCGCCGCACCCGCCGCGCTCGCCGCGGCGCTCATCCCCGTGTTCTACGCGTACGGGGGCTACCAGATGACGATGAACCTCGGCGCGGACGTGAAAGACGCGCGCCGGCGGTTTCCCCTCGCCGTGACCGCCGGAATGCTGGTGGTCCTGGCCCTCTACCTCGCTCTCAACTACGCGTACGAGAGGACGCTGGGAATCGGAGGCGTGGCCGGCTCCCGGCTGGTCGCGGCTGCGCTCGCCCGGGCGAGTCTCGGCCCGGCCGGGGAGTCGGTCGTCTCGGTGGCGATCTTCCTTTCGGCGGCCGGGTTCGTGAACGCCACGGTCCTCCAGATGCCCCGGAGCTTCTACGCGATGGCCCTGGACGGCGTCCTCCCGCGCGTGTTTCTGGGCGTGCGGGCGGGCACGCAGGTGCAGCCGGCCGGGCTCGCCCTCTTCGGCCTGACGATGCTCGCGCCCGCTTTCCTTCTGGGCTCGTTCGAGAAGCTCCTCAACTATGTGATCTTCACGGACGCGCTGACGCTCGTCGCCGTAGCTTCGACTCTGTTCGTGCTCCGGAGGCGGCACGCCGGCGGGGAAGGCGTGTTCCGGACTCCGGGGTACCCGGTCGTCCCGGCCCTTTACCTGCTCTGCCTCCTCGGCGTCGCGGCCCACGTTGCCGTCGCCGAAACTCGCCTCGCGCTCGCGGGAACCGTCATCATGCTCACGGGCTGGCCGCTGTTTTTCGTGGGGCGGCGACTGAGCCGTTTCCGGCAGCCAGCGCGCGTTCCAGATTAGCGCGGGCGACCTCGTAGCCGGGGTTGAGTCGCAGCGCTTCGCGAAAGTGCTGGATCGCCTCGGCCGCGTGCCCGAGCCGAATGAGCGCGACGCCGAGCCCGTTGTGGGCGAGGTAGTCCTGGGGCGATCCGAAGCGCAGCGCTTCCATGTACGACGCGACGGCTTCGTCGAGCCGCCCCGCCTTCGTGCTCACCGTGCCGAGGTTGATCAGCACGGTGGTGTCGGCCGGCTCGAAGCGGAGGGCGGTGCGCAGGCGGCCCGCGGCCGCGTCGAGGCGGCCCCCCTGCTCCTCGATTCGCGCGAGGTTCAGGAGAGTGGGGACGTTGTCGGGCCTGAGGCTCAGCGACTCTTCGAAGTGACGGGCGGCCTCGGCCTCGCGCCCGTTTTCCACCAGCCAGTTTCCGTAGTTCGTGTGGCACATGAAGCAGGCGGGGTTTTTCGCTAGCGTGTCCCGCCAAAGCGTCTCCTCGCCGTGAAAGCTCCGGCTCTGCCGGAAGCTCAGCGTTCCGAGGACGGCGAGCCCCGCCACGGCGGCAGCCGCCGCCGCCCGCCGCGGCGCGGCGCCCCACGAGACGACCCATGAACTGGCGCCGCACACGGCGCAGGCCGCGAACACGGCCACGGCCTGATAGGCGAAGTGGTCCGCGACCCACGAGTAGCGCATCGCGTAGACGTTGAAAAACCCCATTGCCGGAGAGAGGACCCCCAGAAAGAGAAGGAGGCCCGCGAGCGGCGCGAGCCCGAGACGCCGTCTGAGGAGCCAGGCCGCCGCCACCAACGCGAGAACGGACGCCGTGGGGAGCCACTGGAAGAGAGCTCCGGGATCGACGGTCCAACGCTCGTAGATGAAGGCGAGCCTCCCGGGGAAGAGGAGCTTGCCGGCGTAGAACGCGACGGTCTGGCCGGCGAGAACGGCACGTCCGGCGAGGTCCAGGTTCCAGTCTTTCCCGGCGGCCCGCACCATCGTTCGCTCGAGCCACGCGGTGTGGAGGGCGAGGGCGGCGCCGGCCGCGAAGAACGGGACGAGAGGCCGGACATGCGCTCTTTCGATCTGTCCTTTCCGCCACCAGACGAGGACGAGGAGAACGGCGGGCACGACGCAGGCGGTCGTCTTCGCGAGGAGGGCGAGAAGAAAGAGGAAGAATGCTGCGAATGAAAGAGCCCCCGTTCGCGCGGCCGGAGCCGCAGCGGGCCGCCCTCTCTTACCCTTTCTAAGAAATCTCCCGGTCTTCGCTTGTTCCCTCCTCTCCAGTGCAATGAAGTACGCGAGCATCGCGAGGAGCGACAGGAAGAGCGAAAGCGTGTTCTTGCGCTCGGTGATCCAGGCGACGGATTCCACGCAGACCGGGTGGACGGCGAAGGCGGCGGCGGCGAACCATGCCCCCGGCAGTCCCAGGCGAGCGAGGAGCCACCAGAGCAGCAGAGCCGAGCCGGCGTGCAGCAGGACGTTGACGAGGTGATAGCCGAACGGATGGAGGGACCACAGGCGCTTCTCGACCCAGAACGAGGTGAAAACCATCGGGTAGTACTGCTCGTTCGCCTTCGGCTCGGTCCAGATGAGCCGGAGTCCGTTGGCGCCGTCGAGGGTTCGGTTTTCCGTGAGGTAGGTGTCGTCATTCCAGACGAAACCGGCCTCGAGGGCGGGGAGATAGGCCGCCACGACAGCCGCCACGAGGGCGAGAGAGAGCAGGAATCTCCTCTGCACGTGCGGACGATAAGCCCGGGGCCGGAAGGGGGTGAACGGCCCGGGCGGGCAGCGGTTGTCCGAAGCGGCGGATCTACGCCGTCAGGTGCAGGTCGATCAGGCCGTGCTGGTGAAAGGCGCCGATGCGAGGGGCGAAGAGCCCGATGACGAAGAGGACCAGGGCGCCTCCGGCCACAGCCGACAGCACGAGGAGAGGCGTAAAGCGGGCCGCGAGGATCTGGTCGGCGTTGTTCACGCGGACCGTGGCTTCGATGACGGGCTTCAGGCCCGTGTCCGTCGTGATGAGCAGCCGCTTGTCCGTGACGGCCTTCTGGAGGGGTACGTCAGCGACCAACACTTCGACTCGGTCCGCCGTCGTCGAGAGCGGCAGCGCGAGGTGGGCCGGGGTCCAGGTCGCGTTGACCGGCTGATTCTGGACGCGCCAGAGCCCGGCCAGGGCGACGACGAGGACGATTCCCCCCCCGAGTAAGGCAAACAGCCGGAAATGACCCTTGGGCATGGCAGACCTCACATTTCCGCGGCGGGGCGGCCGCTCTTTCCGGGACCCCCCAGATACTTAGGTCGCGGTGAGAAACCCCGTCAAGGGATGCGTTTGCATCTGAGAAAGAGAGAAGATTTGCTTTGAAAGGAAGAGAGAGACTCGTTGCGCATCGCAAACACACTCTTTCTAAGAAGATCTTCCTCTTTCTCTTTCTTCTCCCGAGCTATTTGACGGCCCCGACCGTGAAGCCGGCGATGAAGCGGTCGAGGAACAGGTTGTAGACCACGGCGGTCGGGAGGCTGGCGATGAGGCAGGCCGCCATCAGCGAGCCCCAGTAATAGACGTCGCCCCGCACGAGGTAGATCGGTATTCCCACGCCGACCATCTGATTGGATTCCGGCGAAATGAAGGTCAAGGCATAGACGAATTCCTGCGTCACCAGCGTGAAGCTGAAAATGACGACCGTCAGGATTCCGGAAACGGAGATCGGCACGACCATCCGAAGGAATGCGCCGAAGCGCGTCAGGCCATCAACCATGGCCGCGTCCTCCAGCTCCTTGGGGATGGATTTGAAAAAGCCCATCAGCAGCCAGATGGAAAAGGGAATCGTCATGCTCGGATAGACGAGCACCACGGAGAAGATGCTGTCCTGCAGGCCCAGGATCGCGACCACCCGCGAGAGAGGAATGAAGAGCAGCGTCGGGGGAATCAGATAGGTGAGGAAGATGGCGATCCCCAGCCGCTCGCCCCAGCGGCCGGCCAGGCGGGCGAGCGCGTACGCGGCCGGCAGGGCCAGGAGAAGGGTGATGGCGACGACGAGCACGCCCACGAGCGCCGTATTCCCGAGCCAGCGCACGAACCGCGTCTCCCCGAACAGGAAACGCAGATGATCGAGCGTCGGGGGGAGGTTGAAGAGGAACGGGTTGTTCTCGACGGTGTAGAGGTCGATGTTCTGCTTGAACGTGGCGATGAGCATCCAGAAGAAGGGAAACGCCAGCGCCACGACGAAGAAGGCCAGCACGAGGACGTGCAGCGTCCTTGCGCCGATCTTGCGGAGCGTGCCGCGTTCCATCACACGACCTCGGCGCGATGCGCGACGCGGAGCATCAGGTACGCGACCGCCACCAGCACCGGCACGAGGAAGAGCGAGATCGCGGCACCCGCGGCCAGGTCGCTGCCCGCGATCCCCGTGGCGAAGGCGAGCGACGGCAGGGTCTGCGTCGAGTCGAAGGGCCCGCCGGCGGTCAGGATGTAGACCACGGTCATGTCGGTGAACGTGAAGATGATCCCGAAGAGGACGGCCACGCTCAGGATGGGCGTCATCATCGGGAGGTTGATCTGAAAGAGGGTGCGCCAGAATCCCGCGCCGTCGATCGCGGCCGCCTCCGGGATTTCCCTGGGGATGGCGGAACGCCCCGCCAGCATGATCACGGAGGAGAAGGGGATGAGACGCCAGCAGTGCACGAGGATGACGGAGGCCATGGCGAGGTGCGGTTCCCCGAGCCACATCGGCGCGCTGTACGGCTTGTACACGTGCAGGGCGACGAGCACCCACGTGATCACGCTGTAGATGGAGTCCAGAATCCACTTCCAGCCGATCGTGCCCAGAGAGACCGGGGCGACCCACGGCAGCAGGATCAGGAAGCGGATCAGCCCGCGGCCGCGGAAGGGCTTCTCCAGGGCCATCGCGAGAATGTTCGAGCACAGGATCACGATCACCTGGGCACACAGGGTGAAGACGATGGAATTCCGGAGAGCCTTCCGGAAGCTGGGGCTCTGGAGAATGCTCCGGAAGTTCTCCAGGCCGACGAGATGGAATCCCGAGCTGCCGATCCGCGCATCGCTGAAGGCGTAGAGGACGGCGAGGACGAACGGGACTCCGATCAGAAGCGCGATGTAGAGTGCCGCCGGCGCGAACATGGCGATCGCCAGGGTCGGCGTCTGGCCGGCTCCGGTCGATTTCACCCTCATCCGGGTCATTGCCAGGGGCTCGGACGCGGGTCCGTGCGTTTTTCCGTCCTCTTGTCGAAGAAACGCAGGTCGCCCTCGGCCACGGCAAAGTCGTGTACGGAGCCCGGTTCGTAGCCGGCCGTCATGGTCCACGAGAGGCGCGAGATGATCTCCTTGGAGTCGAAGCGGCTCCCTTCGATCGAGCCCCCTTCGATCGAGCCATAGAGCAGGCGCTCGGCCCCCAGGTACTCGACGTAGTTCACCACGAAACGGAACTTCACCTGTTTGCCTGCCGGGGCGATTTCAGCCGGAAGGAAACTCTCGGGACGGAAGCCCACGATGACGCCGGCAAACTCCAGGAGGTTCATCGGAGGCGAGCCCAGGAAGGTCGCGACGAACGTGTCGGCGGGTTCTTCGTAGACCTCTTTCGGCGTTCCGATCTGGCGCACCACGCCCTGGTGCAGCACCACGACGCGGTCGCCCATGGCCATCGCCTCGACCTGGTCATGGGTCACGTAGATCGTGGTCGTCCCGATGCTCTTGTGGAACTGCTCGAGCTCCTCTCGGGCGGAAGCGCGCAGCTTGGCATCCAGATTCGAGAGGGGCTCGTCCAACAGGAAGACGGCCGGCTCGCGCACGATGGCGCGGGCGAGCGCGACGCGCTGCCGCTCGCCGCCGGACAGCTCCCGCGGCTTGCGGTCGAGCAGGGCACCGATGCCGAGCAACCCCGCGGCCCATTCCACTTTCTTCTTGTGCTGGTCCTTCGGGACCTTCTGTGCCTTCAGCGGGAAGGCGATGTTCTTGTAGACGGTGAGGTGGGGATAGAGCGCATAGCTCTGGAAGACCATGGCGATCCGGCGCTCCCGCGGGGACAGTCGATTCACGACCTGCCCGCCGATCCGGATTTCGCCCGAAGTGGGGGTCTCCAGGCCCGCGATCATGCGGAGGAGGGTGGTCTTTCCGGACCCCGATGGCCCCAGGAAGACCAGGAACTCGCCCTCCTCGGTTACCAGGCTGACGTCGTTGACTGCTCCGAGCTCACCTTCCTTGAAAACCTTCGTCAGGTTTCGCGTTTCGACGACCGCCATCGAGCGACCGCGCTACTTCCATCGGGCGAAGATGCGCTTGTACTCGGCTTCCGCGGCCTTCGCGGCGTCCTCCGGGGTCTGATCCCCTCGCGCGACGCTGGCGAACATCGTGGGAATGACCCAGGTGCTGAACGCTTCGGAGATGCCGGCGGTCGCGTAGCCCGGGTAGCCGACGTTCGTGGCCCAGTCGAGGACGTTCCCCAGGGCCTTGTACTTGTCCGGCGGATTCGCACGCGGATCCGTGGCGATCAGCTTCTGCAGATCCGGAACCGTCGTGGGGAAGCAGGGGAAGTTGTAGAACTGCCCCGCGACGAAGCCCTCGTGGAAGTGGTCCATGAAATCGATCAGGAACTTCTGCGCGCCTTCCCTGTTCTCCGCGAACTCCCAGATGACGTAGCAGTTCATGACGTGCTCGGCCGCGATCCGGCGCACGGGGCCCTTCAGCGCCGGACTGACCATGATCTTGCTGTCGATGGGGAGCTTCTCCCTCTCCGACTGTCGCGTGATGGAGATCGCGTTCATGACGAAGGAGACCCGGCCGGCGAGCATCGCCTGGTTGTTGGAGGGGGGAGTCCAGGTGAAGACTTCCGGCGTCTCGGTCTTCTGGTAGAGCTCCTTCATGAATTTCAGCGCTTCGATGGTCTGCTTGGAATTGATCGTGACGTTTCCGGCCTCATCCTGCTCGGCCCCGCCGAAGGACCAGAGAAGGGCTCGCATGGCCATGCTCGTGTCGAGCTCCTGTCCAAGGCCGACCCCGCAGGGGTGGCCGCTCTTCTCCCGGATTTTCGTCGCGCCCTTGAGCAGGTCGTCCCAGGTGTCCGGCCCGTTCGGGAATCCCGCCTCCGTCCACCAGTCCTTGTGCCAGTTGCCGGGGTCGGGGGTGTAGGCATCCGAAAACGCGAAGTACTTCTTCGTCTTCGGGTTGAACGTGGACTTGTGGGCCAGGTCGATCTTCTTCCCGTGCTTTTTTTCGACCTCCTGGTACACGTGTGACATGTCGATGACCTGCTGCTCGTACGACGCGGGTGGAGAGAGGAACATGAAGAGGTCATGGCCCTTCTTCGCCGAGACCTCCGAAGCGGCTCGCGCGGGGAGGTCCACCAGGTTGATGTTGTCCACGGTCACGTTCGTGTTGTTCTTCTGGCCCCACTCCTTCGTGTATGTGCCGTTGAACCACGTGTCCCAGGCCGGAACAAAATGGCTCCATTGGATGATCTTCAGCGTTTTCTGCTGCGCCTCGGCCCGCTCTGGGAAGAGAAACGCGGGCCCCCCGAGTCCGGCGCCGAGCGCGCCGCTTCCGGCGAGTTTCGTGAACGTTCGGCGGGTGATTTCGTGTGGCTTCCTCTTCGACATCACAGCGCTCCTTCGGCCGCTTTCGGCCCGCACGTCCGTGTGGAAAGGACCCGGGGATGTTTTGATCGTGCTGAGAACTAGATCACTTCGTGTCCGGGAGGTCAATGGCCTTTCCTGGTCCTGGATCCAGACCTGCTAGGCTTCGCGGGCGTGAAAAGGCTGCGGGTCGGAATCATCGATCTCGTTACGAAGGGGCCGACGAGCGCTCTGTACGCCCGCGTCATGAACGCGAACCTCGCGAGCATCATGCCGCAGGTCGTGGGGGTCTGGTGCGAGTCGCGGGGGCACGAGGTCACGTACGTCTGCTACACGGGCCTCGAGGACCTGGTCGACGAGCTGCCGGACGACGTCGACGTCGTCTTCATCTGCGCGTTCACGGAGGCGGCGTTCCTCGCGTACGCGCTGAGCAACCTCTTCCGGTCGCGGGGCGCCGTGACGGCCCTGGGCGGGCCGCACGCCCGCTGCTATCCGGAAGACGCGTGCAGGTATTTCGACTACGTTCTCGGTTTCACGGACGAGGCGCTGATCGACCACCTCCTCCAGGATTGCAGCCAGCACCGCCCTGTGGGTCTCCACCTCCAGGCCCCGCGCCAGCCGTTGGCGCTTCCCGGCGTCCGGGAGCGGTGGAAGTTCATCGAGCCGACTCTCCGGAAGGCGCCCCTGATCAAGATGATCCCGATTCTGGGCAGCCTGGGGTGTCCTTACACCTGCAGCTTCTGCATCGACTCGGTGGTGCCTTACCAGCCGCTGGATCTCGAGGTGCTCCGGGAGGACCTGCGTTTCATCGTCCGGAACGTGAAGAAGCCCCTCGTCGGGTGGCACGATCCGAACTTCGGCGTCAGGTTCGACCAGTTCCTCGACGTGATCGAGGACGCGGTCCCGCCGGGCAGCATCACCTTCATCGCGGAGAGCAGCCTTTCCCTCCTTTCCGAGCCCCATCTGAAGCGGCTCAGCCGGAACGGGTTCAAGGCCGTCCTTCCGGGAGTCGAATCCTGGTACGGCCTCGGCAACAAGTCGATGACGGGCAGGAAGACGGGCATGGAAAAGGTCAGGGAAGTGTCCGACCACGTCAACCTGATCCTGCGATACCTGCCGTACGTCCAGACGAACTTCGTCCTCGGCCTCGACGGGGAATCGGGCGGGGAGCCCTTCGAGCTGACGAAGCGGTTCATCGACCTGACCCCGGGCGCGTTCCCCGGCTTTTCGCTGCTCTCCGCGTTCGGGCGCGCGGCGCCGCTCAATCTCGAGTACCAGCGCGCGAACCGGGTGCTTCCGTTTCCGTTCCACTTCCTCGACAACAACCACGCGATGAACGTGCGGCCCGAGAACTACGCCTGGACCGACTTCTACGATCACGTGATCGACCTGACGAAGTACTCGTTTTCGTGGAGCGCGATCCTCAAGCGGTGCCTCGCCACGCAGGCCGCGGTTCCGCGCTGGATGAACGTCGTGCGCGCGATCTCCTCGGAAGGCTCCGGCCGGATCAGGTACTACACGGAAGTTCGGAGAAGGCTGGACGCGGACGCCCAGGTGCGGAGCTACTTCGCCCAGGAGACGGACGAGCTGCCGGAATTCTACGCACGCCAGGTGAGCCGGGACCTGGGATCGCTGTTCCGTTATCTGCCCGCGGGAAGCATGTCCCACGACCACAAGGCCTACCTGGCGTCCGAGGAGCGGCCCGTCGCCGAGGCAGGGGCGAGCTTCTGATTCGGGAGGACTGACTTTCCCGAGCCTTCGGACCCTATAGAGGTGAGACGAAGTCCGTCGAGTCACGCCCGATGCCCCGGCGCGGCGGAGAAAGAGGAGCATGATATGAAGATGTTCCCCTGGCCTTCGGCGCCCGTCCGCTGGTTTGCGGTTGCGCTCCTTGTCGCGGCGGCACCCGCGCTGCCGTGCTCGATCTGTCGCTGTGGCGACGCGACATTCAACGCTCTCGGCCCGAACGTCTTCGCCGAGGGGAAGTTCCGCCTCGCGCTCGACTGGGACCGCTTCGACAAGGACAGCGCGATGTCGGCGGACGCGTCGGCCGAGCGCGCGGTCAGGCGTCGCCTCAGTGCCGAACCCGCTGGCCTCGACGAGGAGATCGAGAGCCGCCTCACCGCCACCTTCTCGTACGTCTTCGGCGAACGCGTCGTCGGCGTGGTCCGCGTGCCCTGGAGCCAGAAGCGGCTCACGTCCACCGACTTCGGCTCGGGAATCTCGGAAACGGGCCGGACGAGCGACCTGTCGGATCCCGAGATCTATGCCCTCGTCCGCGTGTGGTCCGCGCCTTTCAAGCCAGGCCTCGGGAGGCGCGCCTGGGTGTCCCTCGTCGGGGGCGTCAAGACGCCGTGGGGGAAAAACGAGCTGTCGGCGGGCGGCGTCCGCCTCGACGAGCACCTCCAGTCCGGAACCGGCGCGACGGACGTCTTCGGCGGTCTTTCGATGGTGGCCTTCATCGACGTGAAGTCTTCCCTCCTCGCCTCGGCCCAGTACCGCGAGACGGGCACGAACGGCTTCGGGTATCGGTACGGGAACGTGACCCTGGCGAACGCGGCATACGAGCGGAAGCTGGGGAGCGACGTGGACGCCCTCCTCGAGCTGAACTACCGCCACGCGCAGCAGGATCGCGTGAACGACGGGGGGAACCTCGACGCGAACACCGGGGGCGACATCGTCTACCTCACGCCGCGCGTCGTGATCGACCTCGGCGGGGGCGTCGCCGCCCGCGCCTCCGTCCAGATCCCCCTGATCAAGGCTCTCTACGGTGACCAGACCGAGCGCTTCGTCGCGAATCTCGGCCTGACGTACCTCTTCTGACCCCAGCGAGGGCGGCCGGCGACCGACCGCCCTAAGTGTTTCTGTCTAGAACACGAACTTCATCCGAGCAGCCCACGTGCGCGGCGGAATCACGTGCGTGCCGCCGAAGACGGACTGGAAATTGTAGAGGCCCCGCACGTCGAAGGCGTTGAGGAGATCGACCTGCACCTCCAGCGGAATCCTGTATTTCGCGAGGCGCGCGCCGAGCGAGAAGCTCCAAACCGTCCGCGAGTTCACGCGCTGGGGGTCTTCGTTGTAGCGGATGTAGGGATCGGCATAGGCGGTATCCGGGCTCGAGAGGACGTCCTGTGGTGTTCCGGCGTCGGTGACGAGACCCGAGTCGTAGCGCTGCGTCATGCCGGCCCAGAAGCCGGACGCTCCGAAGTCGTAGAAGAACCCGGCCTGCTCCTGGATGTCCTGATCGTGATCGATCAGGAAGCAGCCGCCGGAGAGCGTGTCGAGGGCGCCGGTGTCGAGGAAGAGCCCTCCCACGAAGGGGTTGCAGTACTGCGCCTTGACATGGCCAATGGAAATGTAGCCCCTCAGGCCGCCGAGAATGGGCGCGAGGTCGAGTCGCCCGTTCCAGCCCTGCAGCGTCCCGCTCTCGAAGTTCAGCGGGAAGACGATCCCCGTGTTGAAGAACTGGTCCTGGTCGGCCGCGTTCTTGACCGTGCGATACCAGTACGAGACGTCGACGCGCAGCTTCGACCCGATCCCCTGCTGGATCCCGACGTTGTATGCGTCGTGTCGCTCGGACACGTTGAAGAGGCGCCCGCCGCCGAGCTGCTGTGAGTCCTGAATCGCCGGCGGCGTGATCGCGTTCGCCTCGGGCGAGGACGACAGGAGGATGTTCTCGTACTCCGGCGTGATGAACATCCGGTTGTACGACGCCCGAAAGACGGTGTTCGTCGGCTTGAGGAAGTACGCGACGCCGATGCGGGGCTGTACCTGGCTCTCGGATTCGAAGAGCTTGTTGTGATCGAACCGCACGCCGGCGTTCACCGTAAGGTCGTTCCAGCGGATGTTGTCCTGCACGAACGCGGCGACGTATGTGCCGGTACTCGAGCCGCTGAAATGGAACGGGCTGCCGCCGCGCGTGCCGTCGTACGGAGCCAGATTCGGGTTGTACCCGTCGGTTTCGGGATCGTTGAATCCGGGATCCGTGATCAGGAAGGAGAACTGCTCCTTGATCGGAAAGCGCTTCGCCTGAAGGCCCGCTTTCAGCTCGTGGATTCCGGCCGCCTTCGAGACGGCGAGGCTGATCCCCTGATTCTCGAGCGAGCGGTTCTGGTCTGCCTGCACGGGCGTGTCGAAGGGCGACGAGTAAAGCGTGAGGCGGTTGTCGCGCGCGTAGACCTGGCCCTCGAGGACGAGGCCGTCACCGAGGACGTTCTGGTAGCCGAGGTTCGCGTTCCAGTCCGTCGAGACGACGTTCTGGTCCTGTCCCGCGTCCTCCTGCGACGGCAGGTTCGTCACGTTGCGTTTCGTCCGGCCGATATTGCCGGTGAGGCGCCAGTTGCTTGACGCGCTCGCGGAAATGCCGTCGAGGCGCAGAAACGCCCGCAGCGAGCTGCCCGTGTTGTGAAAGCTGTCGAACGACACGGGGTCGAGAAAGCGGTCCGAGCGGGAGCCATCCACGTCGGCGAACCACCCGAACCGGGAGTTTCCGCCGCCCGCGGAGGCCGAAGCCGAGCCGGTGCTGAACCGTGCGCCGCCCGCGGACACTTCGCCTTTCACGCCGTTCGTCCCGAGACCCGAGCGCGTCGTCAGGTTGATGACGCCGTTTGCCTTCTCGCCGTACTCGGCGGGAATGCCACCCGTGATGATCGTCACGTTCTCCGCGACACCGGGATCGAGAGAGTTCGAGAACGTGATCCCGACCTGGTCTCCGATGGGCTGGCCGTCGATGACAAGAAGCTGCTGCGAATGGCCGCCCTGAAAGTGGTAACGGCCGTTCTCATCCTGCGAGAAGCCCGGCGTCGACGTCACGATGGATTCAAACGCCCGCCCGGGCATGGCGGCGGGCGACCTCCGGATGAGCGACTTGTCGATGTCGATATGCGTCGACGGGTCGTCGGTTTCAAGCTCGACGGGCTCTTTCTCCGCCTCGACGATCGTGGACGCCTTGACTTCCGCGAGGTTCAGCGTGATGTCCCGGACGAGCGGCGCCGCCCCCCTCACGTCCACGTCGGCATGGAAGGGCGTGAAGCCCTGCGCGCCGGCGGTGAGGTGGTACGGATTGGCCGGGACGTTATAGAGAAGGTACCCGCCGTCCGGACCGGTCGTGGCCTGCTGGCGGTAGCCGGTCAGATCGTTCGCCAGCACGACCGCCACTCCGGGGAGCGGTTTTCCGTCCGGGCCGATGACGTGACCGCGGAGCTGGACACCTGTGGCAGACGCAGCGTCGACGATTCTCGGGCAAGTCAACAGGATGCTGAGAAGGAGAAGACAAGCTGCGGCGCTTCGCGCCGTGGAAAAGAACGAGGAAGCGCACGCGGCGCTTCGCGCCGTGCTTAGAAGAAACATGGTCTGAACCCTCCGTTCGACGGAAGCAAGAACCGCCAACAGGAGACCGACGGCCTCCCGGATGCGGGACAATTACCCTCTAAGAAAATTCTCTTCTTGGAGTGTCTTCGCGCTATGCAGCGTCGAGGCGAGGCGGGGACCGGCCCTTGATGTCGGGGCGGGAGAGGGGCGAGGCCGGAAGCTCGGCGCGCACCGCGTCGGCCGCGCGGACGTCGGGCGGAACGAGATAGGCGGGAGCGGAACCGGGCGCGGTGAGGTGCGCGATCGCGCAGGCGGCGCAGGGATGTTCCTTCTCCGGCACGAACGGCGCATGCGCAGGGTGGTCCGGCGGGAAGAAGAACGTGCCGTGCGAGAGCCTCTCGAAGCCGTCGACATGCGAGAACGCTCCGCCCAGCGCCAGCGGCGCGAGGGCGAGGACGACGAGCAGGCGCCGGAGCCGCGTCAGCCGCACGGCGGCATCTTACACGCGCGTCCGGCGTGCGGACCGCGGCTGACTTCTCTAGACTCCGCCCGTATGCGACCCGCTCCCGTGAACACGCAGCGCATTTACTTGAGGAGCGGTCACGACGGCGATCCGCTCGCGTTTTCCGTCCGGTGGTTCTTGCCGTCGGGCTTCAAGGCCGGCGGGATCCCCGAGGTCGCGAGTCACGCGATGGGCAAGGTCGAGCTGACGTCCTGCCTGACGCTCCTGGGCGTGACGGCGCTCGGCGTCATGGTCGGAGACGTCATGGACGGGACGCCGGTATTCGACTTCAGGCCCTGCACGCCCGCGGAGGCCGCCGAGCACGCCTGCCGGGAGAGCCACCGGTCGCGGGGCATCGCCTATTCGCAGACCGTGTACGTCGAGGCGACGCCCGAGGAGCTTTACCGACGCCTGTCCCTCTGGGAGAGCGGGCGCGAGAGGTGGGGGCGATGACCGCTCCGTCCGTTCGCATCACGACGCGTGCGCACTTCTCCGCGGCCCACCGGCTCCACAACGACGCCAGGGATGCCGAGTGGAACCGCCGCGTCTTCGACAAGTGCAACAACCCGCACTTTCACGGTCACACGTACGCGCTCGACGTCACGGTGGAAGGGCCGGTCGATCCGCTCACGGGCTGGGTGATGGACTTCGGGCTCGTGAAGCGCGTCGTCAACGAACGCGTCGTGAGAGCGTGCGACCGCAGGAACCTGAACGTGGACGTCCCGTTCCTCGCGGGCGTGAACCCGACGGCGGAGAACATCGCGATCCGCATCTGGGACGTTCTCGCCCCCGCCGTCGGGCCCGGCCGGCTCGTGCGGATCGAGCTGCACGAGACCGAGCGGAACAAAGTCGTCTACACGGGACCGTCGTGAGAGCCCTGATCTCGAACGACGACGGCGTCCACAGTCCCGGCATCGCCGCGCTCGAGCGCGCCGCGCGCGGCGCCGGGTTCGAGACGTACATCGTCGCGCCCGACCGCGAGCAGAGCGCCTCGGCGCACTCGCTGACGATGCACCGTCCCCTGCGCGTCCTGAAGACGGGCGAGCGGACCTGGGTCGTCGACGGCACGCCGACGGATTCGGTCAACATCGCGCTCTGCTCCGTCCTGAAGGCAACCCCGCCCGACTTCGTGTTTTCTGGCATCAACGCCGGCCCGAACCTCGGAGACGACGTGACGTATTCCGGGACGGTGGCTTGCGCGTTCGAAGGGACGCTCCTGGGGGTTCCGTCGATCGCGTTCTCCCTCGACTACGCGCGGGACGCGAGCGGAGCGATCGACTACGCGGAAGCCGAGAAGGCGGCGGAGATGCTGATCGTCTGGGCGAAGGACCACCCGCCCGCGCCCGATACCCTCTGGAACGTCAACGTTCCGGCGGGAAAGCCGCGGGGGTTCCGCCCCACGCGGATGGGGCGCCGCCGGTACGGAGAGAACATCGTCGAGAAGATCGACCCGCGGGGGCGCCCGTACTACTGGATCGGCGGGGCCTTCGTGGACACGAAGGCCGAGGGAACCGATCTCCTCGCGGTGGCCGAAGGCTGGGTGTCCGTGACGCCGCTTCACATGGACATGACCGACTACCGCGCTCTCGCCGACCTGGAGGGCCTCGCGGAGAAGATCGCCGCGGTGCGTGCGGGCTAGGATCGAAGCGTGAAGTCGGCCGACCAGGAGGTGGAGCGCGCCGCGCGCGCCGGCGCCGGCGCCCGCCGGGCTCTCGTCTCGCGGCTTCAGGCCGCCGGGCTCTGCCGCGATCCGCGCGTCGCGGAGGCGATGGCGGCCGTGCCGCGGCACCTGTTCGTGCCGGCCGCGCTCCAGGGCGAGGCCTACGGAGATCACGCGCTGCCCATCGGGCACGGGCAGACGATCACGCAGGCGGCGAACGTGGCGCGCGCGGCCGAGCTGGCCGCCCTGACGCCGGGCTCTCGCGCCCTCGAGGTCGGGACCGGCTCGGGCTATCAGGCGGCCATCCTCGCGCGTCTCGCGCGCTGGGTCTTTTCCCTCGAGCGCATCGCGGAGCTCGCGAAAGGGGCCGTGCACCTCCTGAAGGCGCTCGGCATCGCGAACGTCTCCATCAAGGTCTTCGACGGCTCCTACGGCTGGAGCGAGCACGCTCCGTACGACGCCATTCTCGTGGCCGCGGCCGCGCCCGAGGTTCCGGAGCCTCTCGTCGCGCAGCTCGCCGCGGGCGGGCGCCTCGTGGTCCCCGTCGGTTCGGCCGGCCGGCAGAGGCTGCTCGTGGTCAGGAAACTGCCGAACGGAAGGACGCGCACCGAGGATGCCGGCGAGGTCGCCTACGTGCCGCTCGTGGGCCGCTTCGGCTTTCCCCCCGTGAAGAGAGAGAGGGTCTCCCGGTGAAGGCCCCGGGGTCGACGATGGACGCTTCACACGGCTGGGGAGCCGCGGCGCGACGCTTTCGGGTCTCGGGCCGCGTGCAAGGCGTGGGCTATCGCGCGTTCGCCGCGCGCGTGGCCCGTGCGCTGAATCTCCGGGGCGGCGCCCTGAACCTCGACGACGGGCGCGTGGAGGTCGTGGCGTCCGGCGCCGTCCACGCCCTCGACCGCCTGGAATCGGCCCTCGGAGAGGGGCCGCACCTCGCGCGCGTCGCCCGCGTCGACGTCGAGATTCTCGCCTCGCCCCCGTCGCCGGACGACCTCGCCGGCTGTGACGTGGAGTTTTAGCCTGCCGTTTAAGATCCGAACCCTGTGAACGAGCGGAAGATCCTGATCGTCGACGACGACGAGGACATCCTCCTCATCGTCCAGACCCTGCTCACGAACGCGGGCTACGCTCCCGTGCTGGCGCGCAACGGGCAGGAAGGCATCGAGCAGGCCATGGCGCTCAGGCCGGACGTGATCCTGCTCGACGTCACGATGCCGCAGATCTCGGGCTGGGAAGTCTGCGCGACGCTCAAGAACCTGCCCGAGACGTCCTCGATCCCGGTCGTCATGCTCACGGTGAAGTCCGAGATCAAGGACCTCATCACGGGGATGCAGGTCGGGGCCGACGACTACATCACGAAGCCCTTCACGAAGCGCCACCTCCTCGAGACGGTCGAGCGCCTCCTCGAGCCGGGGGAGGGGTCGCGGTCGGCGTTCCTGCCGAAGGACACGGGGGACGTGCGGACGCGCAACCTGCTCTTCGACACGGTGTCGGGCCTCCCGACGATCCCGGTCATCGTGGACGCGCTGCGCGAGTGGCTCCTCGTGGACCAGGAGGTGGGGGTCCTCTTCATCGACTTCGAGAAGTACGCCCACATCGAGGACTACTACGGCTGGGAGGTCTTCGACGACGTCCTGCGCGAGGCCGCGAAAGCCCTGAAGCGCCTCCTCGGAACGCTCTTCTCGACGGAAGACCTCATCGCGATCAACCGGCCCTCGGGCTCGGAGTTCTACGTCTTCCTGTCGGTGCCGCCGGGCCTGAGGGGCGACGAGATCCTCGAGCGGCTCCAGCGCAAGGCGCGCCAGATCGAGGAGTCGCTGCGGGCGACGCTGAGCGAGAAGTTCCGGCACCGCATCCAGAGGAAGATCGGCCTCTATGTCGGGTACGCGAAGCTCGTGTACAGCCCGCAGGTCCGCCTCGAGCGACTCGTCTACCGCGCGCTCCGCGAGGCGATTTCCGTCGCCTCGACGAAGGAAGGCGAGCGCGCGGCCCTCCTGAGGGAGCAGTTCAAGGACGTTCTCGTTCACCGTCAGATCGAGACCCTCTATCAGCCGATCGTCGACCTCTCGACGGGGGCCGTCTTCGCGCACGAGGCCCTTTCGCGCGGCCCGCTCGACTCGCCCTTCGAGAACCCCGAGGTGCTCTTCGACTACGCCCTGAAGTCGGACCAGGTGTGGAGCCTCGAGAAGATCTGCATGAAGTTTTCGGCCGAGCACTTCGTGGGGAAGGTCCCCGGGATGCTCTTCGTGAACGTGGAGACCGAGCTCATTCACGAGCTGAAGTCGCGGGGGCACGAGGTCCTCCAGCCCCTCCTCGCGATCCAGAGCGGTGTCGTTCTCGAGATCACGGAGCGCGCCGCGATCCGCGACTACGACCTGTTCCGCGAAAGCGTGCGCGTCCTGCGCGAGCTCGGCTTTAGGATCGCGATCGACGACGCGGGATCCGGCTATGCGTCCCTCCAGTCGATCGCCGAGCTCCGCCCCCAGTACCTCAAGATCTCGAACTACCTCGTCACGGGCCTCCACGAGGACTCGATCAAGCGGGACGTCGTCGAGATGCTCGTGCGCCTCGCGGCACGCATCGACGCCGAGACGGTGGCCGAGGGAATCGAGACCGAGGCGGAAAAGGCCGAAGTGAAGCGCCTCGGCGTGACGTACGGGCAGGGCTACCTGCTCGGGCGGCCGACGAAGCTGTAAAGCGGCCGGAATCAGGCGGCCGGCGGCGCCGCGACGGTGGCCGTACGGTCGCCCTCGGGCGCGCGGAGGAGAAGCGCCGTGCCCGGAGCGGCCCGCTCGCGCTTGACATAGCTCAGAGCGGTCGCCCGTTCAGAGCCCGCCCCGCGCGCCGCGCTCGTCACGGCCCCCACGCGCGCTCCCTCGAAGAAGATTTCCGTCCCGACCGCGGGCACCTCGCCGCCGACCCGCAGGCGCACGAGCGTCCGATTCACGTGTCCGTAGGTCTTGATGCGGGCCACGGTCTCCTGCCCGATGTAGCAGCCCTTGGTGTCCGAGATGAAGCCCCGCCCCCTCAGCCCCGCCTCGTCCGGCAGGACGTCCTCGGTCAGCTCGAAGCCCCAGCGCGGGATGCCGGCCTCGATGCGCCGGATCTCCATCTCCGCGGACGATCCCTGTCGCGCCCCGGCGGATATGAACGCCTTTCGGATTTCTTCTGAAAGGGAAGAAGGGCACCGGACGTCGTAAGCCGGGACGCCGGTGCGGTTCTCGTGGACGACGCGGGCGGTGGCGCCTTGCGCCATCACGTGCGCGTGCGCCTGATGCGGCCAAGCGCCGCCCGCGCCCGCAACGGGCAGATCTCTTTCGATTACCTTTCTAAGCAGCTCTTCGACCGCGTCTCCCGCCGCCGGATGCTGGAGGTGAAAAACGGCCGTTTCCGCGGTGGCGTCCGAAATGAGAACGTCATTGAAAACCAGATACTTCCTAAGCAGCCCCTCGATCTTTCCCGCGAGCGAAGGCTCGCAGTCGATCTCGAGCCGATCCTCCTCGCAGAGGACGACGCAGTCGGCCAGGAGCTTGCCCTTCGGGGTGAGGAAGGCCGCCGCGCAGCCGGTGCCCGGCGTGAGCTCCTTTACGTCGTTCGTGACGAGGCCGTGCAGGAACGACGCGCGATCCTTGCCCGTCAGGAGGATCGCGCCGCGCCCCGTGAGGTCGAAGAACAGGGGAGGTCCGCTCATGTCCGGGATTCTCGCATTGGGCTGCGCGCCTTTTGATCCGTGCGACAATGGAAGGGCGTGACAGAGGCTTCGTGAACGACGCCGCCCCGAAAGCAGCGGGCGTCGCCCGCCGCCGCCGCCGCGGCGGACGCGGGCGCTCGGGCGCGAAGGCAAAGCCGCCCGAGGATCTCGTCGACGCCCCGTTTCCCGAAGCCGACCCCGTTTTCGCGGCACCGCCCCCCGCCCTCGCCGCCTCGAATTTCATCGACGGCATGGGAACGCCGCCCCCGGTAGGAGCCATGAATCAGGAAGAGCAGAACCTCGCCCTCTTCATCGACATCGACAACCTTCTCATCGGACTGCGCGAAACCGGACATCCGAAGTTCGACGTGAAGCTGCTCATCTCGCGGCTCCTCGAGAAGGGGAAGATCGTCGTGAAGCGGGCTTATGCCGACTGGAGCCGCTACACCGAGTACAAGCGCGCCTTTCACGAGAGCGCCTTCGAGCTCATCGACATCCCGCAGCACCGCATGACCGGGAAGAACTCCGCCGACATCCGGATGGTCGTGGACGCCATGGACCTCGCTTCGAACAAGGAGCACATCACGACGTTCGTCATCGGGTCCGGCGACTCGGACTTCTCGCCGCTCGTCTCGAAGCTGAAGGAGAACAACAAACAGGTGCTCGGCTTCGGCGTGAAGGGCTCGACCTCGGAGCTCCTCATCGACAACTGCGACGAGTTTCTCTACTACGAGGACCTCGTCCGCGAGAAGACGAAGACGGCGGCTCTCCAGGGCCTGCCCGAGAAGACAGCCGAGGCGTTCTCCCTGCTCATCGACTCCATCCTCGCCCTGAAGCGCGAGAACAAGGAAGTCCTGTGGGGCTCGATGGTCAAGCAGACCATGCAGAGAAAGAACCCGAGCTTCAACGAGAGCTACTACGGCTTCCGCGCCTTCTCCGAGCTCCTCGAGGCCGCCGAGAAGCAGGATCTCATCGTCTTGAAGCGCGACGGCAAGAGCGGCTCGTACATCATCACGGGCACCGGGAACGGATAAGCCTCGCTTCGCCGGCCGATTCTGTCTCATGCGGGCACGTCCGAAGAGCCCGAGGATTTCTTCGAGTGAGTAAGAGGGGCATCCGAAGCGGCGGTGCGCGTCGAGGAGGCGCTCGTCGTCGCGCGACGCCGTTGCCCCCGCCCTATTCACCTTCTAAGAAAATCCCCGGTGTTCTTCGGACGTCCCCTTCGACCTGGCCCCTCATTTCGAGCGAGAACTTGGGCGCCTTCAAGATCTTCTCCGTGCGCCGCGACACGCTTCTCTCTCCCCGAACTGATCTGCCACATCCCTTTTACGTCCTCGACTGCCCCGACTGGGTGAACGTGATCGCGCTGACGGACCGGCGCCAGGTGGTCCTCGTGCGGCAGTTCCGCGCGGGCGCCCGCTCGGTCACGCTGGAGATCCCCGGCGGCGGCGTGGAGCGGAGCGACGGCTCCGCCCTCGCGGCCGCCCGGCGCGAGCTGCGCGAAGAGACGGGCCACGCGGCGCGAAGCTGGAATCGCCTCGGCGTCGTGCAGCCGAACCCCGCTTTCCAGTCGAACCGCTGCACGACCTACCTCGCCCGTGGCTGCCGGCGCGTCGGGGACCTCATCCCGGACGCGGGCGAGGACCTCGACGTGGAGCTCGTGCCGCTGGCCCGCATCCCGGGCCTCATCAGGGCGGGGCGCATCACGCATTCCCTCGTCATCGCGGCGTTTCACTTTCTGTCGCTTCAGCGTTGACCTCGGGCGGCACCTGCCCGAGAATCCGGCGCCAAGAGGGGGAGTCATGAAGAAGCTCCGCGCCGCCGTCGCTCTCGCCGCCGCATCCGCGGCGTTCGTCGTGGCCGACACGAAGGCGCCGGCCGTGAGGTCCTTCGACGCCACGTACGTCGGGACGGTCTCGGCGCTCCCGGCCACGGCGAAGAAGGTGGAGATCTGGATCCCGTTGCCGTCGGACGGCCCGTATCAGACGATCGCCGACGTGAAGGTGCAGGCGCCGGCCCCAGTCACGCTCGAGAAGGACTCGGCCGGCAACCGGCTCGCGCACTTCGTCCTCGACAAGCCCGAGCAGCTCGGGAAGGACCTCGAGGTCAGGGCCACGTATCGCGTCACGCGGCGCGAGGCCGTGGCGCCCGCTCCCGGGAGCGCGAAGGCGGGCGAACCTTCCGACGCGGCGCAGCTTCTGAAGCCGAACCGGCTCGTGCCGCTCAGCCCGCGCGTGAAGGCGCTCGCCGATACCCTCTCGGCGGGGAAGACCGACGCCGTCTCGAAGGCGCGCTCCTTCTACGACTACCTCGTCGACAACGGCACGTACGACAAGACGGCTCCCGGGTGGGGCAGGGGCGACTCGGAGCGCTTCTGCGACGTGAAGAAGGGAAACTGCACGGACTTCCACTCGGCGTTCATGGCGCTCGCGCGGTCCGAGGGGATTCCGGTGCGCTTCTCGATCGGGTTCCCCCTGAAGACCGAAAGGGAAGGCTCGGTTCCGGGTTACCACTGCTGGGCCGAGTTCTGGGCGCCCGGGCAGGGCTGGGTGCCGGTGGACGCGTCGGACGCCGCGAAGACGAAAGAGCCGGTGAAGAAGGCGTACCTTTTCGGCCACCTCGACGCGGACCGATTCGACATCACGACAGGCCGCGACATCACTCTTTCTCCCCCGCAGAAGGACGGGCCGATCAACTTCTTCATCTACCCTTACGTCGAAGTGGACGGGAAGACGTTCGCGGAGACGAAGATAAGGCTCGACTATCGGGATCTGTGACGGGGGCGCGGCCGGAGCCGTCGCGCT
>JBGQDL010000011.1:0-46530 GCA_041495865.1 Thermoanaerobaculia bacterium | reverse complement strand
TGCGCCTTATGGGCCCAGAGCGGGTTGTAGGGGAGCTTCGGGTCCACCGGCGTATAGACGACGCCCTTGAACTTGTCGGTGTATTCCTTGATGCGGCCGCGGCGGACGTTCTTGAGGTCCATCACGAAGGCCAGCTTTTCAGCCGTGATTCCCGCCTCGTCGTAGATGTAGCCCTCCGAGTCGGAGAGGGTCACGGGCTTCGCCTTGAGCTGGATGAGTTTCTCGACCGTGTACTGCGAAACGTTGCCGCTGCCGGACACGAGGCAGGTCTTGCCCTCCAGCGTCTGCCCTTTCGTCCCGAGCATCTCGGAGGCGAAATACACGGCACCGTAGCCGGTGGCCTCGGGGCGGATCAGCGAGCCACCCCAGTTGAGACCCTTGCCCGTGAGGAAGCCGGCGAATTCGTTTTTCAGCCTCCTGTACTGGCCGAACAGGTAACCGATCTCGCGACCGCCGACGCCGATGTCGCCGGCGGGAACGTCGGTGTCGGGTCCGATGTGGCGGAAGAGCTCCGTCATGAAGCTCTGACAGAACCGCATCACCTCGCCGTCACTCTTTCCCTTCGGGTCGAAGTCCGAACCGCCCTTGCCGCCACCCATCGGCAGCGTCGTCAGAGAGTTCTTGAGGACCTGCTCGAAGGCGAGGAATTTCAGGATTCCGAGGTTGACCGAAGGATGGAACCGGAGCCCTCCCTTGTAGGGCCCGATGGCGCTGTTCATCTGGATCCTGAAACCCCTGTTGATCCGGTAGGTTCCCTGGTCGTCCTGCCAGGCCACCCGGAACATGAGGACGCGCTCCGGCTCGATGATACGTTCCAGGATCTTCGCGCTGCGATACTCCGGCCGTCTCTCGAGGACGAGCTGGAGGGAGTCGGCGACCTCTTCGACCGCCTGGTGGAACTCAGGTTCAGCCGGGTTCTTGGCCCTGACCTCGGCCATCAGGTTCCTGACGTAGGCCGACCTGGAACCTCCCGTCGGGAGCGACGTTCCTTTCCCGGACTGGACCTCGACGCCGGGTTCGAGTGTGCTGACACTATTCGACATGAGACCTCCTATTGGGGCTCTTGGGCCCGCCTGTTTGTCCCGGACGGGGAAATCGCGCCAAGGGCAAATGACGACTCTTCCTGATCTTGTGTCCGGGCTGCCAGCCGGAGCCTGATGCACCTGAACCAGTTGTCTTGGTGGGTGAAGGCCCTACACTTATTTGGAGGCCCATTTTCCTTCAACCTTCCATTGACGGAGTCTAATTGACCCGCTATAGAATCGACGCACGATGACGGCGGAAGTGCGGGACTGGGTCCTGCCCGAGAGCGCGGCTCCCCTCGCGCCTCGCTGCCGAGACATCGACTCTTCAAAGAGCCGACGTGCTGAATCCCGCTTCACGAGACCTTCACGTTCTGCTGCCACGCTCGTTTTGCTTCTCATTTCATCCATTTCAATTTCAAAGGAGAGGTGATCACATGAGAATCCGCCCCCGTCTCGGCCTTCCGCTCGCCCTCGCGGCGATCGCGGCCTTCCTTTCGTCGTCCGTGCCTGCCTTCGGCCAGGAGACCTCCGGTGGTCTTCAGGGGCTCGTGACGATGAAGTCGGACAAGAGCCCTCTTCCCGGCGCCACGGTGGAGGCCGTCCACGTCCCCACCGGCACGCACTACGCCGCCGTATCGACGGAAGGCGGACGTTTCAACATCCTGAACGTCCGGGTGGGCGGCCCGTACGAGGTGACTGTGAAGCTCAGCGGCTTCAGGACCGAGACCTTCAAGGACGTCTCCATCGCCCTCGGGGAAAGGCGCTTCCTCAGCTTCGAGCTGGACATCGAAGCGATGAAGGAGAGCGTCAACGTGACGGCCGAAGCCGCGCCTCTGATCAGCCCGGACCGGATGGGCTCCTCTCAGGCGGTTTCGGACGCCGAGATCAAGGCCCTGCCGACCATTAACCGGCAGTTCCAGGACTTCGCCCGCATCAGTCCCTACGTCAACGTGGCGGCCTTCGACGCGACGCAAACCCAGATCTCCATTTCGGGCAAGAACAACCGGTACAACACGATCCAGATCGACGGCGCGGTCAACAACGACCTGTTCGGGCTCGCCACCACCGGCACTCCGGGCGGCCAGACGAACACCCAGCCCATCTCGCTGGACACCATCCAGGAGATCCAGGTCGCCGTGTCCCCTTACGACATCAAGCAGGGGGGGTTCACCGGCGGCGCCATCAACGCGATCACGCGGGGCGGGACGAACGAGTTCCACGGGTCCGCCTACGGTTCGAAAAGGGACCAGAAGTACATCAGTAGCAAGGTCCCGCAGGCCACGGGCGACGCGCTCGACAAGCCTCTCGCTTCCTTCAACTCGGACCAGCTCGGCGCCCGCATCGGCGGGCCGATCCTGAAGGACAAGCTCTTCTTCTTCGGCAGCGGCGAGAGGAACAAGCTTTCGCAACCGACCGGCGGGTCCGCCGACGGGTCGACGAGCAACGTGTACCGGGATCCGGCGGGCGCCGCCCAGTTCCAGAGCATCCTGACGAGCAAGTACGGCTACAACCCGGGCGGGCTCGGGGACTACAACCAGAGGACGCCCAGCAACCTGCTGCTCGGCAAGCTCGACTTCAACGTCACGGGCGCCAACCAGCTCTCGTTCCGGTACAACTACGTCGACGCCCTGAGCGACACGCTCGGACAGAGCCGCAACACCAGCGCCTATACCTTCGAGACCGCCGGGTACACGATCACCGACAAGACGAACTCTGGGGTGTTACAGGTCAACAGCGTCTTCGGCGCCGACTCGTTCAACCAGGGCCGCGTCGGCTACCAGACCATCCGGGACAACCGTGCGGTGCCGGTGACCTTCCCGTCGGTCTACGTCTGCAATTCACCCAATACGGCGTGCACCGGGAGCGGGACCTACGCCCTCGTCGCCGGAACCGAGCGCTCGTCCGGAGCGAACTCGCTGAACCAGAACATCCTCGAGCTCACCGACGACTTCACGCTCATCAAGGGGAACCACACGATCACGCTCGGAACTCACGACGAGTTCTTCAAGTTCGAGAACCTGTTCATCCAGGACGTCTACGGAACGTACTTCTTCAACACCCTCGCCGACCTCGACGCCGGCAAGGCCGCCCGGTACCAGATCAAGTTCGCCAACGGGGCCGATCCGCGCCGCCCGACCCGGTTCGCTGCCCAGCAGTGGGGCCTCTACGTGGGCGACTCGTGGAGGGTCGGCAGCCGCCTCACGCTGAACCTGGGCCTGAGGGCCGATCTCCCGCGGCTCACGGACCAGCCGACCTTCAACCCGCTCGTCAACACCACCTTCGGGATCGACACGAGCAACGTCCCCAACAACCAGCTCATGATCTCGCCCCGCCTCGGCTTCAACTGGACCCCGACCGCCTCGGGCAAGGATCAGGTGCGCGGCGGCATCGGCGTCTTCGCGGGCCGCACGCCGTTCGTATGGATCTCCAACGTCTACGGCGGCACCGGAATCGAGATCACGGGCCTGAGTTCCACCAACGTCACGTTCAACCCGGATCCGAACAACCCGCCGAAGAACTTCCCTCCTGGAACGGGCGCCATCTCGGTCGACACGATCAACCCCCATTTCAAGTTCCCCCAGGTCCTTCGCAGCACCCTGGCGTACGACCGCGAGCTCCCGTTCGGGATCCGCGGGAGCGTCGAGGCGATGTTCACGAAGACGCTGGAGGACATCTTCTACTACAACCTGAACAAGGTCCCGACCGGCGCCACGACGTTCTACGGCGCGCCCATCTACAAGAACTCCAGTACCGCGTTCTCGGACGTCACCAACCTCTCCAACACGACGAAGGGCGAGCAGCAGAACCTCGTCGCGCAGCTCGAAAAGCGCTTCCCCTTCGGTCTCTACGTCAACGGGACGTACGCCTACATGAACGCCAAGGCCGCGTTCGAGGGGACGTCCAGCGTGGCGTTCTCGAACTGGCAGTTCCAGACGGGCGACGGCGACATCTATACCCAGCAGCTCACGCGCTCCTTCTTCGATGTGCCGCACCGCTTCAACCTCGTCATGTCGCAGGCTTTCCGGACGGGACCGCTGAATCACAACGTCGGGCTGGTCTACTTCGCGCAGTCGGGGCAGCCCTACTCGATCCTGATGGGCGGTGACCCGAACAAGGACGGGGCCTCGGGCAACGACCAGCTCTTCGTGCCCCAGAACTACGGCGACATCGTCTGGAAGGGCGCGGGGGCTCCGACCGAAGATCAGTGGAACACCTTCCTCTCGACGACGGGCCTCGACAAGTACCGCGGCCGGGTCGCTCCGCGCAACGCGCTCGACGCCCCGTGGATTCACACGCTCGATTTTCACTACGACGTGGAACTGCCGATCTCGGTGGCCCGGGTGCAGCTCACGTTCGACGTCCTGAACCTGATCAACCTGATCGACAGCAACTCGGGACTCCTGCGGTTCGTCAACTTCCAGACTTACACCGCGCTCAATTTCTCGGGGATCGACTCGGCCACGGGCAAGCCGATCTACACGGTCAACGCGAACGCGCTCAACGTGGGGAGGCAGTACAGCACCAGCGACCTCCGCTCGCGCTACCAGCTGAAGTGGGGGGCGCGCGTTTCCTTTTAGCTGATTTCGCTGCTTTTCAGGAACCAGGATTGCGCCGGGGCTCGACGCCCCGGCGCTTTTTTTTCGGTATCCTCCGAGGTGGAGGGAATCCATGTCCGTCGCCGCCGAGCCGCACGCACCGACCGCCCCCGTCTCCGTCCTCCCCGATCACGAGCGAGAGCTGGCCGAAGGC
This sequence comes from Thermoanaerobaculia bacterium, assembly GCA_041495865.1. Classification (GTDB taxonomy): domain Bacteria; phylum Acidobacteriota; class Thermoanaerobaculia; order UBA5066; family UBA5066; genus Fen-183. Next base: position 41,755 of record JBGQDL010000011.1, on the reverse strand, counting down.
GTCTACGACTTCGCCGTCGAGTCGATCGGCCCTCACTCGGCCCGAATGGACCGCGAGAACGTCATGGACCCGGACCTCATCCGCAAGTTCTTCGACCTCGACCTCATGGGGATCGAGATCCCGGAGGAATTCGGCGGCCTCGACGCGAATTTCGGAACCTCCATCGCGATCATCGAAGCGCTGGCCCGCGTGGACGCGGCCTGCGCCGTCGTCGTCGACGTCCAGAACACGCTCGTGAACAACGCGATCAAGCGCTGGGCCTCGCCGTCTCTCCAGAGGAGGTACTTCCCGGATCTCGCGAAGCGCAAGGTGGCCTCGTACGCGCTCTCGGAGGCCGAGTCGGGCTCCGACGCGTTCGCCCTCACGACGACGGCGACGCCAAAGGGTGACCGCTACGTCCTGAACGGCGGCAAGCTCTGGATCACGAACGGCCTCGAGGCCGAGCTGTTTCTCGTGTTCGCGAGCGTGGACAGGAGCAAGGGCTACAAGGGCATCACCGCGTTCTTCGTGGAGTCGCAGTGGAAAGGTTTCCACAAGGGAAAGAAGGAGGACAAGCTCGGCATCCGCGCGTCCTCCACGCTCGCGCTCGCGTTCGAGGACGTCGAGGTGCCCGCCGAGAACGTCGTCGGCAACGTGGGCGAGGGCTACAAGATCGCCATCGAGACGCTGAACGAGGGCCGCATCGGGATCGGCGCCCAGATGGTCGGCATCGCGCGCGCCGCTCTCGATTACACGGTGACGTACGTCAAGGAGCGCAAGCAGTTCGGCCAGCCGCTCGCGCAGTTCCAGGCCGTGCAGCACGAGCTGGCGCGGATGGACATGGAGCTCGAGTGCGCGCGCCTCGCCGTCTACAACGCGGCGCGCCTCAAGGAGAACGGCCTGCCGTTCGCGCGGGAGGCCGCCATCGCGAAGCTCAAGGGCTCGGAGGTCGCCGAGATGTGCACGTCCCGCGGCCTCGAGCTCCTCGGCGGGTACGGCTACGTGAAGGACTACCCCCTCGAGAAGATGTACCGCGACGCGAAGATCGGGAAGATCTACGAGGGCACGTCCTTCATGCAGCTCAACACGATCGCGAAGGACGTCCTGAAACGCGGCTGACGGGCGGGTCACCGCGCCGGGTGCCAGAAGGGCAGCTCGACGCTGAAGTAAAGGAAAAGGCTGCGCTGCCCGTGGTTCGCGCCGACGCCGATCGGGACTGCGAGTCCCGCGACGATCTGGAGATCGTTTGGCAGGTTGAACGCATAACGAGCGCCCGGGGAGACCGAGACGTCGAGATGGCGTTCGGTGCCGCCCCCGTCGGCGAACGCCTGCACGGAGGTCACGAGCGTCTCGAGGAGCAGATTGAAGCGGGGGCGAGCCAGCCAGACGACGCTTTGTCCGGCGTTCCAGCTCGTGAGGCTCGCCGTTTCACCCGAAACGTTCGTCGCCCGCGGCGTGATCGTGGCTCCGGCATTCACGTGCGTGACGAAATGGTCCGAGAGAACGAGGCTGACCGGGAGACTCACCTGAATGCCGAGGCCGCCCGCGCCGAGCGACCGCTTGCGATCGCCGCTCGGGAGAAGGAGCGTGAGCCGCGGGCTGACGGCGATCTTGGCGTCGCCGTTTCCGACGAGCTGATAGCGGTAGTTGACGGCGACGTCGCCGAGGCCTTGCGCCTGCCCGGTGTCCGTCGTGACGCCCTGCACGGGAATCGTCACGCTGAGCTGGTGCGTCTCCTTGGGAAGCGGCCATTCCTGCGTCAGGGTGTAGACCCAGTCGCCTGACCCCGACGTCCGGGAGAACGTCTGGATCGTCTGCACGATGCCCGGCGTCTGGTTGTACGCCTCTTCGAGGAGAAAGCTGTTGTCCTGGATCTGGGGCTCGGCCGCCGGCGCCTGCGCGAGAGCGGGCGCGGGAAGAAAGGCGAGCACGGCGGCGAGAACGAACCTACGGAAGCGCCCCGGCATGGCCTGCAGGCTATCCTCTCCCGCTCATGGCGCTCAAGCGCGAGATCGGGCTCTGGCAGGGCACCGCCCTGAACATCATCGACATGGTGGGGATCGGACCCTTCGTGACCCTTCCCCTCATTCTCGCCGCGATGGGAGGCGGGCGGGCGCTCGGCGCGTGGATTCTCGGCGCCGTGCTCGCCATCGCGGACGGCCTCGTGACGGCCGAGCTGTCGGCCGAGCTGCCGCGCGCGGGAGGCTCCTACGCCTTCTTGAGGGAGGCGTACGGCCCCGCGCGCTGGGGCCGGCTCGTCTCGTTTCTCTTCCTCTTCCAGATCATCTTCTCCGCGCCGCTCTCGATGGCCTCGGGGGCGATCGGCTTCTCGCGCTATCTTCATTTCGTCTTTCCGGAGATTCCGGAGGCCTGGGAGGCGCCCGTCGCGTCGCTCCTCTGCCTGGCGGTGACGCTGCTCCTGATGCGCCGGATCGGCGCGATCGGGAAGTTCTCGGTCGTGCTCTGGATCGGGGTCCTCGCGACGCTCGGGATCGTGATCGGTCTCGGCCTCCCGCACCTGAAGCTCAGCGCGTTCCGGTTCTGGGAGGCGCCGGTCTTGTCGGCGCCCGGGATCGCGCCGCCCGCGGGCGTCCTCGGCGGCCTCGGGCTCGCGCTCATCCTCGCCGTGTACGACTACCTCGGTTACTACAACGTCTGCTACCTCGCCGAGGAGATCGTCGAGCCCACGAAGACGATCCCGCGCGTCATCGTCGTCTCGATCCTGTCGGTGGCGGTCCTCTACATCCTCATGAACGCGTGCATCGTGTCGGTCCTTCCGATGCAGGACGCGATGAGCTCGAAGTCCACGGTCGCGGACTTCGTCGCCGTGCTGGCGGGCCGGCCCGTCGCGCGCCTCGTGACCGGCCTCATCCTCTGGACCGCATTCGCGTCGGTCTTCTCGCTCACGCTCGGCTACTCGCGCATCCTGTTTGCCGCCGCGCGGGACGGGAATTTCTTCGGGGTGTTCGCGCGGCTGCATCCGACGGAGGGCTATCCCTTCGTCGCGCTTCTCGCGCTCGGCGGCGCGGCCGCAGTGTTCTCGTTCCTGGACCTTCGGGTCGTCGTCTCGGCCATCGTGTCGATCCGGGCGATCATCCCGTTCATCGCGCAGATCGCGGCCGCGCTCGTCCTCCGGAAGACGCGCCCCGATCTCGCCCGGCCGTTCCGGATGTGGCTTTATCCGCTGCCGGCGCTCGTCGCGCTCCTCCTCTGGGGCTTCGTTCTCTTCTCGCCAGAGAAGGGGTTCAAGGCGGCCGGCCTCGCCGTGCTCGCCGGGGGCGTCGTGGCGTACCTCGTGACGGCGCGGCGAAAGTCCGAATGGCCGTTCACGGCTCCCGCCTGAGCCGGGGCCGAAAGGAGACGCGATGAGAAGCATGGCTGTCCTGACGAGCGGGGGCGACGCGCCCGGCATGAACGCGGCGATTCGCGCCGTCGTCCGCGCCGGGGTCGCGCAGGGCTGGAGCGTCTCCGGAGTGCGCCACGGGTTCGCCGGACTTCTCGGCGGCGAGCTCATCCCGCTCGGCCCGCGCGACGTGGGCGGGATCATCCAGCAGGGCGGCACGATCCTCGGCAGCGCGCGCTGCGACGAGTTCAAGACGGCGGTGGGGCGCGAGCAGGCGCTCGGCGTCCTCAAGGCCCGCGGCGTCGGGGGCCTCGTCGTGATCGGCGGGAGCGGCTCGCAGGTGGGGGCGCACTCGCTAGCGAAGGCCGGGTTCCCCGTCGTGGGCGTCGCGTCCACGATTGACAACGACCTGCCGGGCTCGGACATCACGATCGGGGTCGACACGGCGCTCAACATCGCGCTGGAAGCGATCGACCGCCTCAAGGTGACCGCCTCGTCGCACGAGCGCGCGTTTCTCGTCGAAGTCATGGGACGCGACTGCGGATACCTCGCGCTCATGGCGGGAATCGCGGGAGGCGCCGAGGCGATCGTCATCCCCGAAGTGGAGACGGATCCCGAGGACCTCGCAAAGGAGCTTTACGCCGCGCGGGAGCGGGGCAAGATGCACGCGATCGTCGTCGTGGCCGAAGGGGCGCACCACAACGCCCGGGCGCTCGGCCAGTACTTTCGGGAGAACGAGAAGCGCCTCGGGTTCGACCTGCGCGTCACGCAGCTCGGGCACGTGCAGCGCGGCGGCTCGCCGGGTGCCTTCGACCGCCTCCTCGCGACGCGGCTCGGCGCGGCGGCCGTCCAGTGCCTCGCGGCGGGGGAGTCCGGCGTCCTCGTCGGCCAGCTCAAGGGAGCCGTTGCGGCGACGCCGCTCGAGGACGTCGCGGGCAAGAAGAAGGCCCTCGATCCTTCGCTCTTCGCCCTTGCGCGCACGATGTCGAGCTGACGCGGCGGCCTGCTAACATCCCGCCTCCGGACGGGACGGCGACGTACCCAAGTGGTTAAGGGAAGGCTCTGCAAAAGCCTCATTCGTCGGTTCGACTCCGACCGTCGCCTCCATTCCCTCCCTCCCGCGAGCCTCGGTCCCGGCGTAAGCTTCCCGCCGCCGGAGTGGCGAAATGGCAGACGCAGGGGACTTAAAATCCCCAGGCCCGAAAGGGCCGTGAGGGTTCGAGTCCCTCCTCCGGTACCACAGGAGCACGGGCGCTGACGCGCGATGGAAACCACAGACGATTCCCCCGCGGATGCGCTGGCCTCCCTCGAGGTCGCTCTCGGGTATCGCTTTCGCGATTCCGTGCTGCTGCGGCGCGCTCTCACGCACGCCTCGTTCGCGAACGAGAGCGACGACGCGGAGGACAACGAAACGCTGGAGTTTCTCGGCGACAGTGTCCTGAACTTCCTCGTGACGGAAAAGCTCTTCGCGGCGTTTCCGCTCGAAGGCGAAGGCGCGCTCTCCAAGGCGCGGTCGCTCCTCGTCTCGGAAGAGCACTTCGCCGCGCTCGCGCGACACATCGGCCTCGGCTCCGCGCTGCGACTTTCGCCTGGAGAGGAGCGCGCAGGGGGCCGGGACCGCGACGCGCGCCTCGCGGACGCGTTCGAGGCCGTGTTCGCGGCCCTGCTCCTCGACGGCGGCGTCGAGGCGGCGCGTGGGGCGGCTGGACGCCTCTTCGACGCCGACGTGGCGGCGCTCGACTTCGAGGCGCTGCACCGCCGCGACCCGAAGACGGCGCTTCAGGAGCGCGCGCAGGCCGAGAGCAAACCCCTGCCCGTCTATCGCCTCGTCGAGGAGAGCGGCCCTCCCCACGAACGGCGGTTCGTGTACGAGGTGTCCTACGGCGAGGGAATCAGCGCGCGAGGCGCAGGCAACTCGAAGAAAGACGCCCAGGTTGATGCTGCGGATGCCCTGCTGAAGGCCCTGGAAGAAGAAGGATTTCTTAGAAAGTGATTCGGGCGATCCGGCGTCTCGTGGCGCAGCGGCCTCGAGTGTGCCCACGGCGACAGTCACCCTTCTAAGAATCTCCTTCTTCTATCGTGTCATGTCAGCTTTCAAGAGCACCCAGCCCTTCGCCGCCGCGATCACGTGCGCGTCGCGAAACGTCTTGTGGTCGAGCTCCTTGCAGGGCAGGCACCAGTCCGCGTAGAAGTCGATCATCACGGGCTTGCCGGCGGCCTTCGCCGCCGTGAGGGCCGCTTCCGAGTACGGTCGGAATGCCAGCTCGGCGGCGGCCTTCTGGGGCATCGCGAAGACGACACCCGCGGCGAGGAGCGCGACGGCGAAGGCTCCCTTCACGGCGGCGAACCCGCGCAGTCCGGCCCCGCTCTTCTCGAAGAAGAGGAACCACACTCCGCCTGCGAGAAGCGGGAGCGCGAGGCCGAGCTCGTAGACACGCGCGGGCAGGAGGGGGCGCAGGAAGTACACGGCGAGCGCGACGAGCGCGAAGCCGAAGACGCGCCGCACGGCCGTCATCCACTCGCCCGAGCGGGGGAGCGCCTTCAGGCTGCCCGACACGGTGCCGAGGACGAGATAAGGGAGGCCGAGGCCCATCGCGAGCGTGAAGAAAAGACCAAAGCCGAGGGGAGCCGAGCCTTTCGCCGCGACGTACGTCAGGAGCGAAAGGACGAACGGGCCGATGCAAGGCGCGGCTACGAAGCCCACGAAAAGGCCCATCGTGAGCGCGCCGGCGGCGCCGGACTTCGAGCCCGTGCGGTCCGTGATGAAGTGCGGCGCCTGGATCTCGAAGAGGCCGAACATGGAAAGCGCGAGGGCGACCACGATCGCCGCGATGGCGACCAGCACGGCGGGCTTCTGCAGCCAGGCGCCGAAGAGCGAGCCGGAGAGCGCGGCGAAGACCCCGAGCGCCGAGTACGTGACGCTCATGCCGAGAACGTAAAGGAGAGCGAGGCCGAACGTGCCTCCCTTGCTGCCGCCGGCCTGCCGGCTGAAGAAGCCGAGCGTGATGGGGATGAGGGGATAGACGCAGGGGGTGAGGTTGAGCGCGAGGCCCGAAAGGAAGACGAGGCCGAGGAGCAGGGGCAGGGACTTGCCTTCGAGTCCGCTTTCCGCGGCTGCCGGCCCGCCGCCGCTGAAGCGCGGGGCGAACGTCTCCGGCGGCTCGAAGCCCACGACCCGCGAGCCGATCTCGGCGCCATCCGGGCCGAGGAAGATGAGAGTCGGAACTCCCTGCACGCTCCACTTCTCGCGCAGCGCGGCCGCGCCGAGCGGCGCCCCCCGGGCGGTGCCGGCGTCGGCGGCCGGGCCGCCGTCTCCCGAAGGCGCGGAGCCGGCGCCGCCGCCGGTCGCGGAAGCAGGGGCCCCGAAGAGGTCCGCGTTCTTCGCCTTGGGCGCGGTCCCGGCCGGCGCAACGTCGATCGTGAGGGACGCCGTCAACTCTGCGGGGGGTAGGCATTGGTTGTCGTTGCACGGCTGATAGGAGATCCGGGCCATGAGCGTGCGCGGGCCCGCGGCTGCCTTCTCGTCCACCGTGCCGGACACGAGGAATACCGCCGTGCCCTCGTAGACGGCGAGAGGCTGTTCGGAGAACGAGAACTTCGTCTCCTTGTGCTTCGGATACTGCACAGGCGAGAACGTGAGGCCTCGCTCGGGCTTGAGCAAGACCTCCGTGGGGATCAGGAAGTCCTCCTTTGGCGTGTGGCTGTTGACGTGCCAGCCGGCCTTGATCTCGGCCACGAATGCGAGCCGGAAGGGCCTTCCCGCGACGAGCCGGTCCAAGTCGGCGGCGAGACGGGGCGCGACGATCGTGTTCGAGGTCGGGACGGGCTGGGCGAGACCCGGCGCGGCCGCGGCGAGCGCCAGCGCGGCGAGGAGGGACCGGACGGGCATCAGCGCTCCTTGGGGGTGGAATCGGCGGCCGGGGCCTTCCCCTGCAGCGCGTCGAGCAGCGCCTGCGCCTCAGCGTCGAGAGGGGAACCCGGATGGGCCTTCCGGAATTCCCTCAGGCGCCAGGCCGCCAGGTCCTTGCGGCCGCGGGCGATCTCGACGTCCGCCCGGCGAAGCTCGGCCCGCTCCCTGAGGGCGGGATCCTGCGCGGCCGCGATGAGGGTGTCGAGGTGAGAGACCGCGTCGTCGAACCGCCCGGATTCCATCTCCAGCGAGGTCAGGTAGCCGAGGGATTGCTCGCGGATCGCGGGCGGCGTCTTTCCATCGCCCGCGAGCCGCCGGAAACGGGACTCGGACTGCGCGCCGCCGCCTCGCAGGTACGTCTGTTGCGCCGCGTCGAAGACGAGCTGCGGGTTGGCCGGCGCGGCGGCCTCCGCGGCGAGCGCTCTCCGGTAGCCGGCCCAGCCGCGCTCGGCCTGGATGAAGGCGTCCACCCAGCCCTGCTGTGTCGTCGGCCCTTCCTGGCGGCCGCATTCGAGAAGCTCCGGCGTGACGACGATCCAGGTGGGCGTGCCGCGGATCCGCAGCCGGCGCGCGAGGTCCTTGCCCTCGGGCGTCGAGACGTCCTCGTAGAGCGGCACCTTGTCGCGCGTGAAGGCGTAGAACGACGTGGACGGGGCGACGAGCGCCGCCATGCGATCGCACTGGCCGCAGTTGGGCTCCACGAAGAAGATCAGGATGCGCCCGTCCCTCAGGCGCTTCGCGCCTCCGGTGGCTTCGTCAAGGGTACGCGCCCAAATCACCTCGAGGCCGGCCGCCCCCGCCATGGCGCTACCCTTCTCGGCGCTTGCGGGGGTCGGGGTCGCGTCGGGAGACGCCGGTTGCTGGGCGAGGGCGGGAAGGAGGGTCAGAAAAGCGAGCATCGGTCCCCTTCGGTTGACTATTCTAGGCGCGCCACTTATAACGCGCAGGCGCTTCGCGGCCCGTCTCCCCGCAAGGGGCGTGCCCGGGGCGCGTGGGTCGCACGGCCTGCCCAGGTAGCTCAGTTGGTAGAGCACGCGCCTGAAAAGCGCGGTGTCGACGGTTCAATTCCGCCCCTGGGCACCATCCTTCTCCCAGTTTCCGATCACGCGCAGCGCGCGCGGATGCATCCGAAAGACGAGCGGCTCGGGATTTCCCGCTCCGAAGACGAGATTGCCGTCGATGTGCGCGGTGAGCGGCCGGCCGGATGACAGAGTGACTTCGCGGGCGCGCCGGATCGTCACCCAGGGCAGGCCAACGTGCGAGCCGTCGAGCGCCTTAGGAAGGTGACGCAGGGCCTCGAGCTTGCCGAGATTTCCGAGCCGGCACACGTCGAAGAGGCCGTCGTCGGGCCGCGCCTCGGGCGCGAGGAGGAAACCCCCTCCGCTGCGCGGCCCGTTCGCGACAGCCGCGAGGAAGGCCGGCCCGTCCAGCGTGCGGCCGTCGACCGTGAGCGTCAGCTCGAAGTTGGTCCACTCTCTCAGGACCGTGAGGACCGACCAGAGGTAAGCGGGAAAGCCTTTCAGGTAACGCACTTTCGACGCCGCTTCGGCCACGGCGCCGTCGAATCCGAGGCCGACGCTGTTCGCGAAAAAACGCCCATTCATCTCGCCCGCATCGAGAGCGCGCATCGATTCACGCTGGAGGACGCGCACCGCGCCCGTGAGGTCGCCGGGCCTGAGGCCGAGCGCGAAGCCGTAGTCGTTTCCCGTGCCGTCGGGCACGAGGCCGAAGGCGGGGCGCCGCGCCTCGGAGAGCCGCATGAGGCCGTTCACCGCCTCGTTCACCGTACCGTCCCCGCCGATCGCGACGACGGCGTCGACGCCGCTCTTTCCGGCTTCTTCCGCGAGGTCGGCGGCGTGGCCGGGGCGCTCGGTGTCGAGAAAGTCGCCCGCGAGGCCGGCGGCGTCGAGCGCGGCGCGGATGCGGCCTTTATCGCGCAGGGTACGGCCCTTCCCGGCCGCGGGATTGAAGAGGAAGGCGTAGCGGATGAGACGGATTCTAAGGCCGCCTAGAATGGGCGGGCGGAGCAGGGCGACCCGCCCTCCGGGAGATCAAGTGGCCATTCTCAAAGTCGCGAAACTGGGCTCGCCCATCCTGAGAAAGCGCGCGTCGGAGATCGAGACACACGACCTCAGGAAGGGCCGGTTTCGGACTTTCTTCGAGGACATGATGGAGACGATGGTCGAGTACCACGGCACCGGCCTCGCCGCGCCGCAGGTTTCGACGGGCCTGCGCGTCGTGCTGTACGAGGTCCACGGCGAGAAGCGCGGCAAGGACGTCCTCGAGATCCCGCCCACGCTCCTCGTGAACCCGTCTTTCGAGGTGCTCGACGGAACGGAAGAGGAAGAGTTCGAGGCCTGCCTCTCCGTCCCCTTCCTCGCGGCGAAAGTGCCGCGCCCGAAGAGAATCCGGGTGAGCGCGCTCGACGTCGCGGGCAAGGCGCTGTCGTTCGTCGCGGACGACTTCCACGCGCGGGTCGTCCTCCACGAGAGCGACCACCTCGACGGCGTCGTGTACCTCGATCGCGTGCGCGACCGGGCATCGATCCGCTACACCGTGGATTTCTGAGGTGTCCCTCACCACAGAAGAAAAGCGCCAGCTCATGCTGCTGAAGTTCCGGCCCGTGTGCATCTGCAACACGATCCGGTATCCGCGCGTGAAGGAAGCCATCGACCGCGGGGCGCGGACGACCGAGGCCGTCGCCCGCGCGACGGGGTGCACGACGGGCGAGTGCGGCGGCGAGCGCTGCCGGCCGGTGATCGAGGCGATGCTGGCGGAGGCTCAGGCGAAGCTGTAGGTGCCCGCGACGAGCTTCTTGAGGACGTCTTCGGTCTCGGCCTTGCCGGGCACGCACAGGGAGATGTTCTTCTCGGTGCCGTCGGCGATGGCTTTCGCGTAGCCCTCGCAGTCGTAGCCGCAGGCCGTGCAGTCGGTCTGCGCCATGGCCGCATAGAGCTTCAGCGCGAGGTCGCCGTCCTTCGCCATCTCCATGCGTTTCGGCAGCGGGATCGTCTCGTCGTGAAACGCGGGCGCGTCTTTCCTCACCGCCGGCGTCGCGACGACATCGTCTTTCTTGTCGGTGTATTGCCAGCTCCCGAAGGAGAAGCACTTCGGGCAGAAGAAATGCCAGTCCCACTCGTTCGGGAAGCGCACGGCGGGGGTTCGCTTGACGATGAGGGGCTCGAATTCCTGCGGGCAGACCGGATCCTCGCGCTCCTTGGCGTCGCGCACCATGGACTTGAGGTGGCCGGCCGAGAAGACGATCTGGCGCGGCTTCTGGTCGAAGCGGAAGTGCTCGCCCGCGCCGCCGATCATGACGACCTGCGGATTGAAGCTGCGATCCACGTAGAAGGCGCGCATCGGGCGGCCTGTCTTCGGGGACGGGACGGGCTGACCGGACCAGAACGTGCTCAGAAGCGCCGCGCTTTGCTCGTACGTCAACTTCATCGTGGCGGGAATTATAGGGGCCGGTAGTTCGGATTTCCTACGAACGGGTTCCTTTTTCCTTCGTCCGCGATGGTCGTTTCCGCGCCGTGGCCGGGGATGACGCGGAGGTCGCCCGGCAGGGTCAAAAGGCGCTCCTTGATCGAGTCCAGGATCTGGGGCGTCGAGCCGCCCCAGAGGTCCGTCCGTCCGATCGAGCGCCGGAAGAGGGTGTCTCCGGAGAAAAGCACGTCGCCGTTCTCGCCGGGCATGCGGAAGCAGAGGCTGCCCGGCGTGTGGCCCGGCGTGTGGATGACCTGAAGCTCCTCTCGGCCGCATTCGACGCGGTCCCCGTCCGCGAGGAGCCGGTCGATGATGCCGGGCTTGTCGAGCGTGAGGCCGAAGTTCATCCCCTGCTCCGTGAGGTTCTGGTAGAGGGGACGGTCGCCCGCGTGCATGAGGATCGGCGCCCCCGTGATGCGTTTCAACAGGGCCGAACAGCCGACATGATCGAAGTGCGCGTGCGTGTGGACGAGCGCCACGGCCCGAAAGCCGTTGCCCGCGAGCGCCTCGAGGATCCGGTCGGGCTCGTCGCCGGGATCCACGACGACGGCCTCACGGCGGGCCGGGTCACCCACGATCGTGCAGTTGCAGCCGAGCGGTCCCACCGCGAAGGAGTCGATGACGAGGAGGCCCATGAGGCCCCGATTATCCCGCTAGACTCGCCCGGATGTCGCCATCGGACTTCCTGCTCGAGGCGTCGCACGTCCTGATCGGGCTGGGGCTCGCGATATTCATCGGAGTTCCCCTTGCGAAGAGGAAGATTTTCTTAGAAGGGGAAGAAAAGGAGGGAGCGGGCGACGGGCGCCTACACAGGGCCAGGTTCGTGGCGGCCGGCGCGCTTCTGCTGGGCGTGCTCCTCGAGGTGCAGGTCATGGGGAGCGCGCTGCCGCCGCGCCACGTGTGGCGGGCGGGAATTCTGTTCGTGCTCGTCGCTTCCCTCGTCTATTCCGTCATGGTCGTGGCGCCGAAGGCCCGGTACTACGACGAGCGGTCTTCCACCTTCGAAGAAAATCTCCAGGCGCCCTGGCATGCTCGCCGGGACGCCGCTCGTGCGCGCGGGAGCAGAATCGATTTCTTCGGCTTCCTCCTCGCCCTCGCCGCGCTCGTTCTGGGATGATCTCCCCATGACGACCCCCGCTTCCGATTTCCGGTCCGACACGGTCACGAAACCCACCCCGAAGATGCGCCGCGCCATGGCCGAGGCCGAGGTCGGCGACGACGTCTACGGCGAGGACCCGACGATCCGGCGCCTCGAGGAGAGGACGGCCGAAGTCCTCGGCAAGGAGGCGGCCCTCTTCGTCCCGACCGGCTCGATGGGCAACCAGGTCTCGCTGCGCGTCCACGCGCGCTCGGGGACGGAGGTCATCCTCGAGGCGAGGAGCCACATCTTCCACTACGAGATGGCGGGCATGGCCTCGCTCTCGGGCCTCCTGCCGCGCCCGGTCGACGGGCCTCGGGGCCGGATGACGGCCGGGCAGGTGGCGGCGTGGATTCGCCCCGACACCGTCTACTACCTGCCGCGCACGTCCGTCCTCGCTCTCGAGAACACGCACAACTTCGCGGGCGGCGCCGTCGTCCCGCGCTCCGTCATCGACCCGCTGCTCGCCCTCGCGGTGGAGAAGGGCCTCGCCACGCACCTCGACGGCGCGCGCCTGTGGAACGCGGCGGCGGCGCTCGGCGTGTCCGAGGCCTCGCTCGCGGCGGGCTTCGACTCGGTCATGACGTGCTTCTCGAAGGGCCTGCGCGCGCCCGTGGGGAGCGCCGTCGCGGGCTCAAAGGCTTTCATCGCCGAGGCGCGGCGCGTGCGCAAGCTCTTCGGCGGCGGCATGCGACAGGCGGGCGTCATCGCGGCGGCAGCCCTCGTCGCGCTCGAGGACGAGCGCACGCGCCTGCCGGAGGACCATGCGCGGGCGAAGAGGCTCGCGGAAGGATTGGCTGGCATTCGCGGCCTGCGCATCGATCCTGCGGACGTCGAGACGAACATCCTGTTTTTCTTCTTAGAAAGTGAGTGGGGCAATTCGGCTGGGTTGGTGGCGAAGCTTCAATCGCATGGCGTCCTCGCGGGAGCCGCGGGCGCGGACTCGATCCGCATGGTCACGCACGCCGACGTCGGCGACACCGACGTCACGCGCGCGCTTCGCGCGTTCGAGGAGATCGCGCCCAAGGATGGCTCCGTCGGCCCCCGCTAGATCATCGTTGGAAGCCGCAACCTCGATACACTAGTGTCGGGGCACCCTATGTATACAACGCGATTCGTAACTAGGAGGCGTTGGAGGCTTATGAGAATGCCGGTTGCAGGACGGTGCAGCGTGACGGTTGGAATCGTCGTTCTGACACTCGCGGCAGTGGAGGGGCTTGCAGCCGACGCCGTGCTCGTCCCGATAGTCGCGGGCGTCCACGGTCAGAAGGACGCCTCGTGGGAAACCGAGGTGCGCATAACGAATCGCACGGACGCGCCGAAACGATTCAACATCGTCGACTGGATTGGAACGCCGGGGTGGAAAGCTACGGCGTATGTCGTGGCGCCGCATTCGACGACGTCGCTCGGTGGCGCTCAGGTATTCGGCGCGTTCGTGCGTTCTCCTGGAGTCGCTGGATTGGCCATTTGCGAAGCGGACACGGGCCTCGTCGTCCGGAGCGCCGTGCTCGCCGGAATCTGGACGGGTGGTGGGGGTGCTCAGGATGGCTGCTCGTCCTTCGACGGAGGGGGAGTAGAGAGTCCCTGTTTCGGTCTTCCCGGCGCGGGCCCGATCATCGAGGGTCTGGTGTTCACGAGTACCGGTCAGGACGTGGAAATCCCGTGGTTGCATTCGGCGTTTGATCGACGGACGAATTTAGTGCTGATAAACCCGGATGACTCCGGCGCCGTCATCACCGTGTCTATCGTGTCGCAAGACGGGTCCAGCACCCAGAGCATGAGCTACGAGGTGGCCGGGCGGAGCTACAACCAGATCAACGACCTTTTCTCTCAGGAGCCGTGGTCCGCGATTCGCACCGCGAATGCGGGTATCCAAACGAGCTTCGGGGGGGGCGCCGCGGCGTCCGCCACGATCACGAGCGACAAGCGGCTGCTGGCCATGGCGTACGTGATCAGCGATCACAACAACAGCCTGACGATTTCGCTGCCGCGTTGACGCAGGCGCGGCGGACCGGCGGCCGGCTCGTCAGCCCAGCGCGACGAGCCGGTCGATGAGGTCGACGACGCGGTTGGAGTAGCCCCACTCGTTGTCGTACCAGGCCACGACCTTGAGCCAGCCGTCGCCGTCGGTGCGGGTGGAGAGGGCGTCGAAGATCGACGAGTGCGGGTTGCCGATGATGTCGGAAGAGACCAGCGGCACCTCGCTGTACTCCACGATCCGCCTCATCGGCCCCTCGGCCGCAGCCTTGACCGCTGCGTTGACGTCCGCGACCGACGGTTTTTTCAAGAGCCTGAGCGAGAGGTCCACGATCGAGCCGTCCGGCACGGGCACGCGGATCGCGGTGCCGTCGAGCTTTCCCTTCAGCTTCGGCAGGACCTTCCCCACGGCACGGGCGGCGCCCGTCGTCGTCGGGATGATGTTCTCCGCGGCCGCGCGCGCGCGGCGGAGGTCCTTGTGCGCCACGTCCGCGAGGCGCTGGTCGTTCGTGTAGGCGTGAACCGTCGTCATGAAGCCGTCCTGGATGCCGAAGGCGTCGTCCAGGATCTTCGCCAGGGGCGCGAGGCAGTTCGTCGTGCAGGAGGCGTTCGAGACGATGCGGTGCTCCTTGCGCAGGGCGTCGTCGTTCACGCCCACGACGACCATCGCGTCGATCTCGTCCTTCGGCGGCACGGTCAGGATGACCCGTTTCGCGCCCGCGTCGAGGTGCTTCTGCAGCTTCTCGCGTGTGACGAGCTTCCCCGTGGCCTCCACGACGACGTCCACGCCCAGCTTTCCCCAGGGGAGCTTCGCGGGGTCCTTCTCCTCCGTCATCAGGACGCGGCGGCCGTCCACCGTCATGGCGTCACCGTCGACCCTCACGTCCTTCTCGAAGACGCCCATCACCGTGTCGTACTTCAGGAGGTACGCGAGCTGGTCGTTGTCGAAGAGGTCGTTGATGGCGGCCACCTCGATGTCCTTCCGGTCGCTCAGAATGCGGTAGACCGTCCGGCCGATGCGGCCGAAGCCGTTGATCGCGATGCGGCTCATTGGGAAGCCACCCCGTCCAGGGCGCGGAAGCGCTCGACGAGCTCCACAACGCGGTGGGCATAGCCCCAGCCCGCGTCGTACCACGAGAGCGTCTTGGAGACGTTTTCGCCGAGAACCATCGTGGCCCGCGAGTCGAACGTGGAGGAGTAGCTGCTGCGGATGATGTCGCTGGAGACGATGGGCTCGGTCTCGTACGCCATGACCCCCCTCCGCTGCGCCGCGATGGCCGTGCGGACGACCTCGTTGATCGCGGTGACCGTCACTTTCCTCTCATGCCAGCACACGAGGTCGACCGCCGAGCCGTTCGGCACCGGCACGTTCATGGCGGCTCCGACGACCTTTCCCGCGAGCTCGGGGATCAGCTCCTGCAGCATCCCGGGAGAGCGCGACTCCTGCGGGATGATGTTCTCCGCCGCCGCACGGCCGCGGCGCATGTCCTCGGCCGGCACGTCCGCGAGGCGGTGCTGGTTCGTGTAGGAGTGGATCGTCGTGAAAAGCAGCTTCCGGATGCCGAACGCCTCGAGCAGGATCTTCGCGAGCGGCGCCACGCAGTGAACGGTGGAGGACGCGCACGAGAGGATTCGATGTTCTTTCCGCACGAGATGGTCGTTGATCCCGTTCACGACCGTCAGGTCGAGCGGATCCACCGGCGGCTCGCAGAGGATGACCCGCCTGGCTCCCGCCTGAAGGTGCTTTTCCAGCTCGGCCCGCGTTTCCTTGCGCGCGGTCGCCTCGACGACGATGTCCACGCCGAGGTCGCCCCAGGGCGGAATGGCGCCCTTCTCCTGGCTCGCGAGGAGGGCGATCTGGCGCCCGACGACGTAGAGATGTCCTTCCTTGGCGCTGATCTCGTCCGGGAACCGGCCGAAGAGCGTGTCGAACTTCAGCAGATACTCGACGGATGCCGCGTCCCCCAGGTCGCTCACGGCGCCGACGCGGATGTCGTCTCTCTTGTAGAGGATCCGGAAGACGTTCCGTCCGATCCGTCCGAAGCCCACGATACCTACGGTCATGGCCATGCGGGTGTCACGGGAGGACCGTCCGGGGGTCGTTCGTCTTCTGGTCGATGAGGGCCGCGTACGTCGCGATGCGGGCGCCCGGCGTCGACGTCGAAACGAGGAGGGACGCGTTGGAGGTGCCCGGGGGGGCGCCGAGGGTCGTCACCACGAACGTGACCTGCCGCATCTCGTAGGGCTGAAGGTCGTAGCCGCCCGTCCCGAGCGTCGCGCCGCTTTCCGACCTCAGCGTGAGGTCGACGTGCGCCCCCTGATCCGTCGCGTTCGCGATGACCGCGTTCGTCCGGAACGAGCTGTCCTGTCTCAGGCCGACGAGCGAGCGCGGCGCGAAGAGCGTGACGAAGTCGGAAGGGCCGAGCGCGGGCACCGCCTGCCCGAACGTGCCGACGCCGGAGGGAGGCGGCGTGGACGTCTGGCTGACGATCTTGAGGGCTTTCGTGTCGGCCGAGATGCGGATCGCGCCGAAATTCTGGGTGTCGGTGGCGCTGACGCCGAAGAGCGATCCGAGCACGTCCCCGTAGGTAGCGGACTTGCCGGCCGCGAGCGTGCGGACGGCCTCGGGGCCGTTCTGCCCGTCCCGGTCGTGCCCGAGGAACTTGAACGTGATCGCCGCGTCCGTCGTGCCCTGATTCGAGACCGTGAGATCCGTCGAGAAGAACGCGCCGTTCTGGCCGCCGGAATGCGCGCTCGAGGGCAGGATGTACGTGGACGACACACCCGTGGCGGAAGGTCCGAGCACGTCGCCGAGGATCGTGCGCGGGTCGTTCGTCGTCTGGTCGATCACGGCGGCGTACGTCGCGATCCGGGCCCCGCCTGTGGGCGAAGAGACGACGAGAACCGCGTCGGACGTGCCGAGGGGCGCGCCGAGCGCCGTGACGACGGCTCCGATTTGCCGCATCTCGAGAGGTTGGAGGTCGATTCCGGTCGAGCCCAGCGGCCCGCCCGATTCGGAGACGAGCGCGAGGTCGACGTGGGCCGCCTGCTCCGTCGCGTTCGCGATGACCGCGTTCGTCCGGAACGCGGCGTCCTGGCGCAGTCCGAGGAGGGCGCGGGGAAAAGCGGCCGTCACGAAGTCGTCCCCGGACTGCGCGGGAACCGCCTGCCCGAACGTGCCGACGCCGGAGGGAGGCGGCGTGGAGGTTTGGCTCACGATCCGGAGCGTGTTCGTGTCCGCGTTGATGCGAATCGCGCCGAAGTTCTGTGCGTCGGCGGCGTTTACGCCGAAAACCGACCCGAGGACGTCCGTGTACGTGACCGTGCGCCTGGCGGCGAGGGTCTGCACGACCCCGGGGCCCGCGCTCCCATCCCGCTCGTGTCCGAGGAACTTGAGCGTGAAGGTTGCGTCCGCCGCGCCCGTGTTCGTGACTGTCAGGTCCGTCGAGAAGAAGGCGCCGTTCTGGCCCGGGGCGTGGGCGCTCGAGGGCAGAACCCAGGTCGTCGATAGGGCCGTCGAGCCGAGGAACCAGCCGATGTCCTGGAAGGCCGCCAGCGTCGCGTCCAGGGTCGATCCGAGGTCGTTCGAGATGTCCGGCTCCATGAGGAGGTTCGGCAGGGCCGCCGTGTCCCAGTGCGACACGGAAGAGCCGCTCTCGAAGGGGTTGGGGGCGTACATCAGGAGGCGTCCCGAAGCGTCGGCTCCGGCGTATTGCGCCGCGTCGAGTCCGAGGCTCGCGCTTTCGGGCAGGTTCGCGCGCAGCTTCGCGCCGTCCGCGAGCGTGACGCGGACCGACGGGATCGTGATCGTGGCCTCGCTCCCGGCCATCCCTGCAAGGCCTTGCGCCACGTTGTCGGCGATGACGGCGCCGATCGCGCCCGCATTCTGGGCGTTCTTGACCTTCACCGTGAAGTTGCAGGTGCCGCGATCGATGAGGGCGATCTTGCCGGAGACCTGGGATGCATTCGTGAACGTGCTGCAACCGTCCGTGGTCAACGGTCCAATGCCATCCGAAGGATCCGTGGCCGCCACGATCTGACCGTTCACGTTTTGCGGCGAAAGCGGCGGACCGAAATCGGCGCCTCCGATCGGGTAGGCTCCTGCGGCCGCCGCGGGGGCGGTCACGAGGAGGCGAGGTCGCTTGCTCATGAACGCGTTCGCGTACACGGCTCCCCTCGGGCCGTTCCACTGGAGGTTTCCCGTGTTCGTCTCCGAGGCCAGCCGGTCCCCGTCGATCGGCATCTGGTCCCATGTCTTGCCGGACGTCGCGTCGAAGAGGAAACGGTCGAAGATCCCCGGCTTGTTTCCCACGAACGTGCCCGTCGAGTCCGTGAAGGAGATGAACCCGAGCCCGTGGCCGAACTCGTGGAGCACGACCGAGAGGAGATTGATGTTGGACCCGTGGTTGTTGTCGAGGCCGAGATAGAAAAAGAGACCGGCGAGGCAGCCCGTCTTTCCGAGCTCGCTGTTGAAGCGAGCCGTGATGGCCCTGGTGCCCGAGTCGATCTCGAAGCCCGCGAGCTTGTCGGCGAGGGCCTTCGGGTAGAACGTTCCCGCAACCGGTGCGTTCTGGAAGTCCGCGAAGATCCTCGTGGCCCCGGCCGAGCCGAGAACGGCCGAATTTGCGTTGCAGTCCAGCGCCTGAAAGCTCGAGCTGATCTGGATGTCGACGTTGCTCGGGAGGAGGCTGCCCCAGATGCGGGCCGCCTCCTTGAAGACGTTCAAGCGCTGGTCTCCCACGGTTGTGCCGGCGTTGCCGCCGACGGGCGTCGCGGGCGTGTTGTCGTTGAACCCCTGGCCGGGGGCGTCCGTCACGACGATGACGAGGTTCGCGGCGGCGAGGGGAGAGGACGCGAGACCGAGGGCGACGAGGACGGAAAGAGCGATCGGGCGGCGCGCCATCGGCGCCTCCTCAGCGCTCTTCCGTCCGCGGCGCGGGCGTGACGGCCTTCGGCTTGCGGGCGGTGGACGCGGCGTCGTGGCCCTCGACGCACGTCTGGGTGACCGTGCCGTCCGGGTTCCGGCGCGCGACCGCGTAGCTCATGTTCTCGTCGCCCAGCTCCACCATCTCCGTGCCGTCGGGCAGGATGACGACCCGGGGCGCGGCAGGGGCGGCCAGCGCGCGGCGGCCGAGAAGCTTCTCGCGTTCTTCGGGGGTCGCGTTGCGCAGCTCGCCCGTCTCCGGGTCGCGCGTGACCACCATATTCCCCGCGCCCGGGGCGCGAGGTGCGGCGGCCGCGGCGGAATCGGCCGTCGCGGGCGACGCTTTTCGCTCTGCGTGCTTCTTCGACACGGCCGCGGTCTTCGCCTTCGTCTTCGCGCACAGCGCCTTGTCGCCGCCTTCTTCGCCCGCGCAACAGCGCGGCTTTTCGGCGGTCTTCTCGTCGCCGCGAGGCGGCGCTTTCGCCCCGGCCTCGTCGGCGCCGGCGGGAAGGAAGAGGAAGAGGGCGAGGACCGGGAGGAAGCGATTTGCGCGCATGGGGGCTCCTTGACGTCCGGAGTGTCCGGACGGGTCCCCTATCCTACGCGGACGACGAGGTCGATCTCCACCCGGGCCCCGGCCGGCAGCGCCGCGACGGCGACGGTCGTGCGGGCGGGGCGGTGCGAGCCGAAGCGCGCCCCGAAGACCTCGTTCATTTTCGCGAAGTCGGCCATGTCGATCAGGAACACGCCCGCGCGGACGACGTCGGAAAGCGTGGCGCCCGCGCCCGCGAGTACGGCCTCGAGATTGTCGAAGACGCGCCGCGTCTGGGCGGCGACATCGCCTGCGACGAGTTTCATGGTCGCCGGATCGAGCGCGACCTGCCCGGCCGTGAAGAGGAGGCCTCCCGCCACGATGCCCTGCGCGTAGGGGCCGATGGCCTTCGGAGCGTTTTCGACGGAGATGGTCTTGATGCTCATCGCTTTGGATCCCATACGGCCACATGCGGCAGATTGCGATACTTCTCGTCGAGGTCGAGGCCATAGCCCACGACGAACTCGGGGCCGATCTCGAACCCGAGGAAGTCCGCGCGAATGTCCCGGTTCTCGGGGAGCTTCTTCTTGAGGAGGGCGGCGACGCGGAGCGAGCGGGGCTTGCGCGATCCGAGGAGCTCGAGGATCTTCCGGAGCGTGAGCCCCGAGTCGATCACGTCCTCGAAGAGGAGGACGTCCTTGCCCTGCACGTCCATCGAGAGGTCGTGGACGATGTTGATGTTCCCCGAGGAGCTCGTTCCCGCGTAGGAACGCACCTGGAGGAAGTCGACGGCGACCGGCACCTTGAGGCGCTTCAGGAGGTCGGTCAGGAAGAAGACCGAGCCTTTGAGGATGCCGACGGCGAGCAGGTCCCTGCCTTCGTAGACGGAGTCGATCTCCTTCGCGAGAACGTCGAGGCGCCTCGCGATCGTGTCTTCGGAAAGCAGGATGCGGTCGATCACCCGGCCAGATTATCATCGGAAAAGTGACCAGAGCGGCGTCCGATCCCGAACAGATCTCGCAGGCCTACGCGCTGCTCTCGGCGAAGTTCAGGACCCTCTGGACGTTTCATCAGTTTCTCGAAGGCGTGCACCGCACGAGCCTGAGCGGGGCGACGGGGCCGGCCGTCTCCTTCGCGCCGCTTTACGAGCAGATCAAGCGCATCAAGGAGACGATGGGGATCGAGCCCGCCGCCGACTCGCGCGCGGCGATGGGACGCCTCGATGCGCAGCTCGACGCGCTCCATGCGACGCTGGCCGAGGACGACCGCCAGATCTCTCCGAGCACGATGCGCCAGTTCTTCGAGCGCGTGAAGGCGGGCGACGAGGATCTTCTCCTCTCGATTCTGAAGTTCTATTTCTACACCCCCACGCTCTCACCCGACGAGATGGACAAGGTGGACTTCCTCCTGACCCGCCTCGGCACGGCGCCGGGCACGGGGGGCGAGGCGGAGCTGAAGTCCGCCGCGGAGCTTCACAAGCTGAGCGAGGCGCTCCTCTCCCTGATGGTGCGACCGCGGGCCGACGCCGCCGAGGTGAAATCCATCGTCTCCCTCCTCGAGATTCTCCGGCGCGACCTCGAGGCGTGCGAGCGGTTCGAGGATCTCTCCGAGCGAAAGTCACTCGCGAACATCCGCACGCTGAAGCACCGCATGGGGAAGGCGTTCTACGACGCCGAGGTCATGCGGGCGATCCTGTCGTCGAACGTCGCAGTGAAGAAGAAGTTCCAGCTTCTCTACGGGGAGGAAGAGAAACGCATCCTGTCGGCATCCCGCGAGGTCCTCGAGAAGGAGAAGGACCTCGAGCAGGACGCTCGCTTCATGAGCACCGAATTCCACGAGGACCTCGAGCGCTTCCGCAGGGACAAGGAAGAGTTCGAGAAGGCGAGCCGCCGTCGCGGCGTGCGCCCGCGCGACGTCAAGCGCCTCAAGGAATCGCTCCACGGCCTTCTCTCGCGCCTCGACCCGAAGGCCGCCGAGGAGTTCGACGTGGGCTCGGATTCCACGGCCCGCAGCGGCGTGAGGAGGAGGAAAGATGCTCCGCCGAAGGGTGCAACGCCCCCCCCGATCCGCCGGGATTCCGGCCTGGCGAGCGCGTGGCGCGCCGAGACGGACCGCTTCACGTCCGAAACGGCCCGCCGGCTTTTCGCCAGCGTGGATCTCGTCCGCTCGGGCGGGCCGACGGACATGCCCGAATACGAGAGCCGCCTCGAGCCGTGGGAGGTGCGGTCAGTCCTCCGGATCCTGCGGAAGGGGAAGGACACGGAGCCTCCGGCCGAGCGGGACCGCCTCTATTTCAACGCCTGCGTTCTCCGGCAGAAGATGGACGACGAGGCCCAGCAGCTACGCGACCTCGTGGGGGACGTGGGGGATTCGTCCGCGTCGGAAAGCACGCTCGCGCCAACCGAGAAGAGCCTCGCTCGCGCCCGTGCGATCGACGGCCAGTTCCGACAGGCCCTCGCCGCCGCCGGGCCGGAGGGGGGCGAGCTCTGGAAAAGCCTGACGCGCTCGCGCTTCAGGCATCTCCGCGCGTTCGCCGGCCTCTGGCTCCTCTACGACGCCCTCGGAGGCAGGTGACGGCGCGGCGCGCGACGATGGTTTAATCGGCCCGATGGCCGACACCCCGAAGGACGCCGCCCCAGAGGAAGCTCCGAGGGCGCCCGATCTCCCCGAGCAGATCGCGAACCGCCGCGCCGCGCGCGCGCGTATCGCCGCCCTCGGGCGGGCGGTCTACCCGAACAGATGGGATCCCACCCACCTCGTTTCCGACGTCGTCGCGAAATGGTCGTCCGTGGGCGCCGCCGCCCTCGAGGCCGCGCCCGAGGCTGATCGGCTCGTGCGCGTGCCCGGCCGCGTCCTCGCGATTCGAAAGATGGGGAAGGCCGTCTTTCTCGACCTCTCCGACGGCGCGCACCGCGTGCAGGCGTACGTGAAGAAGGACGTGCTCCGGCCCGGCGACTGGGAGCTCCTCGAGCAGCTGGACCTCGGCGACCACGTGGGCGTCGCCGGTCCCGTGTTTCGAACGCGCACCGGCGAGCTGACGGTGAGGGCGGCCTCGCTCGACTTCCTCGCGAAGTCCCTGCGGCCGCTGCCCGACAAGTGGCACGGCCTGACGGATGTCGAGCGGAAGTACCGGCAGCGCTACGTCGACCTCGTCGTCTCACCCGAGACGCGCCGCACGTTCGAGATCCGGGCGAGGATCGTCGCTTACATCCGCCGTTTCTTCGACGCGCGCGGCTTCGTGGAGGTGGAGACGCCGATGATGCAGACGCTCGCGGGCGGCGCGGCCGCGCGCCCGTTCGTGACGCACCACAATGCGCTCGACCTCGACCTCTTCCTGCGCGTCGCCCCGGAGCTGTACCTGAAGCGCCTCGTCGTGGGCGGCTTCCCGAAGGTCTACGAGATCAACCGGAATTTCCGGAACGAGGGCATCTCCACCCAGCACAACCCCGAATTCACGATGCTGGAGTTCTACACGGCCTATGCCGACGCCCGCGACCAGATGGCGCTCACGGAGGAGCTCTTCGCGGGCGCCGCGGAGCACATCCTCGGCACGACCGACCTGCCGTGGGGCGAGGAGACGATCTCGCTGGCGGCGCCCTTCAAGCGGATCAGCATGGTCGACGCGATTCTCGAGCAGGCCGGACACGAGGAAAGACAGATTGAGAAAGAGAAGAAAAGAGAAGATTCTTCGAATGGTCCCACTCAGGCGGGCGGCCGCACGGCGGTCACGCGGGAGGCCCTCGGCGATTTTCACCTTCTAAGAAAAATCGCCGAGGAGGCTGGTGTGGAGTCCGTCGAGCGCTTCGGCGAATCGAAAGGAAAGCTCCTGGCAGAGATCTTCGGCGCCGTGGTAGAGAAAAAGCTGCTTCAGCCGACGTACATCATCGACTATCCCGCCGAGATCTCGCCGCTCTCCAAGACGAAGCCCGACGACCCGGAGACGGCCGACCGGTTCGAGCTGTTCATCGGGCGGATGGAGGTCGCGAACGGGTTCTGCGAGCTGAATGACCCCGACGAGCAGGCGGAGAAGTTCCGCGCGCAGGTGAGCGAGCGCGCCCGAGGCGACCTCGAGGCGATGGCGTACGACGAAGACTACGTCGAGGCGCTCTCGTACGGAATGCCGCCCACGGCGGGCGAGGGCATCGGCATCGACCGCCTCGCGATGCTGTTCACGAACTCGCCCTCCATCCGGGATGTGATCCTGTTTCCGTTGATGAGACCGAAGAAAGACAAAGATGCTTAGAAAGGTCAGCAGGCGGCCGTCGCCCTTTTCCCCTTCCAAGAAAATCTCCTTCTCTTGATTTCTTTCTTTCTCGCTAAGAGGTATCTCCTCGCGTCGCGGCGCGACGCGCAGGTGGGGGTCGTCGCGCTCGCGGCGTTTCTCGGCCTCGCCCTCGGCGTCGCAGCGCTCGTCGTGTCGCTCGCGCTCCTCGCCGGATTTCAGACGCACGTGAGGAGCCGGCTGCTCGCCGAGACGCCGCACCTGCTCGTGACGCCCTCCGGCCGCGGGGCGTTCCACGACGCGGACCGCGTGGGCGGGAAGCTCGCCGCCGTGCCGGGCGTCGTCTCCGTTTCGCCCGTCGCCCGGGGGCGTGTCTGGGTGTCGATGGGGCGCGACGCGGCGCCGGCGGAGGTCGTGGGCCGCGAGAAGACGAAGGGGCTGGTGCTCGACGTGGCTCAGGCACGGCCTCTCGGCGTCGTGCCGGGCGAGACCGTGACGCTCGTCTCGTCGCGCTCTCGGCTCTCGCCGCTCGGCCCGGTCCCGATCGTCTCGACGATGAAGGTCACGGGCCTCGCACCCTCGTCCACGGGGAGGCGCCTGGCCGAAGCGAGTCTGCCGCTCGAAGAAGCGCGACGCCTCTTCTCGCTCGGGGCCGACGGGGCGACGGGCTACGAGGTCTTCCTGAAAGATCCTCTGCGGGCGAAGGCCGGCGCGCAAGCCGTGATCGCCGCCCTCGGGCCCTCCGTCACCCTGACGACGTGGGAGGAGCAGAACCGGGCGCTCGTCCTCGCGCTGAGGCTGGAGCGATTCGTCCTCTTCGCGGCCGTCTTCCTGATCGTGATCGTGGCGGGGCTGAATCTCGCGGCGACGTCGGCGGTTCTCGCCGCGACGCGCGCGAGGGACGCCGCCGTGCTCTCGGTTCTCGGGGCTTCTCCGAAGACGGTGGAGAAGGTCTTCCGCGCCGCCGGAGGCGGCATCGGAGTGGTCGGGACGCTTGCGGGCGTCGCGCTCGGTGCGGCGGCCGCCCTCGTCCTCGACAAGTTCGGCCTCGTTCCGCTGCCGGCGCAGCTCTATGGAATGAGCCACGCGCCGTTTCGAGTCGATCCTCTCGACGTCGGCGCGGTGGCGGGGCTTTCGATCCTGTGGGCGTTCGTCGTGGCTTCCGTGCCGGCCCGCACCGCCGCGCGACAGCCCGTCGTGGAGGCCCTGCGTGGCGCCTGAGGCGGCACCCCTCCTCGTCGCCGAGAGCCTCGCCAAGGGATTCGGCTCCGGCGACGCCCGTGTCGAGGTGTTCCGCGGCGTTTCTCTCACCGTCGCGGGCGGCGACCTCCTCGCCATCACGGGTCCATCGGGCTGCGGGAAATCGACGCTGCTTCATCTCCTCGCCGGGCTCGACGCGCCCGACGCGGGCCGTGTGGCGCTCGACGGCGTGGACTGGGCGGCGCTCGCGCCGGCCCCGCGCGCGGCCGTGCGCGGCGCGACGGTGGGTCTCGTGTTTCAGTTCCATCACCTCCTGCCCGAGCTGACGGCCGAGGAAAACGTCGCGTTGCCGCTCTTTCTCGCGGGAACGTCCGAACCTGCGGGGCGCGGCGAGGCCCGAGAGGTCCTCGACCGCGTGGGCCTTCTCGGCCGGGCCGCCGCGTTTCCGCGGACGCTGTCCGGCGGCGAACGTCAGCGCGTCGCCATCGCTCGGGCGGTCGTGAGACGGCCCCGGCTCCTCCTGTGCGACGAGCCTACGGGGAGCCTCGACGCGGCCCACGCCTCGCGCGTCTTCGAGCTCCTCGCCGAGGTCGCCCGGGAGCGTGCCGGGGCGGCGATCATCGTGACCCACGACCCGGAGTGGGCGCGTCGCTGTGCTACGATCAAATTGCTGGGAGAAGAAGGGTTGAGCGATGTCCTCTAGACGGCCTTCCTGTTCTCTCCGAGAGGTCAGGACGGTCATCTGACGATGTTCGAGAAGTACAACGAGAAGGCGCGCCGCGCCCTGTTCTTCGCCCGTTACGAGTCCTCCAAGCTGGGGTCGAAGGTCATCGAGTCCGAACACATCCTGCTCGGCGTGCTTCGCGAGGGCGAGGAGATCATCAAGGAGATCTTCGCCCGTTTCAACGTGAAGCCGGACGACATCCGCCGCGAGATCGAGGGGGACCGCGTGTTCGTCGAGCGCGTGTCCTCCACGCAGGAGCTGCCGCTCTCGGAGGAATCCAAGAAGATTCTCGCCTACGCCTCGCACGAGGCGGAGTCGATGATGCATCCCTACGTCGGCACGGAACACCTCCTCATCGGGATCCTCCGCGTCGATCCGTGCGTCGCGGGGCGCATCCTCATGTCGCACGGATTCAACCTGTACGGCGTGCGCGAGGAGACGATCGCCCTCATCAAGGAACGCGAAGCCTCGAAGCAGAGGAAGGAGCTGCCGTTCCTGGCCGAATACGCGCGCGACCTCACGGCGCTCGCGCAGCAGGGCGCGTTCGACCCGCTCGTCGGGCGCGATACGGAGGTCGAGCGGATCATCCAGATTCTCTCGCGCCGCACGAAGAACAACCCGATCCTCCTCGGCGAGCCGGGCGTCGGAAAGACGGCCATCGTCGAGGGCCTCGCGCAACGCATCGTGGAGGGCGCCGTTCCGCTCTTCCTCGCGCAGAGGAAGATCCTCGCGTTGGATCTCTCGCTCATCGTGGCGGGCACGAAGTACCGCGGTCAGTTCGAGGAGCGCCTCAAGGGGATCCTCAAGGAGCTGAAGGAAAACCTGGACCTCATCGTTTTCATCGACGAGATCCACTCTCTCATCGGCGCGGGCTCGGCCGAGGGCTCGCTCGACGCGGCGAACATCCTCAAACCCGCGCTGTCGAGAGGGGAGATCTCTTGCATCGGCGCGACGACGCTGAAGGAATATCGCAAGTACATCGAGAAGGACCGTTCCCTGCTCCGCCGCTTCCAGGCCATCATGGTGGCCCCGCCGGACGAGGAGGAGACGCTCCGGATCGTCGAGGGCGTCCGCGAACGCTATGAAACGTTCCATCGCGTGCGCTACACGGAGGACGCGATCAAGGCGTCCGTCTTCCAGGCGAACCGCTACATCCCGGACCGCTTCTTCCCCGACAAGGCGATCGACATCCTCGACGAGGCCGGCGCGAAGGTGAAGCTCCGGAAGACCGCCGACACCCAGAACCTGAGGCGCCTCGAGAACGAGATCAAGCAGATCGTCAAGGAGATGAAGAAGGCGATCTCGGAGAAGGACTTCGAGCGGGCCGTCTTCCTGCGCGAGCGCGAGATCGAGGTCAAGGAGGAGATCGAGCGGACGAAGACCGTCTCCGTCGACGACGGAACGCCGGTCGAGGTGACGCGTGCGGACATCGACGAGATCATCTCGAGCTGGACCGGCATTCCGGTGACGTCGCTCCAGATGGAGGAGGCCGAGAAGCTGCTTCACATGGAGGACTCCCTCAAGAAGCGCGTGATCGGCCAGAATCGCTCGCTCGAGGCGATCAGCCGCGCGATCCGCCGCTCGCGCCTCGGGGTGAAGAACCCGAACCGGCCCATGGGCTCGTTCATTTTCCTGGGGCCGTCCGGCGTCGGCAAGACCGAGGTCGCGCGCCAGCTCGCCGAGTTTCTGTTCAACAACCAGAAATCTCTCGTGCGCTTCGACATGTCCGAGTACATGGAGAAGCACGCCGTGTCGAAGCTCATCGGCTCGCCCCCCGGCTACGTGGGGCACGAAGAGGGCGGCCAGCTCACGGAGCGTATTCGCCGCCAGCCGTATTCCGTGATACTGCTCGACGAGATCGAGAAGGCGCACCCGGACATCGCGAACCTCCTTCTGCAGATCCTCGAGGACGGTCAGCTCACGGATGCGTACGGAAACGTCGTCGACTTCAAGAACACGCTCATCATCATGACCTCGAACGTGGGAACGAAGTTCCTCGTCACGGGCAGCCGCATGGGCTTCGGCGACGGGAAGAACGCGCCCGTACAGCGCGAGGTCGAGGAGATGGTGCTCAAGGAGCTGCGCCGCGAGTTCTCGCCGGAGTTCATCAACCGGATCGACGAAGTCATCGTCTTCAATCCGCTGGGGCTTCCGGAGCTCCGCGCCATCGGCCGGCTCCTCCTCGACGACGTGGGCGCGACGCTGAAGCAGCGCGGCCTGAAGCTGGTCGTCGACGAGCCGGCGGTGGACTGGCTCCTGAAGGCCTCGGGGCACGACACGCACTCGGGGGCGCGACCGCTTCGCCGGACCATCCAGCGGCACGTCGAGGACGCGGTATCGGAATTGCTGATCGGCTCGCGAGAGCCAATCGAGTGCGTCGAAGTGACCGTATCAGGAGACGAGCTCAAGGTTCGGGTTCGGGCTCCCGAGCCGATCGGCACGAGCTTGTAAGCTGGGTGCCGCTGAAACGCTCGTCCGGCGGTCCCGCCGGGTTCGCCCACTGCCGTTCCGCGCGCGCCATTCCGGCCGGAGCGCTCGCGGGGGCGCTGGCCGCCCTCCTGGGCTGCGGAACGGTGTTCGCCCAGGCGCCCGCGCCCACTCCGACGCCCAGCCCGGCTCCCACTCGCGCGCCGGCGGGCGACTCCACGTTCGGAGCGGCCCGGCCGGATTCGCAGCTCATGGGCATGCCCAAGGCATCGATCGCGCTCGCCCCCGAGCCGGCGGTTCCCGCCGCCGACAGGCCGAAGATCGCGCAGATCGTCGTGCGCGGAGGGAAGACCACGGCGCCCGAGACCGTCGGCTTTTACCTGGGGGTCAAGGCGGGCGATCCCTATGACGACGACCTGATCAAGCGCAACTTCAGCAAGCTCTGGGATTCCGGGCTCTTCGAGGACGTGACGCTCGAGAAGGAAACGTCCCCCGCAGGCGTCGTCCTCGTCGCCATCGTCGTCGAGCGGCCGACCGTCTCGGATCTCGAGTTCCGGGGCAACAAGAAGCTCACGACCTCCCAGCTCAAGGACAAGCTGAAGGAGGGCAAGGCCGAGATCCGGGTGGGCGCGCCCGTCTCGCTGCGCGACGTCGCGAGGGCAAAGACGGTCCTCGTCGACGCCTACAAGGCCGAAGGATTCCGCTCGGTGGCCATCGACGCCACGACCGAGAACGTCTCCGACCTCCAGAGGCGAATCGTCTTTCTGGTGGATGAAGGCGACAAGATCAAGATCCAGTCGATCGTCTTCACGGGCAACACGGTCTTCGGTCAGACGAAGCTCCGCTACGCGATCCACAAGACGAAGCAGGCGCACTGGTGGCGGTTCTTCGACAGCAAGTCCACGTACAACCAGGCGGGCTACGAGGAAGACGTCGAGAGCCTGCGCAAGCTCTATCAGGACGCCGGCTACAAAGACGTCGTCGTCAAGGACCCGATCCTCGACGTCTTCGTGACGAACCCACGAGAGAAGCGGCCCGAGAAGACCAACCGCCGGGTGAACATCACGATTCCGATCGTCGAGGGCGAGAAATTCTATTTCGGCAAGGTCACCGTCGAGGGCTCCACGGTATTCAGGCCCGAGCTGCTCGAGCGGTTCTTCGCCGCCAGGGCGGGGAAGCCGATGAGCCGGGCGGTCATCGCGGACGGGATGAAGGCGATCGACGCCACCTACCGCAGCCGGGGCTACATCTACGTGTTCATGAACCCCGAGAACACCGAGAAGCCGAAGCACGTCGTCGATGTCGCCGTGAAGATCACCGAGGGCGACCAGTATCGGCTCGGGCGGATCGAGTTCACGGGCAACAAGACCACGCGCGACAAGGTGCTGAGGCGCGAGCTGCAGGTCTTCGAAGGCGACATCATGGACATGGAGACCTTCAAGAAGAGCCTGTTCAAGGTGACCCAGCTCGGCTACTTCAAGATCGAGGAGGACCCGGACTTCCGCGTCAACCCCGAGAAGAAGTCCGTCGACGTTTCGATCAAGGGCACGGACACGAACCGCAACGAGGTGCAGTTCGGCGCGGGCTACTCTCAGCTCGACGGCCTCTTCGGGCAGTTCCAGTTCAACACCCGGAACTTTCTCGGGCGAGGCGACACGCTCGGCCTGCAGTTTCAGCGCGGCAACCGCTCGAACTTCTTCGACATCTCGTTCGCCGAGCCGTGGTTTCTCGATCAGCGGATGTCGATCGGCGGGTCGATCTTCAGCCGCACGCTGGACTACAGCGACGTCGCGGGCGGCCTCGATCAGCAGAGCAAGGGCGCGACCCTTTCGTTCGGCTACGGGCTGGGTCTGTTCGACCTCGCGTCGGTCTTCTACGGCTATACAGACACGCGGAGCACGTATCAGGTCTTCCCGCCCCCCGTTCCGCCCGGCGGCGGCGCGGTGCCGGTCGCCTTTGCGACGTTTCTGGGCAAGACCTCGGCGATCACTCCCGGCTACCGGTACGACAGCCGCAACGATCCCTTCGACCCGAACCGTGGAACGAAGATCGGAGCGTCGCTGTCGGTCGCGGGCGGCCCGCTCGGCGGCAATTTCTCGTACTACAAGCTCAGCGCGAACGCCACCCGGTACCTTCCCTTCGGCAGGAAAGGCAACCTCGCGTTCAACCTCGACTTCGGACTTCTCAGGGCCTACGGCGGCGAGCGCGACCCGAACGAGGTGGACGAGGACAGCCGGCTCCCGCTCTTCGAGCGCTACCGCATCGGCGGCGACCGCTCCGTGCGCGGCTTCAAGTTCGGCTCGATCTTCCCGATCGACAGCGCGAACCGGGCGTTCTTCACGAGCAACGGGGCGCTCATCGGGGGCGACCGGTTCCTCGTTTTCAACACCGAATACGTCTATGCCCTGGCGGGCCCCCTCAAGATCGCTCTCTTTTTCGACGCCGGCAACGCCTGGCTCGACGGCCAGTCGATGAACCTGCGGACGATGCGCACCTCCTCGGGACTCGAGATGCGTGTTTTCCTGCCGATCTTCCAGGCGCCTCTGCGGTTCATTTACGGCATCAACCTGGACCCGAAGAACATCAAGGACCGCGCGGGCACGGTGATTCAGAGCGAGTCCCGGACGGACTTCCAGTTCTCCATCGGGACGACGTTCTAGCCATTTCCAGTATGATGCCCGCCTCCGTGGAGACGGCGTCCCCTCTCAGACAAAATCCAACGAAGGAGTTCCATCCATGAATCGCACCGTCACTCTCGCGGCCGGCGCCCTTGCCTTCGGCGTTCTCGCCGGCGGCGCCTCCGCCCAGACCGCCGCCGCCGTGAGCTCGCCCGTCGGGAAGATCGGCGTGATCGAGGTCCAGAAGATCGTCCAGGAATCCGCCGTGGGGAAGGAGAGCCTCGCCCGCGTGCAGAAGATCCAGCAGGCCAAGCAGGACGATCTCGCCAAGCGCCAGAAAGAGCTGCGGGAGATGGAGCAGAAGATCCAGGACCAGGGCAAGTCCCTCTCCGAGGACGCCATGGAGAAGCTCCAGAAGGACTATCAGGCGAAGGCTCTCGACCTGAAGCGCTTCCAGGACGACGCGCAGCGCGAGCTGGAAGAGTCGCAGCGCAAGGAACTCGGGGAGCTCGAAAAGCGGATCATGCCCGTGATCAACGAAGTTGCGCGCGAGCAGGGCTACGCCCTGGTTTTCAACAAATTCAACTCGGGGCTGCTCTTCGCCGATGACAAGGCCGTCGACCTGACGGAAGCCGTCATCACGAGGTTCAACTCGCAGATCGCGGCCCCGGCCAAGCCCGCCGCGTCTGCCGCCGCCAAGCCCGCGGCGCCCGCCGCCGCCAAGCCGGCCCCGACGGCCGCCCCGGCCGCGCCGAAGAAGTAAGCCGGGCGTGGCGTCGTTCTCCGTCGCCGAGGTGGCCGCCGCCTGCGGCGGACGCGTCGTCGGCGATGGGAACCGGCTGCTGTCCGGCGTGCGCTCACTCGAGGGCGCCGGCGCCGACGCGCTCTCGTTCGTGGGCGAGGAACGGGCGCTGCCGCGGGCGGCCGCCTCCGGCGCCGGCGCGCTCCTCGCGCGGACGGCGGCCGCCCTCCCGGGGCGGACCGTCATCGAGGTGCCCGATCCCTCGGCCGCCCTCATCCCGGTTCTCCGTCTTTTTCATCCGGCGCGCGCCCCGCGGCCGGGCATTCATGCGACGGCCGTCGTCGACGCGGGGGCTCTCGTCGATCCGTCGGCGGAGATCGGACCCTACGCCGTCGTGGGGGACTCCTCGCGCGTGGAAGCGAACGCGATCGTGGGAGCCCATGCCGTGGTGGGGGCGCGGTGCCGGGTGGGCGCTCTCTCGTGGCTGCATCCCCACGCCGTCCTCTACGACGACGTCGTCCTCGGTGACCGCGTCGAGGTCCACAGCGGGGCCGTCCTCGGCGCGGACGGCTTCGGCTACGCGACGACGGAGAAGGGCCTCGTGAAGGTCCCGCAGATCGGGAGCGTGACGATCGGCGACGACGTCGAGATCGGCGCGAACGCGTGCATCGACCGCGCGGCCCTCGAGACGACCTCGGTCGGATCCGGGACGAAGATCGACGACCTCGTGATGGTCGGACACAACGTGAAGATCGGCCGCCACGACGTCCTCTGCGCGCAGGTCGGCGTCGCGGGCTCGGCCGTCATCGGGGACGGCGTCGTCCTGGGCGGGCAGGTGGGCGTCGCGGGCCACATCACCGTCGGCAACCGCGTCAAGGTGCAGGCGCAGAGCGGCATCGGCGCGGACGTGCCGGACGGCGAAGCGCTCCACGGGTCGCCCGCGATCGGCTACCGCGCTTTCCAGAAGTCGCACATCGAGTTTCGCCGGCTGCCCGAAACGGCGCGCCTCGTACGCCGCCTCGCCGAGAAGGCCGGGTTCCTCAAGGGAGGGAACTCATGAGCCAGCCGGTTCCGAGAGCCGACATCCAGGAGATCCTGCGGCTCCTGCCACACCGGTATCCGTTCCTGCTCGTGGATCGAATCCTCTCGATGACCGCAGGCCCGATCGTCGCGGGCTCGAAGGTCACGGGGCTCAAGAACGTCTCCGTCAATGAGCCGTTCTTCCAGGGACACTTCCCCGAGAATCCGGTGATGCCCGGCGTTCTCATCCTGGAGTGCATGGCCCAGGTCGCGGGCTGCCTCTTCTTCGCGGGCGAGGCCGAACCGAAGACGAAGCTGATGTACCTGTCGGGTGTCGACAAGGCGCGTTTCCGGCGTCCCGTGTTTCCGGGCGACCAGCTCGTGGTCGTCGCCGAGATCGTTCAGGTGCGTTCGACCCTCGTGCGCATGAGGGCCGAGGCCCGGGTGGATGGCGCCCTCTGCGCGGAGGGCGAGCTCATGTGCAGCCTCGTCGAGCGCTCCGGAGCGGCGCGCTGATGGTCGTCCACCCCACCGCCGTCGTCGATCCGGCGGCCGTCGTTCACCCCATGGCGGAGATCGGTCCCTATGCGATCGTCGGCGCGCGGGTCACGATCGGCGCGGGCACGCTGGTGGGTGCCCACGCCGTGATCGAGGGTCCCACGACGATCGGCGAGGACAACCGCGTCTCCCCACAGGCCGCGATCGGCGGGCCTCCGCAGGACCTCAAGTACAAGGGCGAGCCGACGACGCTGACGATCGGGCACCGGAACACATTCCGGGAGTTCTGCACGATCCACCGCGGAACCGTGACCGGGCACGGCGCGACGATCATCGGCGACGACAACCTCTTCATGGCCTATTCGCACGTGGCGCACGACTGCGTCGTCGGGAGCCGGACGGTCTTCGCGAACGGCGCCTCCCTTGCCGGCCACTGCGTCGTCGAGGACGACGTCGTCCTCGGGGCCTTCGCCGCCGTCCGGCAGTTTCTGAGGGTCGGCCGGCATGCCTTCGTGGGAGCGTTCGCGGGCATGAACCACGACGTCCTGCCCTTCCTCTGGAGCTCCTCGGATCGCGACGTGAGGGCGTGGAAGGTGAACAGCGTGGGGCTGGAACGCAAGGGGTTCTCGAAGGAGCGTGTCGCCGCACTTCAGAAGGCCTACCGCGTCCTCCACAAGCATCGCCACGACAGGGCCGCCCTCCTCGCGGGCCTCGACGCGCTTGCCGCGACGTCGGAAGACGTGAAGGTTCTCCACGACTTCATCGCGGGATCCACGCAGGGGATCCACGGGGCCTAGGTTTTCTTCCTCCGGATGACCCGCGCGAGCCGCTTGATCCCCTCGTCGATGACGTCGGGCGGCGCGTAGGAGAAGTTCAGGCGCATCGTCCGCTCGCCGCCGCCGCAGGGGTAGAACGCGGCGCCTGGGACGAACGCGACCTTCTCGGCGATCGCCTCGTCGAGGAGCTCGAGGGTGTCGAAGCCCTCCGGGAGCGTCGCCCATAGGAAAAGCCCGCCGCCCGGCCTCGTCCATCTCATGCCCGGCGGGGCGTGGCGGTCGAGCGCGCGGAGCATCGCATCGCGGCGCTCGCCGTAGACCGCCCGAATGCGGCGGACATGCTGGTCGAGGAAACCGCCCCTTGCGACTTCGTACGCCACGTGCTGGCAGAGGGTCGAGGTGTGGAGGTCCGCGCCCTGCTTGATCTGGACGAGCTTCGAGATGACGGCCTCGGGCGCGACGACCCACGCGACTCTCAGACCGGGCGCGAGCGTCTTCGAAAGGGTCGAGAGGTAGAGGACGTTTCCCGTGAAGGCGCGCTCGCCGTTCGCGCACCTGTGCGTCTCGGCGTCGAGCTTCACGAGCGGCGGGAGGTGCTCGCCCTCGTACCGGAGCTGGCCGTAAGGATCGTCCTCGACGATCGGGATCCCGTAATGGGCCGCGCGTTCGACGAGACGCCGCCGTCGCGCGAGGCTCAGGGTGACGCCCGCGGGGTTCTGGAAGTTCGGAAGCGCGTAGACGAACTTCGGGCCGCCCCTCAGCTGCTCCTCGAGGGCGTCGATGTCCATCCCGTCGTCGTCGATCGGCACGGGGAGGTACTCCGCCTGATACGCGTTGAAAGCCTGCAGGGCCCCGAGGTACGTCGGTGCCTCGGTCAGGACACGATCGCCCGGGTTGATCAGGAGCTTCCCGATCAGGTCGAGCGCCTGCTGCGAGCCGGACGTCACGAGGACGTTCTCGGGCTTGACCTCGACGCCGTAGCGCGTCATGTGGCGGACGAGGAGCTCGCGGAGCGGCCGGTAGCCCTCGGTCGTCGTGTACTGGAGCGCCGTCGTCCCGTGGTCCTTCAGGACACGGTCGGTTGCCGAGCGCACCTCCTCCACCGGAAAAACCTCGGGTGCCGGCAGCCCGCCGGCGAAGGAGATGATTTCGGGCTTCTCCGTGAGCTTGAGAAGCTCACGGATCATCGAGGCCCTGATGCCCTGCATGCGTTGCGCGAAGCGCGACTCCCAGAGCGTCTCGGGCGCGGAGGAGATGGGCGCCCCCGCCCGGCCCGGCTCGTTGCTGAACAGCCTTCCGAGGATCTCACCTTCGGCGATCGTCTCCCGAACTGGCATGGGCGGACCTCTCCTCAAGCGTCCACCCTGGAGGCCGTCCGGCGCCATGATGCGGGCTGATCAGGGCAAAAGCCGCAGCGCACAGAGCAGCCGGCGGAGGGTTCCGCGGGCTCTGGTAGAAGTCGCATAAGAAGTCTGATAGACTCATGGTGATGAGTAAGCGTCTTCAGGTGCTTCTCGATGAGCCGGAAATCCGCGAGATCCAGCGCGCGGCGCGCGCGAAGCGCATGACGGTTGCGGAATGGGTGCGCGGCGCCCTGCGTGAAGCGCGCCGGAAGGAGCCGCTCGGAGACGTCGCGGACAAGATCGCCGCGATCCGCCGGGCCGTGCGCCACCAGGGCCCGACCGCGGACATCGGGCAGATGCTCGCCGAGATCGAGAAGGGTTACGGATCCGACGAGTGATCTTCGTCGATTCGAACATCCCGATGTACCTTGTCGGGGCACCGCATCCCCGCAAGGTGGACGCGCAGCGCATCGTCGAAGGGCTCATCGCCGAAAGACGCCGCCTCGTGTCGGACGTCGAGGTCCTGCAGGAAATCCTTCACCGGTATGTGGCAATCGACCGGCGGGAGATGATCCAGCCGGCGTTTGACGCCCTCCTCGGGGTCGTTGACGAGGTGTTCCCGGTTCAGGCCTCGACCGTCGGCCGCGCGAAGACAATCGTCCTCGCGCGCCGGAAGCTCTCGGCGCGCGACGCCCTGCACCTCGCCGTCATGGAAGAGCAGGGCGTGGGCGAGATTCTGACCTTCGACGCGGGGTTCGACGGTTATCCCGGAATCACGCGCCTGCGCTAAACGTGCTCCCTCAGGACTTCTTCCTCGCCCGATTCGCGGCGTGCCCAGACGTTTGATCTCGCGCTCCTCG
This sequence comes from Thermoanaerobaculia bacterium, assembly GCA_041495865.1. Taxonomy (GTDB): domain Bacteria; phylum Acidobacteriota; class Thermoanaerobaculia; order UBA5066; family UBA5066; genus Fen-183. The sequence continues at coordinate 6,036 of JBGQDL010000011.1, read as the reverse complement.
CCTCGAATGATCGTGAACCGTCCGAACGAGCGCACCCAAGCGAGTCCTGAATGCGCTCAGGCGACGGCTTGGAATGTGAATCGCTAGAGCGCTCCTGCAAAATGACGTAAACTCTAGTACCGCGGACCTCATGGGTTCAAGCCGACGATAATCAATAACATTCCTACCAAAACGCCGGTAACTGCGCCCTTTGCGGCACTGCGACCGAGTTTAATGCGCCAGTTTCCGTATTCCTGTTGTGCAATCACCGCATCCTTGAGAGCCCCCTTGGTCGCGCCGATGGCAGCGAGTTTAGCGATGGCACTCGCGTCAAAGAGATACACCTTCAACACAATGCCTGCCCAGCTTCCAATCGCCATGACGACACACGCGCCTATGAGCATTGCGACCAGCAACAAGAGTATTGCCATGAATAGCATTCTAGAGGTGTCAGGTCCGCCCCCCGCACCAGCTATCACTAGGGTTAGTAGTGGGTTAGACGCATCGGCATTCATGATGCCGAACTTTGCAAATACAAGACCGACGGCGTAAGCGGCCAGCGTCCGTACAAACAGATCCAGAAAGACGAGACGCGAGGGATCTCGGGTAAGGCTCCCGCCAAGCAATGCGGAAATGAAGGATTCGCCGAAGCGGCTTCTTCGACTAACGGCCTGCCGGATCCAACCAATGATCAAACCTGCGGCAGCGGAGAAGAATAGCGAGCTCAACAATGCGAAGGTGGAAACTGTGCCCCAGGCGATCAAAGCGAGAATCACGGTTAGCCAGACCGTGGGCCCGAGCCATTCGGGGGTGGGCTGCGAGGACCCAGTGTACGACGTGAAAGAACCGGGAGGTCTTATGACTGTCATGCAACCATCCTTGAAAGCGTACAACCGATGATGCGATATCCAACAACCTAATCTAGCGCCTCCCGCATCGTCGAGACGGTTTTGTAAAGCACTTTCTCTTGAAATGCTACCTACGAGAAAAGTTCTGCACGACGCCCATCACGACCACACGGTCCACTTTCGATGGCGATTGTGGATGCTCGAAGTTGAAATCAACGCCACGCTCGTAGGACCATTTGACCCCAGGCCCGTAGGGTTTCTCAAAGGTGCCGTCTGGGTTTGCCCTGGCGGAGGATACCTCAGACATCGAGGAGTCGAAAAGAAGACGCCACGAGGTTGGCCGCGGCGCGTCCTACGGGGCGAGAGATTGCTACTCCTCGACGACCTCCACCTTGCGGTGCTTCGAGTGCTCGGCGATGAGCTTGTCCTGCAGCGGACGCGGAACCTCCTCGTAGCGGCCCATCTCCATGTGGAATGAGCCCCGCCCCTGCGTGATGGCCCTGAGGATCGACCCGTACGAGATCATCTCGGCGAGAGGCGCTTCGGCGTGGATGATCGAGTCCTCGCCCTCCTGGTCCATGCCCGCGGGCCGGCCGCGGCGCGACGTGAGGTCGCCCATGAGGTCGCCCATGTACTCCTGCGGCGCCCGGATCGCGATCTTCATGATCGGCTCGAGGATCGTCGGCTTGGCCTTCTCCATGGCGTCCTTGTAAGCCAGCGAGCCCGCGATCTTGAAAGCCATCTCCGACGAGTCGACGTCGTGGTACTGGCCGTCGTAGAGCTCCACTCTGAAATCCACCATCGGGAATCCGGCGAGGAAACCCCGCTTGCGCACGTCCTGAATGCCCTTTTCGACCGCGGGCACGTAGTTGCGCGGAATCGAGCCGCCGTAAAGGTCGTCGACGAACTCGAAGTCCTCGCCGCGCGCGAGGGGTTTGATGCGGATCTTGCAGTCGGCGAACTGACCGTGGCCGCCCGTCTGTTTCTTGTGGCGTCCGTGCCCTTCGGCGGGACGGGTGATCGTCTCGCGGTATGGGACCTTGGGCGGGTGAAGGATGACCTCGACGCCGCTCTTTCTCTTCATGCGGGCGACCGCGATCTCGACGTGGAGCTGCCCCGCGCCCGCGAGGAGGAACTCGTGCGTGTCGGCGTCGCGCGAGAAGTGGAGGGACGGGTCCTCCTCGATGAGCTTGTGGAGCGCGACCGAGATCTTGTCCTCGTCGCCCTTGGACTTCGGCTCGATCGCGAAGGCGATCGCGGGCTCGGGAAAGGCCGGAGGCGCGAAGACGAAAGGCTTCTCCTTCGCGGAGAGGGAGTCGCCCGTGAGCGTCTCCTTGAGCTTGGCGATGCCACCGATGTCGCCCGCGGGGATCTCGGGAAGGTTCTGCATCGTCTTGCCGAGGGGCGAGAAGACGGGGCCGAAGCGCTCGGGCGTCTCGCGCGACGCGTTCCAGTAGGTGCCGTCGCTCCTGAACGTGCCCGAAACGACCCGAAACAGCGTCAGGCGCCCCGCGAAAGGGTCGGAGATCGTCTTGAAGACGAACGCGGCGGCGGGGCCGGCCGCGTCGGCGGCGAGGGCCTCGCTGGCTCCGGTCTTGTTGCGGGCGACGGTCTGGAAGGAATCGGCCGCCGGCAGCAGGTCGACGATTTCGTCGAGGAGCTTCTCGACCCCGGTCTCGTGGTCCCCGCTCGCGGCGAACAGGACCGGGGTGATCTTGCGATCGCGTATGGCCATCCGGAGGGCGGGCTTCATCTGCTCCTCGGTGAGGTTGCCCTGCGCGAAGAACGTCTCCATGAGCTTGTCGTCGCCCTCGGCGACCATCTCGACGAGCGACTCGTGCAGGGTCGCGGCATCCTTCGCGAACTCGTCGGGGACGGGAGCCGGCGCCGTCTTGCCGCCGGCGTCCGTGAGGTAACCCTCCATGGCCACGAGGTCGATGACACCCCGAAAGGACTTCTCGCGTCCGATGGGGGCCTCGATGCAGACGCAGGATCGGCCGAACTTGCGGGAAAGCTGCTCCATGACGCGGCCGCCGTCCGCGTTCTCGCGGTCCATCCGGTTCACGACGACGAGGCGGGAGAGGCCGAGCTCGTCGCAGAGCTTCCAGGCCTTTTCCGTCTGGACCTCGACCCCCGCGACGGCGTCGACGACGAGGAGCGCGGCGTCCGCGGCCTTCAGACCGCAGATCATCTCGGACACGAAGATCCCGTAGCCAGGCGTATCGATGAGGTTGACCTTTTTCTTCTTCCACTCGAGCGACGCGACCGCGAGCGAGATCGAGATTTTCCGCTCGATCTCCTCCGGGTCGAAGTCGGTCGGCGCGTTGCCGTCCTCCACGCGCCCGAACCGCGGCGTCGCGCCAGCCTCGTGCAGGAGGGCGGAAACGAGCGTCGTTTTGCCGACGCCGTTGTGGCCGACGACGGCGACGTTGTGGATGGCGGAAGCGGGATAGACCTTCATTCGGGGCCCTCCGGAATTTCGTTTCGGGGTCGGAATTATAGGCGCTGGCCTTCAGGCGCGGCGGGTTCTTTTCGCCGGCGCGAGATTGCGCAGGAACAGGACATGGCGCGCGCGGCCCTGCGGGCGCTCCGCCGTGCGGCTGTTAGAATTTCGGGATTCCGGGGATCTCCCCCGGGGTCGCCTGCGCGACGATGCAGGCACGGAGGTCGTCTGCCGCCCGAACCGGGATCGTCCAGTCTGCCCAGAAAATTCGCACGCTATGAGGTGGAGAGCGAGCTGGGCAAGGGTGCGATGGGTGTCGTCTTCCTCGGGCGCGATCCTGTCATCGGTCGCCGTGTCGCGCTGAAGACGATCCGGGCCAGCGGCCAGGACGACGCGGAAACGCGGGAGTTCGCCGAGCGGTTCCTCCGCGAGGCGCAGGCGGCGGGAACTCTGTCCCACCCGAACATCGTGACGATCCACGACGTCGGCGAGGAGGTCGAGACGGGGACCTCGTTCATCGCGATGGAGTACGTCGAGGGGAAGAATCTCAAACAGCTCCTGAAGGACAAGGTCTCGTTCTCGTACGACCGGATCGCCGAGATCGTGATTTCCGTCGGGGACGCTCTCGACTACGCGCACCGCCGGGGCATTGTCCACCGCGACGTGAAGCCGGCCAACATCATCCTCACGACCGACGGCACCGTGAAGATCACGGACTTCGGGATCGCGAAAATGGAGAGCTCGAGTCTCACCGCGACCGGACAGTTCCTCGGCACGCCGAACTACATGTCGCCCGAGCAGGTGGCGGGCGAAGTCGTGGACGGGCGCAGCGACCTGTTCTCGCTCGGCGTCGTCCTGTACGAGCTCCTCACGAAGAAGAAGCCGTTCGCCGGCGACAACCTCACGTCGATTTCCTACAAGATCGTCCACGAGGAGTATCCGTCTCCGCAGATGTACGACGCAGCGATCCCCGCCGAGTTCAACCCGATCCTCGCGCGCTCGCTCGCGAAGGATCCCGTGGACCGCTTCCAGAGCGGAAAGGACTTCGTACAGGCCCTTTCCGAGTTCCGTGCGCGGAACGCCGAGATGGAGATGCTGAAGGGCCTGGGCGAAATGGTGGCGCAGGCCGAGCGGCTCGGGTCGGTGTCCGCGATCGAATCCAAGGAGAGCCCTCCGGCCGCGGCGAAGACCGCGGTGCCCGACATGCCGCTCCCGCGTCCCGGAGCGGTGGCCGGACCCCTTGGCGGTGGAACGACGTCCCTCGAGGACCTCTCCCGCCGCCCGCGGAGCGATCTCGACCCGTCCCTGGCCGCGATGCCGCCGGCGCCGAGCCGCGGGTTTTCGGGTCCCGAATGGAAGCTCGACACGGGCGCCTTGAGGATGGATTCCGCGAAGGCTGAGGACGAGCCTGCCCCTCCCGCGCCTCAGGCCTCGTCCCCGGGGACTCTCGTCTCCGACCTGCCGCGGGTCCCCAAGCCGGCGACCGGGAGCGACCAGGGTCGCATCGGGCCACCGGAGCGCCCGCGGGCCCCGGTCTTGCCCGCGAACGACCCGCTCGCCCAGGTCACCGAGAGGATTCAAACGATTCAGCCTCTTCCTGGCTCCGTGGCGCCCGGCGCTCCGCCGGACGAGCCGCGGGAGGGCCCTCCCACTCCGGCCAGCGAGGTGTCTCCGCCGCCCTCCCAAACCGTGCCCCCCGCCGCCAAACCGGCCAGGGACATCACCGAGCCGATCCAGCCGATGCGCCCGGTCGCAGGGCCTCCCGCCCGGTCGCCCATGGGCCGCCCCGCGGGCCCTGCCCATGCGCCCGGCCGCGACATCACGGGTCCGGTCGCGACGACTCCGATTCCGCCGCGCCCCGGAGCCGCCCCGACAGGCGCGGCGAACCTCGGCGCCGGCCTGCAGGCCGGCGAGAAGGCGCCCGAGATCCTGAAGCGCGAGGTCAACCGCCCCTTCGTGTACCTCGTCCTCGCCAGCGCCGTCCTCCTGGCGGCCGCGGTCGTGGGCGTCCTCGCGCAGCGCAGCTGCGCAATCGCGGGAAAGGCCCCCGACGAGGTGGCGGAGCGGGACACGCTCGCGCGAAAGAAGCTCCTCGTCGACGGATCCCGGATGCTGGCGCAGGGCCGACCTGCGGAAGCGCGAGCCGCTTTCGTCGAGCTGGTCCGGCAGGCTCCCAACTCCGTCGCGGCGCGCGCGGCCCTCGAGAAGGCCGACGCCGCGATCGCCAAGAAGGAGGATGAGGACCGCCGCGTGGCGGAGGCCGGCGCGCGCCTCGCGGCCGCCCGCGAGGCCCGCGAAGCGAAGGACTATTCCCGCGTCGTCGCGGAAGCGGACGCAGCTCTGGCCCTCGTACCCGATTCCGCGGAGGCAAACGAGCTCAGGGCCGCGGCTCTGGCGGAAGTCGCGAGGCAGGGGAAGGCCTCCGGGAAAAAGGCTGCGGAGCGGATTCGGTCGATGAAAGCGGCGTCGAAGCCCGCCGTCGTGCCGACGGCCGCCGCGGAGCCGGCGACCGTGGCGCCGAAATTGGAAGCACCGCCAGCGGTGCCGACGCCGTCTCGTGTCCGGCTGCACATCGCCGTGACCGTGCCCGCGCCGCAGGGCTACGTGATGTTGCGCAGAAACGACATCGAGGTCTTCCGGCGCACCTTCGACTTCGGCCGCAAATCGGGCGGCGGGAGCTTCGACGGCGAGATCGAGTTGCCGTCGGGAACCGCCGAGTTCAAGGCCTGGGTCATCGCGACGGATCGCAGCGTCAATCAGTACAAG